>JASBSO010000140.1 GCA_030148905.1 Kordiimonadaceae bacterium | reverse complement strand
GTTGGTGGCCCCCATGTCGGGCCATTTTGCCACCTTGTTGCGCGGCACGGTCGAAGCGCTGATCCCCGACCATGATGTCTATATTACCGATTGGCGCGATGCGCGCGATGTTCCCATGGCGGACGGGCGCTTTGATCTGGATGACTATGTAGATTATCTGCAGGACTGGCTGGCGGATTTGGGCCCGAACACGCATGTGATTGCCGTGTGTCAGCCCAGTGTCCCGGTGTTTGCGGCGGCCACATTGATGCAAAAGGCGGGGCACGCCTGTGCCCCGGCGTCGGTGACCCTGATGGGCGGGCCTATCGACACACGCATCAACCCAACCGAGGTCAATAAGCTGGCAACAACGCGGCCAATCTCGTGGTTTGAAGACAATGTCATCACCGTTGTGCCCTTTCCCAATGCCGGATTTATGCGCAAGGTTTACCCAGGCTTTCTGCAGCTTGCAGGGTTTATGACCATGAACCTTGGCGGCCATTTTATGAAGCATCAGGAACTGTTCGAGCATCTGATTATCGGTGACGGCGAAAGCGCGGAAAAAACCAAAGCCTTTTATGAAGAATATCGCTCGGTCGCTGATATGACGGCGGAGTTCTATCTGCAAACCGTGGAAACCGTGTTTCAAAAGCACGCACTGCCCAAGGGCGACTGGGTTGTACGCGGCGAGCGCGTGGACCCAGCCGACTGGACCTCAACCGCACTGATGGCGGTCGAAGGCGAATTGGATGATATTTCGGGCGTCGGCCAGACCGAGGCGGCGCTGACCATTACCACCGCCTTGCCGGACGCGAAAAAGGCGCATCTGATTGCCGAAAAGGTCGGCCATTACGGCATTTTTAACGGGCGGCGCTGGCGCGATGCGATCGCGCCCAAGGTCAAGGCCTTCATTCGCAAGCACGACAAGGCCCTGCAAGGCAAGAAAAAGCGCACCGCGCCCAAGCCGCGCCTGGTGGCTTAGGTCGGTGGCTTAAGTCCCCAGTCTTAGTCGCGGTTCGAAAGCGGGTTTGTCGGCCTTAGCGCGGAGTGGTGTCTAACCGAGGGCCTGCGCCAAATCGGCGACCAGATCATCGGCGTGTTCAATGCCGACCGACACGCGCAAGGTTGCCGGGGTGATGTTCAACCGGTCTTTGACATCGTCAGGCACGTCAGAGTGCGTCATCGAATAGGGCGCTTCCATCAGGCTTTCGGTGCCGCCCAGCGATACGGCCAGCTTGATCACCTGCAAACTGTTCAGCACAGCAAACGCGGCCGCCTCACCGCCGATCACATCAAAGGTAAAGGTGGACCCGGCCGATGTGCATTGCCGGTCGAAAATGTCCTTCAATGGCGAGCCCGGCTCTAAAAAACCAAGATAATTGACGGTTTTAATTTTTGGATGTTCGCGCAAAAATTCCGCAACAATCCGGGCGTTTTCAGCGGCGCGTTCCATGCGCACTTTCAGGGTTTCCAGCGAGCGCATCAACAGCCACGACGTGTGGGCGTCGCTTTGCGTGCCGAAGATGGTGCGAAAGCCCTTAACAGGGTTCAATATCTCATAGGATCCAATGGCCCCGCCCGCAACCAGGTCCGAATGCCCGCCCACATATTTGGTCAGCGAATAAAGCGTGATATCGATGCCGTGGCGGCCCGGCTGTTGCCACAAGGGCCCCAGAAATGTGTTGTCGACCATGGTGACGGGCCGGTGCCCGTGCGTCTCGCCGTGCGCCGCCGCGCAGCGCGCCATCAGGTCCAGGTCAAGCAGCTGGTTGGTGGGGTTGGCCGGCGTTTCGCCGTAAATCACCGACACACGCCCCAGTTTTGCAGCCTTTTCAAGCGTAGGGCTTAAGGTATCTTCCCCGGTGCCGGCCAGATAGCCAACAGACTTGATGCCATATTCTGGCAGGATGTTGCGGATCAGATATTCGGTGCCGCCGTAAATCGGCTCGGAATGCACAATCACATCACCGGGTCTGAGATAGGCCATCATCGACGTCGTGATCGCGGCCATGCCGCTGGAAAACACCAGTGCCATTTCGGCATTGTCCCACAGCGTCAGGCGGTTTTCGACAATCTCCAGATTGGGGTTGTTGATCCGGCTGTAGATCAGGCCGGGTTCTTCGCCCTGCGCGGCTTCGCGCTTGCCGTAGGCAATCTCAAAAAAGCCCTTGCCTTCTTCTGCACTGGAAAAGGCAAAGGTGCTGGTTTGAAAAATGGGCGGTTTCAGCGAGCCTTCCGACAGCATGGGGTCATAGCCATAGCCCATCATCTGCGTTTCGGGTGCGAGCTGGCGGTTGCCAATTTGTTTTTTACGATAGTCGCGTTTGCGCATAGCCGTTCTCTCATATCCCCCAATCTGAGCCGTATCGGCATAGTGTTATCACAATATCTTCACTTTCAAATGCGAAACCCGAAGGGGATTTGCCTCGCACGGGGCTTTGGTCTAAAACGCGGCAGAATCTGGCGCATCAGGAGGGTCGTTTTATGTTGGTTGTGCTGAGTCCGGCAAAAAAGCTCGACTTCGATAGTGAATGGCTCAGCGAGGGCGGGACCGAGCCTGCGTTTCTGAAAGATAGCAAGCAGCTGGTATCCAAAGCCAAAGCGCTTAAAGCCAATGATTTGATGCGCATGATGGGGATATCCGAGGCGCTGGCGGACCTGAACGTCGCACGATTCAAGGCGTTCAAAACCCCCTTTACGCCGTCCAATGCCCGATATGCCCTCGATGCGTTCAAGGGCGATGTGTATGTCGGCCTGGATGCGCCGTCGATGGACGAGGACGACCGGCAATTCGCCAATGAGACCATCCGCATCCTGTCGGGTTTGTATGGGGTGTTGCGTCCGCTGGACCTGATGCAGGCCTACCGCCTGGAAATGGGGGTAAAGTTTCCCAACAAGCGCGGGGAAACGCTCTATGACTTTTGGGGCGATAAAATTGCCAAGGCACTGAAAGCAGACCTGGGCGATGACAAGGTTTTGGTGAACCTGGCCTCGAACGAGTATTTCAAGTCGGTCAACACACGCGCGCTCGGCAAGGATGCGGTGGTGATCACACCGGTGTTTAAGGAAATTCGTGACGGTCGCAGCCGGGTTATTTCTTTTCTGGCCAAAAAAGCGCGGGGCGCCATGGCGCGCTATATTGTCGACAATCGGCTGAGCGATGCGGAAGACCTGAAAGCCTTTTCAGAAGGCGGGTACCGGTTCGACGACGCGGCGTCGACCGACACCAATTGGGTGTTCAGCCGCCCGCAGCCTTGAGGCCTGCTGCGCGGTCTTCCAGTTCCAGCCAGCGGGTTTCCGCAGCTTCAAGAGCCTCTTGCGTTTCAGCAAGCTTGGCAGACGTCTTGGCAAAGGCATCTGCGTCGCGCTGATAAAAGTCCGGGTCAGCCAGCGCCGTTTCTAGCGCTGCAATGGCGTCCTCCAACGCGCCGATGGTGTCGGGCAGGGTATCCAACTC
>JASBSO010000125.1 GCA_030148905.1 Kordiimonadaceae bacterium | reverse complement strand
GTTGTAACATCCAGAAGATAAGCAACAATAAGCTCAAGGCCAAAGCCTGTTCATACGCCGAAGCGTAAGAGAACCTACCGTCCTCATCTCCCTTCTCAATCAACAATGTCAAAGAGCAAAAGACACCACGTCCGGATCGCTCCGGCATTAAAAATGTGCTGCCTTGAAAAACACTGCTTCCCCAGATTCGGAGCTTCAGCGCAGACACTCAGAATATGGTCACCCTTTCGAAAAAGTCAACCGGTTTTCTAAGCGGTTCACCGCGTCGGCGTTCGGCTGAGCCGCAGCCCGTCGTCGGTGGAGGCGCCTTCTACGCCCCACTGAAATCTTTGGCAAGGACTTTTTTGACCCTTTGGACAATTTTTTTGGCAAGCCCGTACCCTGCTCGCCAGCGGTCTGCGCATGAGAACCTTGCCGACTCGGCAGTTCGCCTATATATTGCAGGCGATTGTGGCAGCATTCACAGGTACAGAGTGACGATACAGAACGGTTTTCGAGCGGCCTATGACAGGCTTTGCCGACAAGCGGCAGAGCGTCTTGAGCCGGCAGTTGCAAAATTTGTCCGCAGCCGGATGGGCAGCGGCGCGCTTGCCGCCTGGGGAGCGAGCGCGCCTGTGCGCACATATGCCGGGCGCGGTGCGGTCTGGCTTGGCCGCCGCCTGGAGACCACCACAGCCTTTGGGATCATGTCGGCAACGGCGATTGCGGCCTTAATATCAGCGCACAGTTTTCACGGCCTTACCAGCAGCATCGGCAGCGTAACGTCGGAACCTGCGTCCGACGTGGCATACGCAAGCCTGCCCGCAGAGGACAGCGGTTCGACACGCGACACCATAAGTGCACCCGAACAGCCCGCAGCAGATCAGCCCACCGAGACCTTGACCCTGAAGCCGCGCGAGACCCTAGGTGGGTTGCTGAAGCGCGCCGGGATCAATAATCAAAATGCCCATATCGCTGTCACCGCGCTGTCGGCCGTTGCCGATTTGCGGCGGCTGCGGGCCGGGACCGATTTTATGCTGACGCGCCGCAAAGACGATTCGTCGCGCTTGTCGGCCATGCGCTTTCGCCGCGCCTTTGACATGCATGCCGGGGTGCGCTGGGACGGCGATCGCTTTGTTGCCGAAGAGCAACCCATTGCCATCCGACTGGAAGACACATTTGTCAGCGGCCCGATCAAAGACAGCCTGTATCTGACCGCCAAGCGCCTCGGTGCTCCCGATCAGGCGATTCACGAAATGATCCGCCTGATGAGTTTTGACGTCGACTTTCAGCGCGATATCTGGCCCGGTGATGAGGTCGACCTGCTGTTCACCCTGGCCCGCGCCGACGGATACGGCGACACCGAGGTCCGCGACATTCAATTTGCCCGCCTGGCCCTGCGCGACAAACCGATTGAGGCAACCCGCTTTACCGACTCGACCGGCAAGGTCGGATATTTTGACGCCGACGGCAGCAGCACCCAAAAAGCTTTGATGAAAACGCCCGTCAACGGTGCGCGCCTGTCATCAGGATATGGCAAACGCAAACATCCGATTTTGGGATATACCCGCCTGCACAAGGGGCTGGACTTTGCCGCCCCGCGGGGTACGCCAATCATGGCTGCTGGTGACGGCGTTGTGGAAGTGGCCGGACGCAATGGCGGATACGGCAATTATGTCCGCATACGCCACGGCGCCGGATATAAGACGGCCTATGGCCATATGAACGGCTTTGCCAAAGACATCAAGGCCGGGCGACGGGTCGAACAGGGTCAGGTGATTGGCTATATCGGATCGACAGGTCGGTCGACAGGCCCGCATTTGCATTATGAAATTCTGAAAGGCGGCACGCAGGTCAACCCGCGCCGCCTGAAACTCCCCGATGCGCGCACATTGGCCGGTGCCGAGCTTGCAGCGTTTCAGGCCGCGCGCGCCGCGCTGATTGCCCAGGCCAGAGAGGCGCAATCTTCGCCCCTGCTGGCGGCGTCGGGGGCACTACGCGGCGCAGCAGCACCCCAGGCCGCTGCTGATCAGTAAGACAATCGCACGCTCTTCAAGACGCACAACGCCCCATTGGTGAAGTCGCACACTGCCCCCGTTGGCGGCGCAGGCTTGCGTGGCAGAAGGGCAACAGTTGACCGCATCAGGCCCTCAGCAAGCCCCTCTTTCGTTGCACCCGATGATCGCCGCACCCGTGCACAGACCGCGCCTACCGCGAACGCTTTCGCGCGCTTTTCAGGCGCGCACCGCTGGATCAACCAAGCTGAGTCTTTCGCTTTGTACAACATTTGCGACAAATCATTGCGCCCCTACTGCCACAGCGTGGAATGATCTCATGCTCTCTGTGCGATCTGTGCTCAGCGACCGGCTTGAACGCTTAATATGACAGCCCTTCTAACCCATATCCGCATCGCCGAGGCAAACCATCTGGCTGTGAGGATAGTTTAGTCCACGTAACATTTTTGTCACAGCGGGCGAGAATTAGCACGCGCAACATAACGAGCGCCCTTTACTAAGCCCCTGTGTATCAACACAATCGCTTACGTTTCTGCGAGCAGAAATCCATAAAACCCATAAGAGGTTGGCGCCCCGCACAAGGAGCGACCCGCCCGACAATGTAACTTGGGAGGAAACGTATGACACGTTTTGACGATCTGAAGTCGCGTTTGCGATTTGGCACCGCTACGGCGCTGATCGCAGCATTGGCGTCCGTTGAGGGGACCGCCAGCGCGCAAGACCAAGACCAGGACACCGCATCGGCGGATACTGGCCTTGAAGAAGTGGTAATTACCGGCTCGCGGATCCGCCGCGCCGGCTTTGATACGGTCCAGCCGGCAACGGTGATCGACAGCGAGTTTACCGAGCTGCGCGGTTTCACCAACATTGCTGAAGGTCTGAACCAGTTGCCTGCATTTGGTATTCCGGGTGCATCGAACAACAACCAGCAAGCGGGTAACAGCCTTGGCCAGAACTTTGTGAACGCTTTCGGCCTTGGTGCCCAGCGGACACTGACCCTGATCAACGGTCGCCGGACGGTTGGTCAGAACACCCCAACCACCATCGGCAACCAGGCCATTGGCGGTACGCAAACGGGTCTGCAGGTCGACTTGAACATTGTTCCCGTCTCGCTGATTGAGCGGGTGGAAACCGTGTTTACCTCGGGTGCGCCGATTTACGGTGCCGATGCCGTGGCAGCAACCGTCAACATCATCCTGAAAGATGATTTTGAAGGCCTACAAATGGACGGCCAATACGGCATCACCGAAGAAGGTGACAGCGAGCAATATCGTTGGCAGGGCACCATCGGTGGGAACTTTGCCGACGGTCGCGGTAATGTTGTTGTCAGCTTTGACTATTCGCGGCTTGAAGGCCTGAACGGCATTGAACGCCCGTTCCTCGCGAACGCTGTGACCAACTGCCCCAACCCCGACAACACCGGCGCATCGGACGGTATTGCAGACTTCCAGACCTGTCTTGACGGCTCGACCGTATGGCAGGTGCCGGATGTTGGCTTCCCGCTTCTGTCCGTTGGCTCTGCCGGTCGTCCGGCCCCCGATGCCAACGTGCCTGGCGGCTTTACGCAAACCAACGTCTTGACCGACCCGGCAACGGGCGCGCCGTTGATCTTCTCGCTTGACGGCACCGGCTTTATTCCGGCTTTCCAAACCGGCCTGAATGCCGACACCGACCAGTCGATCTTCTTTGGTCAGGGCCTTGACGGGGTCAATAATGACTTCTTCACCACGCTGGGTGAAACCAACACATTGGTTTCTCCGCTTGAGCGCTTTATCACCTCCTCGCTGGCGCATTATGACCTGACGGACAATGTTCGCATGTTCTTCGAAGGTTTGTATGCACGCTCGGAAGCCGTTGACGAAGCCAACCAGCCACCCTGGTCGACGACGTTCTTCGCACCGGGTCAGGCGGGCGTTCTGCAGGTCAATATCGACGACAACCCGTTCCTAACGCAGGCGCAGCGTGACATCATCTTCGCGCAGACCGACGCTGACGGGAACCCGATCTTCACGCCGGGCAATGGAGATAACCTCTTCATCACCCGTTCGAATATCGACATTGTTGAAGGCTCGCCAAACTTCCGCGACCAGGACGTGTTCCGCTTCGTGGGTGGTTTTGACGGCACGTTCGAACTGGCCGGCCGTGAATGGTCGTGGGAAGCCGCTTACACCTTTGGTCAAACCAATGCGTCGACGCAGCAAACCACCATCAATGGTGACCGCTTTGCGCTGGCGATCGATTCGGTTGTCGACCCGGACACCGGTGAGATTGTCTGTCGTTCAACGATCGATCCACCAGACTTCCTGCAAGGCGGCGGTGTCGCCCAGCCGGCAACACCCACCGATATCAGCGCATGTGTGCCTGTGAACATTCTGGGCCGTGACAATATCACGCAAGAAGCGCGTGACTATCTGGTTCAGCGGGTCTTTGCCGCAACGCGGACCCAGCAAACGGTGATCGAGTTCAACATTGCGGGTGAACTGTTTGACCTGCCGGCTGGCCCGGTTGGGATCGCAGCGGGTTACACACACCGCCGCGAGCGTGGGTCGTTCACCAACGACTTTGCCCAGGCCACTGGCCCTGATCCGCTTGCCCCAGTGCAGGACGTATCGGGTGGCTTCAACACCAACGAGGTGTATGGTGAGGTTCTGGTGCCGATCGTTTCGGAAAACGAAGGTCTTGGCGATGCGATTGGTAGCTTCGTGAAGAACTTCGAGTTTGAAGGCGCGATCCGCTATGTGGACAACAGCCTTGCCGGCGGCGACCCAACCTGGACGGTGGGTGGCCGGTTGCAGCTTGACCTGCCAGGCCTGGAAGACGCGCTGACAATCCGCGGGTCGTATACGGAAGCGATTCGCTCGCCGTCGATCCCTGAATTGTTCCTGCCGGTTTCCGAGTCGTTCTTCTTCGCAAGCGATCCGTGTGATCCACGCTTTATCGTTGGTGGCCCGTCGCCTGATATCCGGGCGGCAAACTGTGCGGCGCAATTTGCGGCGTTCCAGTCGACCATCGATGATGCAGCGTTCAACACGGCCAGCCAGAACGGTCTTGGTGACCAGGCGGCTGCTCTTGCGAACTACACCGCGATCATCGTCAACGCGTCGCAGCCCGGGACAACGGGGGGTAACCTCAACCTCCTGAACGAGCAATCGGAAGCCTGGACGGTTGGGATCATCTTCGAGCCTGACTTCATCCCAGGTCTGACGATCTCGGCGGACTGGACGGACATTGTGTTGAATGATGCGATCACCAGCCTGTCGGCAACGCAGATCGCCAACGCATGTTTCGACAGCCCGGCCTTCCCGAACGAAGCGTCCTGTGGTCAGTTTGAACGTGACCCGCTGACCTTCCAGTTCCAGAATCCGGCAACGGGTCAGGTGAACGCGGCTGCGCTCAACTATGCAGGTCTGATCGTGAATGTGGACTACACCTTCGCGCTTGAGGACCTGTATTCAGAGCTTCCGGGTACGATGAACCTGAATGGTAGCTACAACTACATCGACGAGCGGACCACCGCGGTTGGTGCAGAATCGCCTGACAATCTGCAAGGCGAGATCGGTAACGAAGAGTCGCGTTGGCAGGCAAACCTGACCTACGCGCTGGAAGACTTCTCGTTCCTGTTCCAGTGGCAGCACATTTCGGGTGGTATCCGCTCGAACGAAGCGTCGGATGAGTTCTTTGAAGTGCCGACCTTCGGTGCCATCGACCTCTTCAACGCGACGCTGCGCTACAATATCACCGAAAATGTGTCGGCACGTGTGATCGTGAACAACATTTTCGATGTTGACGGTAGCGGCAACCTGGAGCGTCTGGCATCGGGCTTTGGCGGAAACGACAACCTTGTCGTTGACGCAGAAGGCCGTCGTTACCTCTTTGGTCTGAACGTGCGCTTCTAAGATCGCGCATTACCAACACCGAGGCGGGGCCCCCGGGCCCCGCCTTTTTTTGTACCCGTGCGGGCGGTTGCCAGATGGTTTATCCACTGGCATCGCGTGCAGATGGCTTGCTATAAAGAGGAAGCGCGCCTAAGTTGCCGCGCGTGTGGAGAAGCGTATGTCTGAGTTGACCATGACCCCTGCTGTGATTGTCCGGTCCGTTGTTGTTGCGGCTGTGTTAGGCGCTTGGGCCCCCCTTGCAGCCACAGCCCAAGACGCGCAGGCTGATGCGATGCTGGCGTGCGACAAAATCAAAGACGACGATGCCCGCCTGATTTGCTTCAATGCTGTTGTGACCGCATTGAAGGGGTCGCGCGGTGCGCGCGCCGCCACGGTGGAAAATTTCGGTCGCACGAACGCACCCACACAGCGCACCCTGGCGGATGAAAGCAGCGCCGGTGAAGGGAGCGCATCAAGCGGAGCCCTTGCCGCACCCGAGGCCGAATTCGGCCTGCCCGCCGAGCGACGCGTTGCCCCAACGCCCGATGAAATTATCGCGGGACTCGTCAGCTATAAAACAAATGCGCAGGGACTGTCGCAGTTTGAACTGGACAACGGCCAGATTTGGGTGGAAACCACCAATTCCGGCATGATCATCCCGCGCGACGCAGGCAGCGTGCGCATCAAAAAAGGCTTTTTGGGCAGTTTCCGCATCTTTGTCGAAGGTGCCAACACATCCGGGCGGGTCAAGCGCGTCCGCTAAGTCCGCAGACCGCCTGCCTGAAGCGGTATCGATTGTTCTCGCAATAATATTCTGCATTTTCATGTCGTTTCGATAGATTGCATGACTTTTTTGCAACACATCTGTAATATTGTGCCGATACGGGCAGAATATCGCTTGTTTTCAACGGGCGCAAAGCCTAGGCACTGCTTTGTGTGCAGTGCGAAAAAGGGGGTTCGCGCGCACCTTTGATACTGCGATGTCTTCGTCGCCAAGCGAACAAGGAGGTGGGCTATGACCCCATTCACACACAAGAAAACGCCAACCAAAATCCGGCTAATGGCATCCGCCGCAACTGTCGTCTTTGCTGCATGCATGCCAGTTCATGGTGCATTGGCACAGGATCAAGACAACGCAAATGTCGTGGTTGAGGAAGTGGTGGTCACCGGGTCGCGGATCCGCCGGACCGATCTGGAAGCCCCGTCCCCCGTCACCGTCGTCAGCGCCGTTGATTTGGTCGAATCCGGCGAGACCGATATTTCCGAATTGCTGCGGAATGTACCCGCGCTCAACAGCACGCTGACCGCGTCGCAGTCGGCGCTCACCGCTGACTCGCCGAACGGCGTGGGCCAGTTGGACCTGCGCGGCCTCGGTGTGGACCGCACACTCGTCCTCGTCAATGGTCGCCGACACGTCTCTGGCGTTCAGGGCAGCGCTGCTGTGGACGTGTCCACTATCCCGCTTGCCCTGATCGAGTCGATTGAAACGGTGACCGGCGCAGGGGCGACCGTATACGGCTCGGACGCCGTTTCGGGCGTTGTGAACTTCAACCTCAAGGATGACTTTGAGGGCGTCGATTACCGCGGCCAGTTCTCGATCTCCGACAATGGCGACGCCGAAAACTATTTCGCCGCCCTGACGCTCGGCTCAAACTTCGCCGACGACCGCGGCAATGCGGTGATTTCGATCGAATATGCCCGCCAGGAAAGCATTGTCGCTCAAGACCGCGATTTTGCCTTCCCCGGCCTGGCCTCGCTGATTCCAAACTCGCCAGAGGTAGCGGCCGCCTTCGGCCTGAACCCTGACGCAGACAATGTCTTTGTGCCCAATGTCACCCTGCCGATCTCCAGCCCCTTTGGCACCATTGCGCTCTTTGGCAGCGCCTTTGGCGCAACCGTTGGCGGGCCGGACTTTGACGGCCCCAATATCGGCGGCGTGCCCACCATTGGCGGCGTGCCGATTGCGCAGGTGATCGATGAAACCGGCACATTGCGGCCCTTTGACTTTGGTGTGTTCTCCGACGGCTTCAACGCCTCGGGCGGCGACGGTATTGGCACCACCTTCCCAACCGAGGTGCTGATCCCCGATATCGAGCGGGTCGTTGTGAACGCCAACACCAATTATAAGGTCAATTCCTACGTCACCGCATTTCTGGAGACCAAATTTGCCTTCACCAGCACGCTCGATTCGGACGGCGTGAACGGCTTTAACGACGATATCCCCATCGCCGCTGATAACGCCTTTATTCCCGCCGCGCTGCAGGCGCAGATCGACGACCTGACCGCGCAAGGCTTCTCGCCCGAGATTGTGATCTCGCGCGACCAGATCGACGATCTGGTGCGCCCCGAGACCGAATCTGACCGCTATACCTTCCGGGCCGTTGGTGGCCTGCGCGGCGAACTGGACAATGGCTGGCGCTGGGAGGCGTCGTTCAATTACGGCCGGACCGAGGTGAACGAAACCTTTATCAACACCCGGATTGAAGACCGCTTCTTTGCCGGCGTTGACGCCGTGGTTGACCCCGACACCGGCAATATCGTTTGCCGGTCGGACCTAGACCCAACCGCGGTTCCACCGGTGTCACCGTTTCCAACCGCGCGCGAAGGTTTCCTGACCTTCGATCCGGGCGACGGGCAGTGCGCGCCGATCAATATCTTTGGCCTCAACCAGATTTCGGCTGAAGGGGCGGCCTTCGCCTTTATTCCGGTTGAAGACAATGAAGAGCTAGAGCAGCGCATCATTCAGGTGCTGATCGACGGTGACAGCCCCAGCTATTTCGAGCTGCCGGCGGGTCCTGTAGCGTTTTCGGCTGGGTTTGAATACCGCGAGGAAGAAAGCGAGTTTTCCCCCTCCGACTTTGAAACCGCTGGGTTGATCTTCAACTCGGTCACCACGGCAGTCTCGCCGGTTGAAGGTGACTTTGACGTCACCGAGTTCTACGGCGAAGTGGCCATTCCGCTGGTGCGCGATGTGTTTCTGGTGGAATCGCTCAGCCTCGAAGGCTCGGCGCGCTATTCTGACTATTCCACGGTTGGCAGCGTCTTTACCTGGGCGGTGGGTGCCAGCTGGCAGGTGACCGACGACATCCGCTTCCGCGGGGCGTTCAACCGGTCAGTGCGGGCCCCCAATGTGTTCGAGCTGTTCTCGCCGAACCAGCCGATCTTCCTCGATGCGGATGCAGACCCCTGTAACCCGCAAAACATCAATGCCGGGTCTGAATTCCGGGCGTCGAACTGTGCCGCACTTGGCCTGTCGCCCGACTTCAACTCGACCGACTTTGTGTCGGCCTTCATCACCGGCCAGGGCGGCGGCAACCCCGACCTGACCGAAGAGACCTCCGACACCTACACCATTGGCCTTGTCTATACGCCAAGCTATGTGCCGGGCCTCAATGTGACGGTCGACTATTATAATATCCGCATTGAAGACGCGATCGACCAGATCGACGCGGTGACGCTGGTTGAAAACTGCGTGGATGCACCGTCGATCGAAAACTCCTTCTGTCCGCTGATCGAACGCGACGCGACCTTTGGCTTCATCACCGGCTTTACGTCGGGGCAAACCAATATCGCTGCGCTGGAAACCGAGGGCGTCGATTTCTCTGCCGACTATAGCTTCGATCTGGAAAGCCTCGTCGGCTCGCCCGATTACGGCAATATGAGCCTGCAGGTGAGCGGTCTGTATCTGATCAATAATGACGATTTCCCGTTCCAGGATTTCCCCGATCAGATCGACACCAATTTGGGCGAGTTGAACTTCCCCGAATGGATCGTCAACTTTGTGGCGCGCTGGCAGCGTGAGAATTACGGCCTCACCTACACCATGCGCTTTGAAGACAGCCAGCTTCTCGATACGGTGGAAAATGAAGAGATTGCGGGCAACCCGCTATTTGCCGATCCGCTAACGACCGGCAGTGGCTTTGTCCACGATATCTCGGCCTTTTATAATGTGAACGAGAACCTGACCCTGCGTGTGAGCGTGAACAATATCGGCGACCGCGAGCCGTTCCTCAGCTCGCTCATTCGCCCGATCGGCCCCATCGGCCGGACCTTTGTGTTCAACGTGTCGGGTAATTTCTAAGTCCTGACTGAGGACGCACACACAAAGGCCCCGGAGATGCTGTCTCCGGGGCCTGTTTTTTTAGCGACTTACCGGCTTAGGCGGCGGCGCTGTCGGCGCTCTTACCAATCACCAACTGCCCGTCGCCTGCACTCACCGACACGCTCTGGCCGTCCACAATCTCGCCGCGCAGCAGACGGTCAGCCAGGGGGTCTTGCAGATATTTCTGGATCGCGCGTTTCAGCGGCCGCGCCCCGTAAACCGGATCATAGCCCGTATCGGCGAGCCACGCCTTGGCGCTGTCGTCAAGGTTCAGCACAATTTTGCGCTCATCCAGCAGTGTTTGCAGGCGGGCAATCTGTACGTCGACAATGCCCGTCATGTGCACGCGGCTCAGCCGGTGGAAGAGGATGATCTCATCGAGCCGGTTCAAAAACTCGGGCCGGAACGCGCCCTTGACCACCTCCATCACGCCGTCGCGCACACTTTCGGCCTCCGCCCCGTCGGGCAGGTCGGCAAGCAGGTGGCTGCCAAGGTTCGACGTCAGGATGATCAGCGTGTTGGTAAAATCAACCGTACGGCCCTGGCCGTCGGTCAACCGCCCGTCATCCAGCACCTGAAGGAGCACATTGAACACATCGGGATGCGCCTTTTCGACCTCGTCAAACAGCACCACCTGATAGGGCCTGCGCCGCACGCTTTCGGTCAGCACGCCGCCTTCTTCATAGCCCACATAGCCGGGCGGTGCGCCAATGAGGCGCGCCACCGCGTGTTTTTCCATAAACTCCGACATGTCGATGCGCACCATGGCGCTGTCGTCGTTGAAAAGGAAATTGGCGAGCGCCTTGGTCAATTCGGTTTTGCCGACGCCGGTGGGGCCGAGGAACAGGAAACTGCCCAAGGGACGGTTTGGGTCCTGCAGGCCCGCGCGCGCGCGGCGCACCGAATGCGACACGGCCGCCAACGCTTCGTCCTGCCCGATGACCCGCTTGCCAAGCTCATCTTCCATACGCAGCAGTTTGTCGCGCTCGCCTTCCAGCATCTTGTCAACGGGCACACCGGTCCAGCGCGACACTACCGAGGCAATGTCGCTGTCGGTCACCTCTTCACGCAGCAATGCGTTTTCGGCGTGGCCTTCATCACTGGCGGCGGCGATTTTCTGCTCCAGCTCGGGGATGGTGCCGTGGCGCAAGCGGGCGGCCGCCTCAAAGTCATGCTGGCGTTCGGCCTGCTCCAACTGGAAACGGGCGTGCTCCAACTGTTGTTTCAAGTCGCCCGCGCCTTTCAGCCGGTCACGCTCGGCTTCCCAACGCACCGTCAGCTCGGCCGAGCGCTGCTCGAGGTCCGCCAGTTCCTTTTCCAGCGCCTCAAGCCGGGTTTTCGCGCCTTCGTCTTTTTCGCGGCGCAGGGCCTCGCGCTCGATTTTCAGTTGCACAATGCGGCGGTCAAGCTCGTCAATTTCCTCGGGCTTGGATTCGGTTTCCATGCGCAGGCGCGAGGCCGCCTCGTCCATCAGATCGATGGCCTTGTCGGGCAAAAACCGGTCGGTGATATAGCGGTTCGACAGCGTTGTCGCCGCGACAATCGCCCCGTCGGTGATGCGCACGCCGTGGTGCAGTTCGTATTTTTCCTTCAACCCGCGCAGGATCGAAATGGTGTCTTCCACCGTTGGCTCTTCGACCATGACCGGTTGGAACCGGCGCTCAAGCGCGGCGTCTTTTTCGACATATTTTTTGTATTCGTTGAGCGTGGTCGCACCGATACAGTGCAACTCGCCCCGCGCCAAGGCAGGCTTCAAAAGGTTGGAGGCATCCATCGCCCCATCGGTTTTGCCCGCACCCACCAGCGTGTGCATTTCATCGATGAATAGCACAACATTGCCGTCGCTGTGGCTGACTTCCTGCAACACAGCCTTAAGGCGTTCTTCAAATTCGCCGCGATATTTCGCCCCGGCAATCAGCGCGCCCATATCGAGCGCCATCAGACGTTTGTCGCGCAAACTGTCGGGCACATCGCCCGCCGCAATGCGCAGCGCCAGGCCCTCGGCAATGGCGGTTTTGCCTACGCCGGGTTCGCCGATCAGCACCGGGTTGTTTTTGGTTCGCCGCGAAAGCACCTGAATGGTGCGGCGAATTTCCTCGTCGCGGCCAATCACCGGGTCCAGCTTGCCCGCCAGCGCCCGCTCGGTCAGGTCGGTGGCATAGCGGTTCAGCGCGTCATAGCTCGATTCCGCGCTCGCGGTGTCAGCCTTGCGGCCTTTGCGCAAGTCGGCAATCGCCGCCTCCAGCTTGGCAATGTCGACACCCGCTGCCTTCAAAATGCGGTGCGTGTCGGCGCGCGGTGTGGCAGCCAGTGCGGTCAGCAACCGCTCGGCGGTGATAAATTTGTCTGTGGCTTTGTCGGCAAGCTCTTCCGCCGTGCTGAAGACCTGCGCGGTGGCGGGGTCCAAATGCAACTGCCCGGCGCCCGAGCCTTCAACCCGCGGCACTTTGCCAAGTGCGGCTTCGGTCTCAGCCAGTGCGGCGCGGCTGTCGCCGCCTGCAGCGGCGATCAGATTGGCTGCCAGACCTTCCTTGTCGTCCAACAAAACTTTGAGGAGATGCTCGGGCAAAAATCGTTGATGATTTTCGCGCAAAGCCAGTGACTGCGCGCTTTGAATAAAGCCGCGCGCACGGTCAGTATAGCGTTCGATATCCATGTGTTCAAAACCCCACGGTTGGTTGCTCCGCATTCGCAGCCGCAACGATGATGGTTCAAGCGCCTTCGACGAAGCACGCTTATCTCGAACCCTATGTGGGGATTTGCACCGGCAGACTCAAGCCTGCCCCGTCATTATGCCGCGACTAAGCTGCCGTTTCGGCGATTTCGTCTGCCTGTTCGGGGCGATCTGCCTCCGCCTCAGACACCGCCGATTGTGCATCGCCGTCGCCGTCACCTGAATCAATCGGTTTCAGGTCTTTATCAGCATCTTGGCGACGCGGCGACCGGCCCGCACCGCGCGTGCGGCGCGGCTTGCGCTCAGCCCGGTCATCGGCCTTGGCCTCGTCTGCGGTCTCGCCCTCTTCACCGCCGGGTTCCCTATCATCGGCGTCTGCCGTGCGGCCTTCGGACTGGTTCAGGTCGGCGTGGCGTTCGCTGCGCGACCGACGACCACGATTGTCGCTATCGTCCGAAGACTGCGGCCCGCGCATATCGTTCAATACGCGCTGATAATGGTCGGCAAACTGCATGAAATATTCATATTGCACCCGGTCACCGGACTGCATCGCATCGCGCGCCTGGGTTTTGTATTTTTCCACCAACTGCTTGGGGTTGCCGCGAACCTTAACCTCGTTACGGTTATTGCCATTGTTGCCACGCGGCTGTTTGCGAGACGGGGACCGCCCCCGCGGCTTGCGCGATTGTTGTGCTTGTTTCATCTCTTGCTATACCATTGTTTCGGGCTGGCCTAGACAGCCCCTCACGCCCAGCCAATCGCCGAGCACAGCAAACGCCCTCAAAGCGTCCGTGATTCCAAATTCGCTCTGTCAAGTTCGGAACCTGTAGACGGCAGCGCCATCGCCGTACCGTTTACTGTTTGAACCTAGCGGCCCTCATGCCGCGATTGCAAGCCTAAATCTCAATTTTCACCATGTCGCGCCATAACGACACGGCTGTGCCCCGCCAGGTCTTGACAAATCTCGATATCGGCAAAGTCGGCCACCTCGAACAGGGCGCGGACGGTCTCGGCCTGATCATAGCCCACTTCAACCGCCAGCACGCCGCCGGGTTCAAGCGCGTGCGGGGCCTCCAGAACAATCGTGCGGTAGGCGTCGAGGCCGTCCGCACCCGGCCCCAAAAGCGCGTCCTTGGGTTCATAATCGCGAACGCCAGGCGACAGGGCTGCATAGTCGTCTGCGCGAATATAAGGCGGGTTCGAGACGATCACATCAAAACGGCGGCCGCGCACAGGAGCATACCAATTGCCCCGAACAAAGTGCGCCCGCGCGCTCAGCCCAAGATCGACGGCATTTTGCTGGGCGACGGCCAGTGCGCCCACCGACATATCCACGCCAATGCCCGCAGCCGTTGCACGTTCGTGTAAAAGCGCCAGCAGCAAGGCCCCGCTGCCTGTGCCCAAATCTAATACGGAGCGAAATGCTGGCACCGCATTTAGGACAGCACCAACCAGCGTTTCCGAATCCGGGCGCGGGATCAGAGTGTCGGGCGTGACCCAGAAGTCGAGGCTCCAAAATTCCTTATGCCCGGTCAGATAGGCAACCGGTTCGCCCCGTAGCCGGGCAGTGACCAGCGACTGGAACCGCGCGTGTTCGGCTGCGTCCATCGTCCGGTCTGACTGCACCAGCATGTCGAGCCGCGCAATATCCATGACATGGGCCGCCAGAATTTCAGCGTCCAACCGCGCGGTCTCAAACCCTGCAGCGGCCAATTGGCCCGCCGCCGCCGTCACTGCATCGCGTGCTGTAATCTTCAAAAGCCCTCTTCCATGGCGGCGAGTTTTGCCGCCTGGTCCTCGGCGATCAGGGCATCGACTACGCTGGACAGTTCCTCGCCCGCCAACACCTGGTCAAGTTTGTGCAAGGTCAACCCGATTCGGTGGTCGGTCACCCGGCCCTGCGGGAAATTATAGGTGCGGATGCGTTCGGACCGGTCGCCCGAGCCCACCTGGCTTTTGCGGGTTTCGGCGCGTTCGCTCGCCAGTTTCTCGCGCTCGGCCTCATACAGCCGGGCCCGCAAAATCTGCATGGCCTTTTCGCGGTTGCGGTGCTGCGATTTTTCGCTTTGGGTCACCACGATCCCGGTGGGCAGGTGGGTGATCCGCACCGCACTGTCGGTGGTGTTGACGTGCTGACCGCCCGCACCCGACGAGCGCATGGTATCGACGCGGATGTCCTCGTCGCGGATCACCACATCGACCTCGTCGGCCTCGGGCATCACGGCAACGGTGGCGGCGCTGGTGTGAATGCGCCCGCCGGATTCGGTGACCGGCACGCGCTGCACCCGGTGGACGCCAGATTCGTATTTGAGCCGCGCAAACACGCCCTTGCCCTGAACACCCACCACAACTTCCTTGAATCCGCCCTGTTCGGAGGCAGAGGCCGAAATCGCCTCGACCTTCCAGCCCTCGCGCTCGGCAAAGCGTTCGTACATCCGCAGCAGATCGCCCGCGAACAGCGCCGCCTCGTCGCCGCCGGTGCCGGCGCGAATTTCCAAAATGGCTGAGCGCTCGTCCGCCGCATCCTTGGGCAATAGTTTGATCGACAGGTCTTTTTCCATGTCGGGAATGCGGGTCTTCAGCTCTTGCAGTTCCTCCTGCGCCAGCGCCTTCATTTCGGGGTCGTCGGCGGATGATGCCATCTCTTCCAGGTCATCCAGCTCGGCGCGGGTGTCCTGCAGGGCTTTGGCCGCATCGGCGACGGGCCCAAGTTCGGCATATTCTTTCGAGAGTTTGACAAACTCGTCCGACGAGACCTCGTCCGGGGCCGCCAGCGCGTGCCCAAGATAATCAAACCGCTCCAAAAGCTGTTGTATGCGGGCTTCGGGGATCATGCGCCAGCCTCCAGCAAATAGTTAGCCAGCGCGTCAAAGCCGATGCTGTTTTGGCGGCCCTCAGACAGGTCTTTGACCGTTGCAGTACGTGCTGCAATCTCGTCTTCGCCCAATATGACCGCAAACCGGGCACCTGCAGCGTCGGCACGCTTGAGCCGCTTGCCCAAATTGCCGCTGCGTTCATTGATCACCACCAGGCCGGCAGCGCGCAAGTTTTCGGCCAGGGCAATCGCAGGGGCCTGCGCCGCCTCCCCCATCGGGGCCAGCACCACCGGTGCGCGCACGCTCGTGTCCTCGGCCAGCAGCATCGCCAGCCGCTCGATCCCACCGGCAAAGCCAACGCCCGGGGTGGGCGGCCCGCCCAGTTGCTTGATCAGTCCGTCATAGCGTCCACCGCCAATGACCGTCCCCTGCGCGCCAAGCGCAGAGGTGATAAATTCGAACGCCGTATGGGTGTAATAGTCGAGCCCGCGCACCAGGCGCTGATCGTGCACAAAGGACACACCAGCCGCCTCCAGCCCCGATGTCAGTGTATCCCAGAACGCCCGCGCCGCGTCCGTCAGACTGTCGGCGATATAGGGCGCGTCCGCGTTGATTGTCTTGTCACCTTCG
>JASBSO010000107.1 GCA_030148905.1 Kordiimonadaceae bacterium | reverse complement strand
CATGCTCTTCGGTATCGGCGGCGTCGTCTTTTTTCTCGTCCCAGTCGACGCTGGCAAGCGGCTGGGTATACAGCGTGGCCCCCACCGACCAGAACATGGTGCTACCGTCGGCGCTCCAGCTCAGACTGTCGACACCGATATCGCTGAGCTGTTTGACCGGTACAGATGGGCTGGACATGCTGACCGTCGCGCCAGCGCGATTAAACTGTGGCACCGCAACCAGATGCAATTGTTGCTGGCTTTTGGCCAGCGCCCAGCGGCCATCGGGACTGAGTTGAATGTCGGCGGCGGCCACTGGCTCTTCAAAGAAATAGAGCCCCTGACCCTTGACCTGGATGTGCGTACGGCGATCGGTGCCGTCAAACCGCATGGAGACAAGCCCGCCCGGGGTATAGATGCGCACGCGGTCAGCCTCGGTGCCAAACTGGACCGAGCCAAAAGTCGCCCCCGACATCACCCCGGCAAGGTTATCGCCGCCCGATGCATCCATCATCACCAGGTCGCGCTGTGCGCCCGGATTGCCGATGTTGAACTGATAATTCGACATCCGCACGGCAAAGATTTTGGATCCGTCGGGCGAAAATGTCGGCTCGGTGTAATAGGCCGCCTGCTGGGTTACCCGCTCGGGGCGTCCGCGACCGTTTGCGCGCATGCGCCAGATATGCCCGCCGCCCGGCTCCCAGGTGATATAGGTGATATAGCGGCCGTCGGGGCTCCATTTGGGCTGGAACACACCGCTGCCTGCACGGTCAATTTTGCGCGGGGTTGCGCCGTCTTCCAGTGCCATGGCGTACAGCTCGCCCAGCGCCGAAAAAATCACCGTATCGCCGTCCGGTGAAAGAGCCGGGGCCTGCGCCATGCGCGCCACCACCGGGCCTTCAGGGTCTTTGGTCTGGTTGACCAGCAGCGGCCCGACATCAAGTTCCGCGGTAACCGTGAAAGGAATGGTGGTCATCGTCCCGTCGGCTAGGGCGATGCGTTTGATCTTGCCGCCGACATTGGCGACCACCGCACTGCCGTCGGGCATAAAGGCATAGCTGGGCAGTAGGTCGCGGGTGGCGCGGCTTTCCTGATCATCATGGGTGACGGGATACGCCAACCAGCGGTCTTCGCCGGTTTGCAGATTGCGCACGCGCAGGCCGGTCTCAGTCTCGTGGCGGGTGCCGTACACAAGTTGCGTACCGTCGGGCGACAGAACAGGCCGCATCGCCGCCCCCAGCGCGGTGACAATGGTGTCTTCGGTGCCTTCATGCAGGTCGCGGCGGACAATCCGCCAGTCAAAACTGGTTTGGTTATATTCAAAGCCGCCAAGCTTGGTGGCGTAGTAGATATAGCGGCCGTCAGCCGACACGGTGACCCCTTGCGCATTGGGGCGCCGTCCGCGCGGAGTTTTGTTACCCTGCGGTTTGGATTTGGTGATCTGAATGCCCTTACCGCCGTCCTTGTTGTACATCCAAATCTCGTTCGAGCCGATGCCGCCCGGCAGTTTGGAGACAAAGATATATTGGCCGTCAGCCGACCATTCGGGCGACATGAACTCGCCGGTTTGTCCCTTGGTCAGGGCTTTGGCGTTTTCACCGTTTGCATCAGCGATATACAGATTTTCAGAGCCGCTTTCGTCCGACAAAAAGGCGATTGTGCTGCCATCGGGCGAAAAAACCGGCTGCGACTGAAACGCCAGTCCCGTCAGGATGGGCGTGGCATCGCCGCCCGCTGCGGGCATGGTATAGATATCGCCCAACAGTTCGAAGATGATGGTCTCGCCGTTGGGCGATACATCCAGCGCAATCCACGTGCCTTCGTCGGTGGTGATGCTGACTTTGCGCTCGGTTTCAAGCGGCAGGCCGTTTGTCTTATCGCCGCTCTTATCGCCTGATGCCGCCTCGGCAGCTTTGAGCGCCAGAATGTCGATGTTACCCTTAGCATCCTTCCATTTTTCAAAACTGAAGGCGGGCGAGGTCAGCGCGGTTGTCCCAATCATCAGGGTCGCGGCAAGCGTAAGCTTGGCAAAGGTGTTGGCCATGAAATCCTCCTGTGGGGCGCTTCCCTCAAAGCGCGGGTGTTCAAATATGGCTAAACTAAGGCACGGACTGCGGCATGAATCAACGCTGTGTGCAGATGATTAAACCAAAAGCCTAAAGCCATTCAGCGGGTTCGGACCTGGCGGATGGCACGCTGCCAGCCTGCCAAAAGCCGGTCGCGGTCTGCGGCCTGCATAGTGGGCGCGAACCGGCGGTCAAGCTGCCAGTGCTGGCCGATCTCATCCAGGCTTGCAAGCGCGCCAACCCCCAGCGCCGCCAGATAAGCAGCACCTAGCGCCGTGGTTTCTTGCACCACCGGGCGGTCAACCTCGATATCCAGAACGTCCGCCATAAACTGCATCAGCCAGGTATTGGCGACCATGCCGCCATCCACCCGCAAGACCTTGGGTGCCAGCCCGTCAGAGGCAAAGGCCTGCATCAGGTCATGGGTCTGATAGGCCATCGCCTCGAGTGCGGCGCGGGTGATGGTATCGCCCGTTGTATCGCGGGTGATGCCGGTGATCAGGCCGCGCGCCGATGCGTCCCAGTACGGGGCGCCAAGGCCGGTAAAGGCCGGAACGAGATATACACCGCCGTTGCTGCGGGCCGCTTTGGCAGCGGCTTCGCTGTCGGGTGCGGAGGTCAGAATTTTTAACCCGTCCCGCAGCCACTGAATGGCGGCCCCGGCGATAAAGATCGACCCTTCGAGCGCATAGCTGGGTGTGCCGTCCAACTGGTAGGCCACGGTCGTCAGCAATTTGTTTTGGCTCAGCGGCGCCTCGCTGCCGGTGTTCATCAGCACGAAGCACCCGGTGCCATATGTGCTTTTGATCGCGCCGGGTGTCAGGCAGTTTTGGCCGATGGCAGCAGCCTGCTGGTCCCCGGCGACCCCGCGAATGGGAAGGGATGTGCCAAAATAGTCGGGGTCGGTGTCGCCGAAATCATCGGCGCTATTGAGCACCTCGGGCAGGACCGCGCGCGGCACATTAAAGAGCGCAAGCAGCTCGTCGTCCCATGTACCGGTGTGGATGTTATAGAGGCTGGTGCGGCTGGCATTGGTGGCGTCGGTGACATGGCGCTTGCCGCCGGTCAGCTTCCAAATGAGAAAGCTGTCGATGGTACCAAAGGCGAGGTCGCCGGCGTCGGCGCGGGCGCGTGCGCCCTCGACATTGTCTAGCAGCCAGGCAATTTTGGTGGCGGAAAAATACGGGTCGAGCAGCAGGCCGGTTTTTTGCTGAACCGCCGGTTCATGCCCGGCGTCTTTCAGCGCGTCGGTCACCGCAGCGGTACGGCGGTCCTGCCACACAATCGCGCGGGCAATAGGCGCGCCGGTTTTGCGGTCCCAGACGATAGTGGTTTCGCGCTGGTTGGT
>JASBSO010000067.1 GCA_030148905.1 Kordiimonadaceae bacterium | reverse complement strand
TGGCGCAAATGATCGACCCCGTTGACCATATTGCCGAACATCTTGCGGTTTGCGGTCATACCGCCCACCGCCGTGCCGCCGAAATTGGCCCCGTGATAGCCCTTTTCACGGCCGATCAGCCGTGTCCGCCCGCCGTCACCGCGCGCCTTATGATAGGCCAGCGCGATTTTCAGCGCGGTCTCGACGCTTTCTGACCCTGAATTGGAGAAAAAGGCATGCTGCATCTTGCCTTTAAAGACCTCGTGGCAGAGCCTATCTGCCAGCTCGAACGCTTTGTAGTGTCCCATTTGAAAGGCGGGCGCATAGTCCAGCTCGTCGATCTGCGCCTTGATCGCCTCGCGGATTTTGGGCTGGTTATGTCCGGCGTTGCAGCACCACAGGCCGGCGATGCCGTCCATAAGGTCGCGCCCATCGGAAAGCTTGTAATACATGCCGTCGGCCCCGACGACCATGCGCGGATTGGCCTTGAATTGCCGGTTGGCCGTAAAGGACATCCAGTAGGCATCAAGATTGTTGGAAGCCGGTTGCCGTTCATCCATGGCCAGTGGACCTTCTCGTCAATGGGCGGTTATTCCGCCGCTGTTTTCAATGGGTTGCGCGCATCTTCAGGCCAGGTGACATATGGCACGTCGCCCTCAACCGCGTGCATCGTAATACAGTCCGACACCGGGCAGACGTGCATGCACAAATTACAGCCGACGCAATTGTCGTCGACGACCTCGAACCGCTTGGACCCATCCGCCTGCTCGATGATATCAATCGCCTGATGCGAGGTGTCTTCGCAGGCAATATGGCAGCGGCCGCATTCGATACATTTTTCAGAATCGATTCTGGCCTTCAGGTCGTGATTCATATTGAGGGCGTTCCAGTCGACCACATTGGGCGTCGCCAGACCGCGGAAATCCTCCAGCGTCCGGTAGCCTTTGTCGTCCATCCAGTGGCTAAGGCCCGACAGCATATCATCGATAATCCGGAAGCCATAGAGCATCGCCGCCGTACACACCTGCAGGCCGTGGGCGCCGAGCGCAATAAACTCCGCCGCGTCGCGCCAGGTCTCGATCCCGCCAATAGCCGAAATTTGCAAATCGCGCGTTTCGGCGCTGCGCAAAATTTCCGCCACCATATGCAAAGCAATCGGCTTGACCGCCGTGCCGCAATAGCCGCCGTGCGTGCCCTTGCCGTCCACCACCGGGGTTGGTGCCATTTGATCAAGGTCGATCGAGGTGATCGAATTGACCGTGTTAATGAGCGATACCGCATCGGCACCGCCCTTCAGCGCCGCCTCGGCGGGTAGGACGATATCGGTCGTGTTGGGGGTGAGCTTGGTAAAGACCGGCAGGTCGCCCACCGCTTCGCGCACCCAGCGGGTGGTTTGCTCAACAAATTCGGGCACCTGACCAATGGCCGAGCCCATGCCGCGTTCGCACATGCCGTGTGGGCAGCCCAGGTTCAGCTCGATGCCGTGCACGCCTGCATTGGCGATTTTGACCGCCAGTTCTTTCCACGCCTGTTCGTCCACCGGCGCCATCATCGAGCCGATGATGACCCGGTCGGGCCACTCTTTTCGGCATTCCTCAATCTCGCGCAGGTTGACGTCCAGTGGCCTGTCCGAGATCAGCTCGATATTGTTGAAGCCAACGATATCGCCCGAAAACGAGCGGTGAATACCGTACCGGCTGGTGACATTGACCACCGGTGGGTCTTCGCCGAGCGTTTTCCATACGGCCCCGCCCCAGCCCGCCTCGAAGGCGCGCACGGCGTTATATTTCTTGTCGGTCGGCGGCGCCGAGGCCAGCCAAAAGGGGTTGATGCTGTCAACGCCGCCGATGGTGCATCTGAGGTCTGCCATGCTGTGCGTCCTCACATTCTCAAATAAAGGTCAATGGCATAGGCTGCGCGCTTGCCGTCCTCGACGGCCTGCACGGTCAAATCTTCGCCCGAGGCGATACAGTCACCGCCCGCAAACACACCGGGCAGGCTGGTGGCATAGCGCGCATCAACGGCAATTTTGCCGCCGTCAAGCTCAAGCCCGTCCAGCCCCAGTGTATCAAGTTTTTGCCCGATCGCCATCAACACACAGTCCGCCGGCAGAGTAAACGTGCGGTCGGTTTGCACCAGCTTGCCGTCTTCAAGCCGGGTGCGGGCGAATGTCACCGCCTCCACAGCCCCGCTGCCTTCAATACGCACAGGCGTGGCCCAATAGCGCACGGCGACATCATTTGTCTTGGCAAGGTCCTGCTCCCACTCGGTGGCAGGCATATGCTCGGCCCCGCGTCGATACGTAAGCGTAACGACCTCAGCGCCCAGCCGCTTGGCCTGCACGGCGGCATCAATGGCGGTGTTGCCGCCGCCGATCACCACCACCTCGTCGCCAGG
>JASBSO010000098.1 GCA_030148905.1 Kordiimonadaceae bacterium | reverse complement strand
CGCGGTGCAATACCGCCAGCAAATTCGCTGAGACCGCTTTCATCCAGGAAGCTGAACAGCGCTGCTTGATCATCAGCTGACAATTGGCTGAAGTCCACCAGCGGATCGTTCGGACCGGTCGGAATATAAGGCAGAATGCGGGCCTCATTATCCGAGTCGCCAAACAGGCCGCCTGCGGTGTCATCGTCAAACACGAACGAGAAGGGGTTGCCTTCATTCGCGGTGAAGAAGACGCCAAGGCTGGTGGTCAGATCTTCGAAGAAGTCATGCTCCAGATTGACGCGCACCGTGATGTTGTGGCCGGTCTGGAACACAGCCGGAGCCAGCGGAACACTGTTCGGGAACAAGGCAACCGTGTTCTCGAAGCCGGTAGTCGCGGTGGAGTTTTGACCTGTGTTCACCAGGGTCACGTCGCTAAAGTTGTAGCCAGCTTGGAAATCAAGGCTGGTCACATCGCCCAACTGGAACTGCTTGCGCGCCTGAACCGTGACGTTGATCGAACGGCCACCCGAGCCATCAACATTGGTCAGAAGGATGTCCTGATCGTCGCCGCCGGCGTCGCATGCACCGCCAGCAGGACCGGCATTGGCAAAGCCAATACGTGGGCCTTGGAATACAGCATTACAGCCAGGAAGGTCAGGGTTGACCGCAAACTGGATCGGACGACCGTCAGGCGTCAATTCACCCGATGGGGTCAGGGTCAGGTCAACAAAGTCCACACCATTCTGGTTGATCGAATAGATGAAGTCCGTGTTGATTTCCCAGTCATCGAAGAAATCGATGCCGGTGTCGGTGAAGTGCGTGAACCCAAAGTTGATCCGTGCCTGGCTTGGCAGGTCAAAGTCGGGGTCAACCGCATCCACACGGCCACCAAAGCCCTGGGCGTTGGCAGCTGCGGCGTCGCGCACACATTGCGGCAGGCCGCTAAAGCCACCGGCCAGAACGTTAAACACCGACGGGTCACAGCCCTGCAGATTGTCAGGCGAAACGGTGACCTGACCAATTGCACCACCAAAGTTCTGGAAGCTGTTGGCAAACCATACGGTTGGGCCTGCTACCGAGAACACACCAAAACCGGCGCGAACGGTGGTTTGACCAAAGACATCTTCTGGCGCGGTCCAGTTGATACCGAGACGCGGCAGCCAGATGTCCAAGCCGTCAAAGCTTTGCTGGTTCGAGAAGCCATAACGCTGCTGGAACACAGGGTTAAACAGAGGCTCGTCGCCACTGTCGTAGAAGTCATAGCGCAGACCGGCGATGATTTGCAGGTCTTCGGTGACTTGCCATTCGTCCTGGAAGTAGAGCGAGTGGATATCGCGGGTGAAGTTCGCCGCAACATCGTTCACGTCGCCCGTGAACGAGCCTTCGAAGTTGAAGCCCGCTGCGGTGCCCGCTTCCAGCGCGTCCAGATCGTCAAAGAAGATCGTGCCGGTGCCGTTGACCACAAACAGGTTGAACACATCGACGCTGTCCAACTCGTAACCGAAGGTGAACTGGTGATCGTCAGCGTCGTAGAAACCAGCAACCTTGATCTGATCGGTTTGAACCTGCAGGTCGTTGGCCGAGCGGAAAATCCCCGGGCCCGAGGCAAAAGCCTGACCAAAGAACTGGTTCAAGGGCTGGAAGCCTGGAACGCCAACATTGATCCGTGCGATCGGGTTTTCGTCCTGCGCTTCACCGCCGCCCAATGGGTTTTGAATGTCGGTGACTTCCTGGCGCGAAATCCGAATTTCGGTCGAGAAGCGGTCTGTCCAGTCCGAGAACAAGGCCACACGCGCGGTGTCGGATTCGGTGCCTTCTTCTTCAAAGTTATCAGCGAAGGTGAAGACATCATCGTTCAGATCGTCGGATTCAAGGTTCGACTCGTCCAGACGCGCATAGGATGCTTCCAGACGGTGGCGTTCGTTGATATTCCAGTCGATCCGGCCAAAGAAGCGGCGGTTGGTTTCGGCCAAGGTGGTCGGTGAGAACAACAGGTTGGGATCACGACCGAACGAGTCAGCCAGAATTTGGCCAAAGCGCTCAACATCGGATGCACCGAAATTGGCTTCGAAGTCCTGCTGTGGGTTGGCAAAGCCAAGGAAGCTTGGGCCTTCTTCCTGGACCGATGCGGTATCGAACTCTTCATAGAAGAAGGAGAAGAACAACTTGTCTTCGATGATGGGACCCGACAGGCTGGCACCCCAGTTGAAGCGGTCAAACGGGTCAAATTCAAAATCTTGACCGTCGGCTTCATCGCCCTGCAGGTTTTCGTTGTTATAGAGGAAAAACGCCGAGCCATGGAATTCGTTGGTCCCTGACTGGGTCAGAACGTTGATCTGACAGCCCTGGAACTGACCATACTGTACGTCAACCGGCGCAAATTCGACCGAGGCTGAGCCCAGCGCGTCAAACGGAATGGGGAAGGTGTTCCGTGCGAGGTTGCCGGTGCCGTTCAAACCGAAGGCATCGCCCGCACGCACACCGTCAATGGTGAAGGCGTTGAAATTGTTGTTGGCACCAAGACAGGATACACCGCCGCCCTGGAAGCTAACCCGTGGGTCAACCCGGATGATGTCGTTCACATCGCGGCTGATCGACGGCAGGTTACGAATGTCCTCCAGATTGAAGGACGTGCTTGGGCCAAGCGCGGTAAAGGTGAAGTTGGTCGCCGATGCGGTGACACGAATTTCTTCAACGTCGCTGGATGCGTCTTGCAGATCGATCCGGTAGGACGCTGCACCCGACACATCAAGGAAGACGTCGGTGATCAGAAAATCTTCATAGCTCTGCGACTGAACGCGAATGGTGTATGGGCCACCAACGGTCAAATTCCGTACACGGAAGACGCCCGCACCGCTTGTGGTAACCGACCGGCGCGTGCCGGTGCGTGTGTCGGTGACGATAACCGTCTCACCCGCGGCCGGTGCACCCGACGGCGTAAACACGGTGCCGCCGACTTCCGACGTAATTTGCTGGGCGAAAACAGCAGGCGTGGCGCACAAAGCTGTCAAGGCCGCAGTGGTCATAAGGGACCGTTTAAACGACATGATCTATTCCTCCTGAGGGGGTTTAAGGGGAAACCCTCTAAGTTGATAACGCCCACCCCGAGCGTTACGCGCGCAAACCCTATTGAGACGACTTGACAGAAAAGTGACACATCGGTCAGGATTGCTAACCAGCGGGTAGACTAAAGTTGGGGATGTTGCGCTGCGGCAACAGCTTGGGTGTCTGTTTGTCTGCGGCCAAACGCACACCCCAACTGGACGCGGCGGTTTGGAAAAGGCTATACGGGGAGAACCGCCACCAGAGTATGTGGGATTTATGCCAGATAATCCGCAAAATACCGACCGACCCAAAGGGGCAATTCGTCAGGAAAATGAACGCATTATCTTAAGCGCTGCCGAGGATGTGTTCTCGGAAGAAGGCTTTCGCGGTGCCAGCGTCGGCATGATCGCCGAGCGCGCCGGCGTGCCCAAGCCCAATGTCTATTATTATTTCGGCTCGAAGGAAGAGCTGTATAAGCGGGTGCTGGAAGACATCTGCGCCGCCTGGCTTGATTCGGCGGGCGAGTTTGACGACGCCGCCGACCCAAAAGCCGCGCTGACCGCTTATGTGTCGGCCAAAATGGACCTGGCGCGCGCCCGGCCCAAGGGGTCGCGTGTCTGGGCGACCGAGATGACGCGCGGCGCCGAGCATTTAAGCGCCTATCTTCGGGATGCCGTCGACCCATGGGTCAAGGCGCGCGAGGCAACGCTGATGCGCTGGATCAACGCGGGCAAAATGGCCGCCGTCGACCCGCGCGCCTATATCTTCATGATCTGGGCGACCACCCAGCATTATGCCGACTTCGAGGCGCAAATCACGCACCTGAACGGCGGCAAACCGCTCAGCGATAGCGACTTCGCCGCCAAAAAGGCCTCGGTTATCGCCATGGTTCTGGCCGCTGCTGGGCTTTAGGTCTCTGCCGTTTTGGCCGCCAGGTCGCGCGGCAACAACTGGCCCGCGCGGTAGAACATATAGCCTTTCAGCAGCACAACACCCAGCGCCAGCGAGATCGCAAAGCGCAGGCTTTCCGCGCCCGTGACTTCACGCAAGACATCCGACAGCAGGCCCACCGCCGCCGGGCCAATGCCCAGACCGATCAGGTTCAACACCAGAAACAAAATTGCCGATGTCATGGCGCGCATACGCGGGTCCACCAGCCGGTGCGAAATGGCAATGGCGGGCGCCAGATAAAAGGTGCCCAAAATCACCCCGATGAACAGCACCGGCAGCATGGCGTAGAGATTGTCGCTGTTATAGGCAAACAGCAGCAGCGGGATTGAGATCACCGCCGACAGGCCCGGCAGCCACAGATACCAGCGGACGTCTTTTTTGCCCATCCGGTCGGCCATCCAGCCACCCAGAAAGGTGCCGATAATCCCGGCAAAGCCGTTGCTAACCGACAGCACAAGGCCGGTGTCGGTGGGCGACAGGCCGTGATACCGGACCATGAAGCTGCCATTGAAACTGCCGACACCGTAGCTGACAAAGCCCGACATGCCGCACGCCAGCGCAATCCATTTGAACGACCGCATGGCCCACAAGCGGTTGAGTGTGTCCAAAAAGCCGGGCTTGCTTTGCCGTTCGGCTTCGGTCAGCTGGCGGTTGGGCTCTTTGGCAAAGGCATAGATAATCGCCGCCAGCAGCACGCCCGGCAGGCCGACGATCATGAAGGTCGTGCGCCAGCCATAGTGATCCTGCAGATATCCGCCCGCGGAAAAGCCGATCGCCACCCCGAAATAGAGGCCCGCTGAATAAATGGCGAGCGCCGTGGCGCGGCGCTTTTCGTCATACATGTCGGAGATCATTGAATGCGCGGGCGGGCTGCCCCCGGCTTCGCCGATGCCGACACCGACGCGAGCCAGCGCCAATTGGGCAAAATTTTGCGCCATACCCGACAGGGCCGTCATGCCCGACCAGATGGTCAGCGAAATCGCGATAATATTCTTGCGGTTGCTGCGGTCGGCGAGGCGGGCAATGGGGATGCCGAGTGTGGTGTAAAAAATGGCGAAGGCCGGCCCGGTCAGCAGCCCCAGGCCAAAATCGCTGAGGCCCAGGTCAAGCTTTATCGCCTCCTGCATCACCACCAAAATATAGCGGTCAATGAAATTGAACGCATAGACTAGGGTCAGCAACAGCAGCGTCGCGTTCAAAACCGAACGTGTTTCGGGCGCTGCTGTGTCTGACCCGCTCGCCGGATCATCGCGCATTCAGATACTCCCTTTCCCGAAAAAGAGCATTGACGACTGCACGGCGTGCGTCAATCAAAAGCACCGAGGAGATTTAGAAATGCCGCGCACGGTTATTCTGCAGTCATGGTCCAAGGCGATGGACACACCGCTTTTGTCGCACTGCACGGCGTCGGTCCGGCGGTGGGCGGATCATATCGGTGCGCGGTACTGCATGCTTGGTGACGCGCTTTTTGACTATGCTCCGGACGCTTTGCGCACAAAATTTGCTGCCCAGCCGGTGGTGCTAACTGATCTGGCGCGTATCCATTGGATGCTCGACTGTCTGGCATCGGGTGCGGACACGGTCATCTGGTGTGACGCCGACCTGTTTGTCGCCAGGCCGCATGACTTTACGCCGCTCGAGACACCGCACAGCCTCGGGCGCGAGATCTGGGCGGTGCCAAAGGCAGGGGCGCCAAAACTCTACCGCAACATCCACAATGCCTATATGGCGGCGCGCCCAGGCGACAGCTTTCTGCCCTTTTACCGCGACGCGGCAACGCGGCTTTTGGAGGCGGTCAAGCCGCCCGTCGTGCCGCAGTTTATTGGGCCAAAATTGCTGACGGCGCTGCACCCCATCGCGCAGCTTTGTGTCGATGACCGCGTGGGTGCCTTGAGCCCGCGGGCGCTTTATGACGCCGCAAGGGGCGGCGGGCCTTATCTGAGCGCGACACTGAATGCGCACACAGCGCCGCTTTGTGCGGTCAATATCGCCCGCTCGCACTTGGGGCGGGAGATCGACGGCGTCAATAATGATGAAGACGCTGCGCTCAAAGCGTTGTCGGTTTTGGAGGCCGGTTAACCAGCGGCGGCTTCAACCGCACGCCACACCCGCAGCAAATTGCCCGACAGGATTTTGCGGATATCGGCGTAGCTGTAACCCCGCCGCAGCAGGCCTTCGATCAGCACAGGATAGCTGGAAACGTCCTTCAGCCCTGTTGGCAGGCTGTCGCCAACACCGTCATAGTCAGAGCCAATGCCCACGGCATCGATACCGGCAATGCCGACGACATGGTCGATATGGGTCAGCACATCATCGAGGCTCGCAAAGGGATAAAGGTTATCCGCCGCATATTGCGCCTCGAAGGCGGCTTCCACATCCGCACTGTCCTCAACACCCTCCTCGGCAAGATAGGCGTCATAGGCAGCGTTCTGTGCCGCGCGGTAGCCATTGGCGGCCTCGGTCAAAAAGGCCGAGCCATAATTGATCATGATGACGCCGCCTTCTTCGGCGAGGGCTGCGATCATGTCATCGGCCATATTGCGCTCAAACCCCGGCGTAAAGGCGCGGGCTGAGGAATGCGACGCGATCATCGGCACATCGGTGAGGGCAAGCGCGTCCCAAAAGGCCGCATCAGAAACATGGCTAATATCAACCATGATCCCCAGTTCGTTCATATGCCGGACCACCTCTTCGCCAAAGGGCGACAAGCCGTCATGCGGGCGCTCCTCGGCATAGCTCGAATCCGAAATCGCGTTGGGCTGCGAATGGGTCAGAGTGATATAGCGGATGCCGCGCGTGTAAAAATAATCCAGTTTGCTCAGGTCGGTGCCGATGGGCGATCCGTTTTCCATGCCCAAGGGCAGGGCAATCTTGCCATCAGAAAAGGCGATTTCCACATCGTCGGCCGAGCGCGCAATGACAAAGGTTTCTGGGGCCTCGGCTTCCATGCGCTCGACAATCGCGATCATCGCCTCGGCGTTATCAAAGGCGGCATCTGCATCCATTTCGGCAGGGGTATAGATCGACATGAACGGCGCGTCCAAACCACCTGCTTTCGCGCGAACGGCGTCAAAATCACCGCCCTCGGTTGCGCCCGTCACCGGCTGCCAGCCGTCGCGCAGCCGGTAAGGGACATCGATATGCGTATCAATGATCAGCGTGGTGGCGGCGATTTGCTGGGCAAGCGCAGCATA
>JASBSO010000066.1 GCA_030148905.1 Kordiimonadaceae bacterium | reverse complement strand
CGCGCAGCACCACCCGGCGGGCATTGGGGTCGGCTTGCTCGCCCTCCTGCGCAGCGATGCGAAATTGCCGGTTTTGCGCGTCGGTGCCGACATAGTTCAGATTTTTCAGCAGCACCCGCCCGTCGCCTTCGGTCACTTCGTCCTTGGCAAGGGTGAAGGCGACCTCGGTGGTGTTCAAAAACGGCCAGGCCAGCGTCACGGCACCGAGCGCCAAGGCGCCTGCGGGCAAGGCAACGCGCAGCACAGCGATCACCCGCGACCAGCCGTCGTCGCCGTCCTTGGGTGCGCGCGGGGCAAGCGCGGCGCGGGCGCGGGCGCGGGCTTCTTCGCTGGATACATAATGTTCGCTTGTCGGGCGGGCCATACATGTCTCGTGTGTCAGCCGCAGGCAAAGCGGGCGGCAAATGCCTAGCTGTGGGCGAAAATATCGACGGGCTCAAACCCGCCAAGGTCCAGTTTAGCGCGCATGGGCAAGAATTCAAAGGCGGCACGGGCCATTTCGGTGCGCCCGTCGCGGGCGAGGCGGCCTTCAAGTGCGGCGCGCAGCTTGTGCAGATACAGCACGTCCGACGCCGCATAGCCGATCTGTGCCTCGCTCAGCGTCTCGGCCGCCCAGTCGGACGATTGCTGTTGCTTGTCGAGACTGACGCCCAAAAGTTCAGACGTCAGGTCTTTCAGCCCGTGGCGGTCGGTATAGGTTCGCACCAGCTTGGAGGCGATTTTGGTGCAAAAGACGGGGGCGGCCATCACCCCCAGCCAGTGCTGGATGGCGGCCAGGTCAAAGCGGGCAAAATGATAGATTTTGGTGCGTGCCGGGTCGCCGAGCAGCGCCTTGAGGTTGGCGGCACCGGCATAATCGCCCGCACCAAGCTGCACCAGATGCGCGTCACCGTTCCCGTCGGACAGCTGCACCACGCACAACCGGTCGCGCAGTGGGTTGAGGCCAAGGGTTTCGCTGTCGACGGCGATGTCACCTTCGAACGCCACATCACCGGGCAGGTCGCCTTTGTGCACATAATTGGCCACGGTCACTCTCCTTGATCTGGGCAGCCCGTGCACGCTAGCCCCGCTGCGGCCATCGCTCAATGCTTTTGTGCGGCAGGGTCTGTGCTGCCGGGTGCAATGGCGGGAATACATGTGTAAAAAGTTGTTTCATACAACATTTTTATGACCCCATAGTCTTCCCGGCAAACGCTTCAACGCACAGCTGTTATGATATTCCAATGGGTTGCACCTTGTCTTTCATCCCATAAATTCACCTATCGCTCGTCACGGTTTTCGGATAAGGCTGATAAGGGGACAGGGGTAGCAGTGAGTGATGCGGCATGATGTATCGCCCGGATTTTGATTATAAAGCCTATTTCAAACGCCTGATGGAGGTGTGGGACGCGGCGCAAGGGTGCACGACCCTGCGCGAGCTGGACCAGCTGTGCATCACAGCGCTGCCGACGCTCGGCGTGACATGGTACAGCCTGATGCAGTCGCGCACTCCCGAGGGGCATTTTCGTCCGCAGCAAATCTTTGGCGACCTGTCACATCCCTGGACCAAGCATTATCTGTTCAAAAAATATTTTCATGATGACCCGATAAACCGCGCGGTTATGAAAGAGCGTGGTTGGTTCACCTGGTCAGATGTTTGGTCAGGGGAGCAATTGAGCAAACGCGGTGAGCAGATTTTTGCAGAAGCGCAGGAGTTCGGGCTGAACGATGGTTTGGTTGTTCCCATTCGGTTTTCAGGGATCAATGAGGCCTTGCAGGTCTTTTCGGTTGCGGGTGGTGCGCTGCCGACGCACGACCGACAGTTGATGGGCACCATGGCGACATTGCTGATGTTCATTCAGGGCCGGGCGATGGATGTGATCGAAGAGGTTGATGTTATGCGCGGCGCCGGGCCGGTGGCCTTTTCGCACGGGCAATTGGATGTGCTGGTGCGGGTGGGCGAGGGCATGCCCTATCATGTGATCGCCGAGGAACTGGACGTGAGCGAGCAGGCGATCAAACAACGCATGACGGCACTGCGCCGCAAGATCGGGGTCGATTCCAACGAGGAACTGATCGCCTATGCCATCTCGACGCAGCAGATGCTGCCGCCAATAAGTTTTAGCGACTATACGCGCGTATACGTGAAAGGTGACGCCACTCGGCATTAGACTACTGGCAGTTAATCGCTGCCGGAGAGTCACATGCTATATCTACTTACCCAACAGCATTTCAAGGATGCCGCAGGTTAT
>JASBSO010000084.1 GCA_030148905.1 Kordiimonadaceae bacterium | reverse complement strand
AACGGCGAATCCTCCTGCTTCACCAAGTGAACCTCTCGACACTGAAAATGCTGAATTCACCATGTTTCCGGGGTTATTGTTTCTCCAAGCTCGCGTTCCGCCAGACCGAACCTGCTCGTGACCGCCGTCAAACACAATGATCGTCTTGCGTCCTTCGCCATAAGCCAAGATAGGGTTGCCACGGTTTATTGGGGTTTGTTGTGCCTTCACATACTCCACCTCGCATCGGCAGTTGGCGGTCTCCTGCAAGGGGGCGTCGGGGTCGGAGGGCAGAAACAGTTGGTGGTTGCCGACTGTGAAGCGATCATTGATGGCAACTTTTTGGCCATTCGCCGCCTTGTGCGAAGTGCGCGCTTGATCGCCGCCCGCCGTGCGCCAGATTTTATGGGTCATACCTCGCAGTTTGGCGGTGCCGTGTTTGAGTTTGCGTTCCATCCAACGGGCGTCGCGTGTGGCACGCACGGATTTGGTATCCATACCGTCCGCGCGCTCGTCGGCGTCAAACCCGTTGTCGTCTGTTGTTACCGAGATGGGTTGTGTTTTGGTCTCTAGGCGGGCCATGGGGTTTCCTTTTTCCATAAAAAAACCCGCTGCAGCGGATGGGCTGAGCGGGTGGTTGAAATGACGAGAGCAATAAAAAACCCGGCTCAGGGCGAGCCGGGCGCAATAGCGTCATGATGACACCAAGAAGGTAGCATAGTCCTGATCAGGGTGCAAAAAGTCTTGGCCGGTTATGTACGCCCTGCCCACACCCGGCATGTGGCGGTTTTGACACGCTTGGTCACATCCTCGCAGCGATTCATAACGTCAGCCTTGCAGACCATCATGACTATGCTCACTATTCTGTGATTGTGCGTGAACGTTCTGTGTTGCTCCAGAGCGCGAGGAGAAATCAGCGCACGGCAAAGGGGGTAAAGGCATGTCGGATGTATCGGCGGATATCAACACCACCGCATCGGTGACGAACGGGCGGTACAGCGGCCAGTTTGAAACCGAGGGCGATGTCGATTGGGTCGCGGTCGATCTTGTCGCCGGGACCACCTATACCCTACGCGGGCTGGGCTCCGACAGCGACAATGGCACTGCGCAATATGTGCGCATTTCGGGCATTTTCGATGCGACCGGTGCCGAGGTTGCGCACAATCCAGAAGAGCATTACACGCTGCGCCAAGCCAGCGACTATTTCACCACTGAGGCGCAAACCGCATTCACGCCAACCCAAAGTGGTACTTACTATGTTGAGGTCGACAGCTGGGGGATCGATATCGGGTCTTACACACTCTTCGTTACCGAAGACCAGCTGGGCGGCGACGCCGATGAGAGCCTGGTGGGCAGCGCCGGCATCGATTCGATCCTTGGCGGGCGCGGAAACGATACGGTCGAGGGCCTGGGCGGCGATGACTTTCTGGACGGTGAGTGGGGCGACGATGTGCTCACGGGCGGTGCAGGCGCAGATATTTTCACCTTTTATAGCGACAATTGGGACGATATCCGCGACGGCGAGGCCGACCTGTGGGGTGATGATACCATCACCGATTTCAACCCAGCGGAAGACCTCATTCATTTTGCCGGGCGCATCGTCAGCGGTCTGGATGACCTGACCGTCACGGCCGAGGGCGACAATACCGTCCTCACCGCCGCCTGGGGCGACAGTGTCACGCTTGTCGGTGTATCGGCCGACCAACTGTCGGATGAGAATTTCAAATTTCGTCTCGGTGTGCGGATCGAGGGTGGCAATCTTGAAGGCGGCGACGGCGACGACACCCTGACCGGCAGCGATTCTGACGACATTATTTACGGCTTTGGCGGCGATGATGTTCTCTCAGGTGGCGGCGGTGATGACTATCTGCGCGGCTTCGCGGGTGACGACACGATTGAGGGCGGCGACGGCAGCGATATCATCGGCGGTGAAGAGGGTAACAATGTCATCTCGGGCGGCGATGGGGATGACTTCATCATCGCGCATGGCGGCAATGACAGTGTTGCGGGCGACGGCGGCAATGACCTGATCGAAACCCGCGGCGGCGATGATACGCTTTCGGGCGGTGCGGGCGGCGATACCCTGCGCCCCGGCCAGGGCGACGATGTAATCTCAGCCGGCGGCGGCGCCGACATCATTGTCATCGGGCGCGACTGGGGCCATGACGTGATCGAGGATTTTGACCTCAGCGCTGACATATTGGATTTTCAGGGCTCTGGCCTTGACCTTGACGACCTGACCATCAGCAGCGACGGCGGCAACACGGTGCTCTCGAGCGGCGACAACAGCCTGACGCTTGAGGGTGTGGCCCAGGCCGATTTTGAAGCGGTGGCGAGCGATATCGTGCTGGGCGCGGGCAGTGTCACATCGTTTTACGGCGATTTTTCCGAGACCGACCTTGCCGCCGACCCAACTTCAGAAGTGCTGACCACCACCGGGGTTATTAATGACTTTGGCGAACGCTGGCAGGCCGACGCCGACGGCATCACGCGCGTGTCCTACAGTTTTCTGAGCGATACCTCGCTGCCCTATATCGCCAACCCCGGCGACGATAGCTGGTGGTTCGACGCGAGCGAAGCGGTCACACCGCTTGTGCAATTCACCGTTGAGGCCGAGATTCGCCGCATCGAGTCCTTCACCAATCTCGACCTGGTCTGGGTCGAAGACACCGGCGAAAGCGGCGGCAATATCCGGCTTGGCTTCCACGAATTTGTCATCGGCGGGGCGTCCACCATCCCCTATGAAGGGCCTTATGCAGCCGATGTCTTTGTCGGCATCCATGTGGGCGAAGAGTTTCATGCGGGCTTTTTCATCCACGAGCTGGGACATTCGCTCGGCTTTGACGACCTGCCAGAGTGGAACGCACTGACCGGCCGCGACTATACCATCATGTCTTATGTGCTCTCTGCGCGCTATCCAGACGCCGAGCACGCGTCGACCCATACCGAAAGCTATCAATGGGCCGACATTGCCGGGCTGCAATATCTCTATGGCATCGACACCGAAAGCACCGCAGGCGCCACCAAGTTCGAATTTGACCTGGCCGAAGCCGCGCTCACGACGATCTTTGATGCAGGCGGTACCGACACCATTTCGGTGACCGGTACCGGCGACCCGGTAATGATCAGCCTCATCGCGGGCACCTGGTCCGACATCGGCCCTGATATTGTGTATTCCGGCGGCGGGCAGGACACGGTGGAAACCGGTACCGTCTTCATCATGCCCGGCACGGTGATTGAAAATGCGTCGGGCTCGACGGGCGATGATGTGCTGATCGGCAATGCCTCGGCCAATATTTTGCGCGGGATGGACGGCGACGACACGGTCGAAGCCGGTGCGGGCGACGACACCATTTGGGCCGGCGCGGGCGACCAGGGCGACGATCTGGTCTTTGGCGAAGCCGGGCGCGACGAACTGGCGGGCGGGGCGGGCAATGACCTGCTCGTTGGCGGCGATGACCGCGACGTCATCTTTGGCGGGTCGGGCGATGACATGGTCATTCTGGGCCTGTGGTCCGACGCCAATGCCGACGGTCAGGCCCAGGCCAGCGAAATCACATCAACCCAAACATCAACCGATCTCGGCTATGGTGGCACCGGTAATGACACCGTCATCGGCACGGGCGGCGCCAACGAGCTGGGCGGCGGCGAAGGCAGCGACAGCGTTGAGGCCGCAGGCGGCGACGACATTGTTTACGGCGGCCGCGGGCAAGGGGCCGACACCCTGCTGGGCGGCGCGGGCGGCGACACGATATTTGGCGGCGCAGGCGACGATTCGCTGCTGGGCGGCGCGGGCGACGACCTTCTCTTCAGCGGGGCAGGTGCCGATACCGTCAATGGCGGTGCGGGCAGTGACACGATCTGGGGCGGCGGCGGCGATGACCTCTTCACCGGTGGGAGCGGGGCCGATGTGTTTGCCTTTGGCACCGCCCACGGCTTTGACACCATCACCGACTTCGATGTTAGCGAGGACATCCTGGACGTTCAGTCAGCTGGGTTTGCGGATTTTGACGCTTTCATAGACAGTGCGACCATGGTCTCAAACGGGGTTCTGATCGCCTTCGCCAACACTGAAATTCTGCTGCTGGGGGCGACGCTAACCGGCCTCGAGAGCGCCACTGTTTTGATTTAAGGCGGATCATGAGGTGGGCGCGTTTGAGGCGTGCCCTTATGCCTCGCTTGCTAGTCCCGCCGGATCAAAGCCGAAGCCCTTGTTGCAAAACTGGCAGTTGACGGTGATTTCGCCGTCGACCGTCATATGGGCGATGTCATCCTCGCTGAAGGTCTTGAGCATCGCCAGCAGACGCGCGCGGTCGCAGCGACAGCCCTTTTGTAGGCGGGCAGGGTCAAACACGCGCACGCCGTCTTCATGGTAAAGCCGGTAAAGCAGCGTATCGAGATCGAGCTGCGGGTTGAGGATTTCCGACTCTTCGGCGGTGTCCATCAGCATTTGCACCCGCCGCCAGTCGTCCTCGCCCGCCGGAGAGAGAATGCGCGCACGCCCCACCTCGCCGCGCGACAGATGCTGCACCATGATCCCACCCGCGCGCCAGTGCCCGGTGACCTCGTCACGCCCGGCCATCAGCTTCAGGGCGCTGGGGGTCTGCTCGGAGTTTTGGAAATAGGTGGCCGCTACCTCGGCCAGGCTGTCGCCCGTCAGATCGACAATGCCCTGATACCGCTCGGCCTCGCCGCCGGGGTCGATGGTCAGCGCCAAATAGCCCTGTTTGGAGCCAATCAGTCCCTTGAAGCTGGGGTTTTTGCCGTAGGTATCGAGCTTGTCAGCGTCGATGTCGGCATAGCCACGCAGATGGCCAATGCCATCCTGTCCCAGCTCATAATCCGCCACCATCATCGGCACCGGGCCCTTGGTTTTGGTTTGAATGGTGACAATGCCCGGCTCTTTGAGGATCGAGCCCAACAGCGCCGCCAGCACCAGCAGCTCACCCAAAATGCGCGCCACCGGCTCGGGATAGGCATGGGCAGACAAAATCTGCTCGACCACGGTGCCTAGGCGCACGGCGCGACCGCGCACATCCATACCCTCAATCTGGAAGGGCCGCACCTCGTTGTCGCGACTGCCTTCGGGGTCAGCCACAACGATGGGGCGACCGTCTGATGTCCGATCCGTCACGTTCAAAGCGCCCCAAAGCACCAGGCGAGCACCGCCTTTTGCGCGTGCAGGCGGTTTTCCGCCTCGTCAAACACCACCGACTGCGGGCCGTCGATCACCGCTGCGGTGACTTCCTCGCCCCGGTGCGCGGGCAGACAGTGGAAAAACTTGGCCTCGGGCTTGGCGGCGGCCATCAGCGCGCCGTCCACCTGATAGGGTTTCAGCATATTGTGGCGCGCGGTGGCGTCGGTGT
>JASBSO010000061.1 GCA_030148905.1 Kordiimonadaceae bacterium | reverse complement strand
CCTTTGTGGCGGCGCAGGCGGCGGGTGCGCAGTATGTCACCTCGGTGTGTACGGGGGCGTTCATTCTGGGTGCGGCGGGATTGCTCGCGGGCAAAAAAGCCACCACGCACTGGGCCTATACCCACCTCCTTGAAAAAGTGGGCGCGGTCTATACCGAGGGCCGTGTGGTCAAGGACGGCAATCTCTATACCGGCGGCGGGGTGACGGCGGGGATCGATTTCGCACTGACAATCATCGCCGACATAGCGGGCACCGACGTGGCCGAAGGCTTGCAGCTTGCGGTCGAATATAACCCCGAGCCCGAGGTGCGCGGCGGTCACCCACGGCTTGCAAGGCCCGAGGTGCTGGACCATATCAGCAGTTTTTACGGCGACAGCCGCACCAAAATGGCGGACGCACTGGACCGACTGAATTAGAGCATAAGCCGGGCTTGCACAGGCGCCTGAAATGGCTAGGCTCAACCGTCAGATTTGTGATTGGGGAGAGGGTTTATGTTGATCCGCGTTTTGTCTTTGGCTGCACTCTTGGGGGTGGCACCTGCCGTCACCGCGCAGGGGCAGGAGGAAACCGACGCCACGCTGAGGGCTTATGCTGCGGGCTATAAGGCGTCCTTTACCTGCTCGGCGACGTTCAATGCCGCCAAAGCGCCGGACCAGATCGAAGCCGACGAATTTTATGGCATCTACCCATTGGTTGCGGAGATTGTCCCCACTCTGAACGCGGTTGTGGACACGGCGAACAAGCGCGTTAGCGTCGACTATCTGGACGGGATGCCGCCGCGCATCAGCCAGTGGCGCCCGCATCTGGGCTGTGTGCAGCTGCCGGTGGGGGCGACGACCGAGATTGTGGACGCACTGCCGGTGCCAGAGGGCCTGCCCGAGGTTGACGCGCGCAGCGACAGCGGTGCCCCCTGGGCCATGCGCGTGCCGGTGAACGGCCCGTCGGGCAACAGCGCGCTGGACCGGGCGGTTGCCCGCGCCTTTGAAGAAGGCCCGTATGGGGCCGCCGCCAACACCTCCGCCGTGCTGGTCGCCACACCCACAGCCATCCTCGCCGAGCGCTACAAGCCGGGCTTTACCCCCACCACGTCGCAGCGCACCTGGTCGGTGGCAAAATCGATCGCCGCCAGCGTCGTGGGGGCCGCCGTGCACAAGGGGCTGATTGGTGTAACCGACACCGGCGTCATCCCCGAATATAACCTTGCGCACGACCCGCGCCGGGCGATCCGTTTGGAGAATTTCCTGCACATGGCCTCGGGCCTCGACAGCAATGTTGCGGGCAACCGCACCGACCGGCTCTATATGGGTGGTGGCCTGGTGACCGACACCGCGACCGAAAATGCGCTCGAGGTTGCCCCCGGCAGCCGCTGGAAATACGCCAATAACGATACGCTGCTGGCTGTGCGCGCGGTGGCTGGCCGGTTCGACAGCAAGACTGACTATCTGGCTTTTCCGTTCGAGGCGCTTCTTTATAAAATCGGCATGACCCACACCAAGCTGGAGACCGACTGGGACGGTGATTTCATCCTCTCCAGTCAGGTGTGGACGACGGCGCGCGATCTGGCGCGGCTCGGGCTGTTGCATCTGAAGGACGGCGTGTGGAACGGCGAGCGGATTTTGCCCGCAGGCTGGGGCGATTATGTGCGCACTCATGCGCCGGTGCAGCCGCCGCGTGCGGGCCGCGATGGCTCCCCCCGCCCCGGCTACGGGGCGCAGTGGTGGCTTTATGACGACAAATTTGATGGCATCCCCAGTGACACCTATGCCGCGCGCGGCAACCGCGGCCAGTCGCTGGTGGTGATCCCGTCGAAAAACCTGATCATCGTACGCCGCGGTTATGATCCCGCAGGCCGTCAGGGCTTCCAGCTACACGACTTCATCCGCGATGTGGTCGCGGCGCTGGAGGAATAAGCTTTGAGCAGCGCCAAAAATCCCCATCTCGCGAAAAACGCGCACTATTCCAAATCCGCGTCGCTGCTGCTTGTTGCGCTCGCCTATGTCTTGGCAGGCGTAGTGGTGTGGGCCACCTGGCCGTTTTATGGGCATTTGGGGCCGATCTGGGGTGTGCTGATCGCCGACCTGATCGCCACCGCCGTCATTTGGGCGTGCGGCTTGCCGTTCAGAAATGCGAGTGTTTATGACCCCTATTGGTCGGTCGTTCCGCTGGCGATTGCGGGCTATTGGTGGTCGCTGTCGGGCTTTGATACGGGTGATTATAGCCGCCTGCTGTTGATGCTGGTGCTGGTCTATTGGTCCTTGCGCCTGACCGGCAACTGGATTGTCGGTTGGCCGGGGCTTAGCCACGAAGACTGGCGCTATCAGGACCTGCGCGCCAAATCGGGCAAGGCGTATCAGCTTGTCAATCTCTTCGGCATTTGCGGCTTTCCAACCGTGCTGGTGTTCCTCGGCATGCTGCCGGCTTACCCGGTGCTGGCGTTAGAGGGCGCCGCCAATCCCTTTGTCGATATCGCCGCGCTTGTCGTCGGCCTTGGCGCGGTGACCATTCAGTGGGTGGCGGACGAGCAGATGCGCATCTTTCGGGGCGCGCCAGACGGCAACACGGCCTTTATGACCGGCGGGCTTTGGGCGTGGTCGCGGCACCCCAATTATTTTGGTGAGGTGATGATGTGGACGTCGCTGTGGCTGTTTGCGCTCGCCGGTTTCGGCGCGGCCTTCGCATGGACGGGCGTGGGCGCGCTTGCCATGCTGCTGCTGTTCCTCTTCATCTCGATCCCGATGATGGACAAGCGTTCAGCCGCCAAGCGTCCCGGCTACGCCGACTATATGAAACGCAGCTCGGCTTTTTGGATGCTGCCGCCGCGGCGCTGAGATAAAACCGAGGCGAAAGGGGGATAAGATGCGCATTCTTATATTCACCGCCTTGGTGCTGTGGTTGGGGCAGGCGGTATGCGCCGACACCCCTTCGCTTGACACTCAGATCGACCAGCTTTTCACCGATTATACTGAAGGCGTGCGGCCCGGTTACGCCATTGCTGTGGTGCGGGGCGGCGAGTTGGTGTTTGCGCGGGGCTATGGCTATAGCGATATTGCCGCGCGCGAGCCCATCACGCCCGATACCGCCTTTAATCTCGCGTCGCTCAGCAAGCAGTTCACCGGCGCGGCGGTCGCGCTGGAAGTTGGCAAAGGCACTTTGTCGCTTGATGACCCATTGCATACGCACTGGCCAGGCCTGCCGCCGTTCATGCACGAGATTACCATCGCGCATCTGGTCTATATGACCAGTGGCTTGAAGGAATATTACAGCCTGCCCTCGCCGGTGGGCGGCTGGCGGTCGGAAGACCGGTTCACGGTCGATGACGCCATCACGGCTGTGTTCAAATCGGGGCGGCTGGCATATAAACCGGGTACGCGGTGGAGCTATTCCAACATCAATTATCAGCTTTTGGCGCGGGTTGCCGCGCGCCTGAACGGCACAACCTTTGCCGACTATATGCAGGATGCGGTCTTCGGCCCGCTTGGTATGACCAGCACCTGGGTTGACGCACCCATTCAGCAGGGGCGCCCGGCGCGCGCGACAAGCTATATTTGGTCTGATCTGTTGGGCGCGTGGCGCGAGGCCCCGCGCCTGTCGCCGCATTATGGTGGCAGCGGTGTGTTTTCAACCCTCAACGACCTCGCCAAATGGGACCGTGCGCTTTACCGCGACAAACCCTTTGGCGAGGCCTTTTTTATCCAGATACTGTCGCGCCGGAATTTCGCCCATGACAAGGACAATGATGCCCTTGGCCTGGTTCACGGATTTTACAAGGGCGAGCCCACCATCTGGTACGAGGGCGGCGATTACGGGGTGTCGACCTATATGGTGCACCTCTCACGCCGCGATGAAACGGTCATCTGTCTCGCCAATTTCGGCGATGCGCGTTGCGGCGACAAGGCGCGCGCAGTGATGGATGTTTTGCTGGCCGATCAGCCGCCAGCCGCTACGCCATAAGTTTCAAAGCGATCCACGGTGTGATGGAAAAGATGATCGTCAAAATCTTAAACGCGGCGATATAGCGAAAATAGATCACATCCAGGGCGTCGGCGGGCACCGCGAACATGCTGCTGTGGATCGATTTGCTCCAGCCGCGAAACAGCATCAGCCACAGCGTCATGAACAGCAGCAGTACAATGTTCACCACCGCCATCCAGCCAAAAAATACAGTGAGTTGATCAAGGGTCATGGGGCCTCTCCTTTTTGAACAGACCAATGGGTATTTGGTCTGAAGCACTGATCAGATTACCGGAAAACAGGGCGATATGCCTTGATAGAGGTCAATTCATCTGCGCAATCTTGCATATAGTTGAGGGCGCGCTTAAGTTGTATGAACATCTATATGGGGAGAGTTGCGATGCGCCTGATGAGGATTACGGTTTCTGCACTGGTGGGGCTGGTGTTGGCCGCGAGCGTCTATGCCGCCGATGCGCAGTCCGCGCTGGATACCAAATGGACGGGGACGCTCTATTTGGGGAAGGGCAAGTTGCGGATTGAAATGGTGACCACAGACACTCCGGGTGCGGGGCAGGCGGCGACGATGGTCAGCCCGGATCAAAGCAGTGCCAAAATCCCCGGGCGTATTGAGGATCAAAACGGCGAGATGGTCTTTTTGTTTCCATCGGTCAGCGGCCGCTTTTATGCGGCCTTTGCCAGCGACAAGCGCCAGCTTCTTGTGGGGCGGTGGGAGCAGAACGATGCCATTTTTGCGCTGCACATGAAGCGCACAGACGATTAACGCGGCACCTTGGCAGATGTGCGTTTGCGCACGTCGCGGGCGCGCATATTGAGCGCCTCCACCAGGGCTGAAAACGCCATGGCCGAATAAATATAGCCCTTGGGCACATGGGCGCCAAAGCCCTCGGCCACCAGCGTCATGCCGATCATCAGCAAGAAGGCGAGCGCCAGCATCACAATGGTGGGGTTGCGCTCGATAAAAGCCGATAGTGGTGCGGCTGCAAAATACATCGCGCTGACGGCGGTGATGACCGCAATGACCATGACCACAAGATGCGGGGTCATGCCCACGGCGGTGATGATGCTGTCGAGCGAAAAGATCAAATCAATCGCCAGGATCTGCATGATCGCCACCCCGGCGGAGGTGAAAGCTTTGCCCGGGTTGACGACATCTGGCCCCGGGTCGGGGTCAACGCGGTGGTGAATTTCGGTCGTTGCCTTCCAGATCAAAAAGGCCCCACCGACGATTAAGATGATATCCCGCCACGATAGGGCGACCCCGCCAAAGCTGATCACCGGCTTGGTCAAGCCGATGATATAGGCGATCAAGCTCAGCAGGATCAGTCTTAAAATCAGCGCCCCGCCAATGCCGATCTTGCGGGCACGCGGGCGGTCTTTCTCGGGCAGTTTGTTGGTGACGATGGCAATGAAAATCAGATTGTCGATCCCCAGCACCACCTCAATCACGATCAGGCTCATAAGCGCCAACCAGGTGGCAGGCTCTGAGAATAGGATGAGGAAAGCGTCCATGACCACGGCTCCGCTATTTGGGCAATAGATAAGGTCAATATAGCGAAGTTCGTGCGAAAGCTATCGCAGCGATAGGGCCTTTGCCCGGTCGTCGGCGATGAAGGCGGTGGTTTGCACACGGCCGCCCGCGTCAATATTGACGAGGTTCAGTTGGCCTTCAAACAGCGCCATCACCATGGTGTTGGTGATGCTGAGCGCTTTGGTTGTCGGCACTTCACCGCTTTCACAATAGAAATACACATCGTCGCCGTCGGCCTCGGCTCCGAGCACGACAAAAGCCACGAACGTCCCGCCTGCCGCGACAGAAAACGCGCCCCCCCAAATGCGTCCGTAACGAGCCCCGGTCCTAAGTTGTAGTTATGTCCGGTGAAAAAATAAAAGAGCGATTGTTCTATGTTCTTGCAAATTTATAAAACGGGCGTATGTTTCTTTTATAAATTTGGGGGGTCATGACTGGGGATAATATGATGAAATCAGGACGCTCGGTGATGAAGGCGGCGCTTTTTGCTGGGGGGGCCTTGTTCTGCATGCCGGCCATAGCCGTGTCAGCACAGGACCAAAGTGCAGCAACAGACGAAGATGATGCTGTGC
>JASBSO010000071.1 GCA_030148905.1 Kordiimonadaceae bacterium | reverse complement strand
GGCCGCTTGCTGGCTTCATCTGCTGGGATTGCAACGAAAAGCAGCGCCAGCCCCGTTATGATGCTTGGCCACACCACCCTAGTTGACCCGCGGATAAGCCCCGGCTTTGCCGCTCAATCCTTCTTCGGCCTTGGCGTCGCGCACCATGCGGCGCACATCGGCCAGCATCGCCTTGGCATCGTAGATGATACCGTCTTTGATCGTGTAGCGAATACCGCCTACGCGCTCGGGCTTGCCGGTGTCGTCGTTCAGTTTCAAATGCCCGGTACCGTAGAGCACCTTGAAATTGGCGATGGGGTTTTCCTCCACCAGCACAAGGTCGGCCAGTTTGCCAATCTCGACGCTGCCACGATTGTCGTCGTCGCCGATCAGTTCGGCCCCGTTGAGCGTGGCGGCACGCACCACCTCCAGCGGGTGAAAGCCCGCTTCCTGCAACAGCTCGAACTCGCGGATATAGCCAAAGCCAAACAGCTTGAACAAAAAGCCCGAATCCGACCCCGTGGTCACCCGCCCACCGCGGTTTTTATACTCGTTAATAAACGCCATCCACAGTTTGTAATTGGCTTTCCAGTTGGTTTCCTTATGGGTGTCCCAGTCGAAATGATGGCTGGCGTGCAGTTCGCGGTTGGGCTGGAAAAACCGCCAGATGCTCGGCAGCGTATAGTCATTGTGCCAGTCGGCATTGCGCGCGCGCATCACATCGCGGTTGGCCTCGTAAATGGTCAGCGTTGGTGACAGGGTGAAATCGAGCGCGAGCAGTTCCTCCATCACCGCATTCCATTTCTTTGACCCCGGCTTGGCCGCCTGCGCCCATAACTTGCCCGCTTCGCCGAAACGGTCCTGCTCGTTGGCATAGTTATAGTCGGCGGGGTAATTCTGAACCGTGCGGTCGTCAAACAAAGCCTCGGGCAGGCCGTACCAATGCTCCATCGAGCGTAGGCCCCACCGCGCCGAGTTCAGCACATTCACCCGTGTCACCGACAATTGGGCGTGGTGAAAGGCGGTGTCCATCCCTTCAATTTTGGCCTGGCGGATCGCGGCTTCCAGCGGTTTGGGGCGGCCGCCACCAAATTTGATGCCCTCAGCCCCGCGTGCCTTTAGGCCCTTTACCCATTTTACCGCTTCTTCGGCTGTTGCGGTGGAGGCCGGGAACCGGCACAGCGCCTCGATACGCGGCGCGGTGATTTCATTGCGGGCCGAGCGGTCGCGTTCGCTCATGGTGTAGGTGCCGCTGATGCCGCAGCCAACCTCGCGGCTGGTGGTGATGCCGTGGCCAAGCCACAGCTTGAAGATATAATCCATCGGCGGCATTTCTTTGCCGGTCAGCCCCCACAAGGGGTTGCCGATATGGCTGTGGGTATCAATAAAGCCGGGCAGCACATACATGCCGCTTGCATCCAGTTCGCGGTCGCCCGCCGCAGGCCGGGCCGAGGCAGGAATGGCCGTGCCGGGGCTGCCGACACTGCGCACATCGGTGATGCGGTTGCCTTCGATGACAATGTCCACAGGCCCAACCGGCGGCGCGCCGGTGCCGTCGATCAGCGTCGCACCGCGAATGACCAGACGCTCATAGGGGCCGGCGGATTCGCTGGAACTGCGCGGGGACGCGACGCGCGGCAATTCAAGCCCGCGGGCCTCGATGGCGCGCAAGGCCTCATCGCCGGGAAGCGGGGCACCGCCCGCCTGGGGTGCAGCCAACTTCAGGGCTGCAGCAAATACTGTCATCACAATGGAATCTCCCAATCAACCAAGGTTATGGTGGCCGGGTTGGGGTGGAATTTCAATAAAATAGCACGGCACAGAGTTTCAAAGAGTTGGCCTTGCCGCGCAGGCTATCCTGTGCCTAATCTCTCCCCTTCAGGGGCAGGAGGGGGCCATCGCGACAACACCGCAACATTTTTCAACGCGTATGGGCTTTATTTTGGCGACCGCTGGCTCGGCCATCGGGCTCGGCAATATTTGGAGCTTCCCCTTTGTGATGGGGCAAAATGGTGGCGGTGCGTTTTTGCTGGTGTATCTGCCGGCGCTGTTTTTGATCGCAGCGCCTGTCTTCGCCGCCGAACTTGCCATCGGCCGGCTGGGGCAGGCCAGCGCGCCGACATCGTTCAGTTTGTTGGCCCCCACCCGTCAGCGCGGCTTTTGGACCGGTGTTGGCACCGTGGGGCTGGTCGCGCTGTTGCTGGTGCTGAGTTATTACAGCGTCATCGCCGGCCAGGTCATGGCCTATGCCGGATACAGCCTTCTCGGCACTTTTGACGACGCAAGCGGGCAAGATATTGTCAATATCAATGCGCGCTATGAGGCGTCGCCGTGGCAGATGGCGCTCTTTACCCTTGTGTTTTTGGGGGCATGCTGTCTGGTGGTGGCGCGCGGTGTCGAGGCAGGGATCGAGCGCGCCGCCGGCATATTGATGCCTGCCCTTTTTGTTCTGCTGATTCTGATTGCCGCTTATGCGGGACTGATCGGCGATGTGGGCTCGGCGTACCAGTTTTTGTTTGCACCCAGTGATGTGCGACTGTCGAGCGACCTGGTGTTCGCCGCGATCGGGCAAGCCTTTTTCACCCTTGGCCTTGGGACCGGGTCGATTTTGATGTACGGGGCGTATTTGCGCGATTCGCGCGGGATTGCCTCGGCGTCGATCAGCATCATTTTGCTGGACCTGATGGTGGCGATTTTGGCCGGGTTGGCGATTTTCCCGCTGGTGTTTGCGGGCGGCCTGTCGCCAGCGGCGGGGCCGTCGCTGATTTTCATCACGCTGCCCACCGTCTTTGCCGACCTGATGTTTGGCAGTGCCTTGGCCTTTGCGCTGTTCCTGCTGCTGACATTGGCGGCGTTGACCACTGGTTTTGCCATGTTCGCCCCACTGACCACCCGGCTGGAAGAAAAAGGCCTGTCGCGCAGACGGGCGGCCCTGGTGGTGATGGCGGCGGCGGCGACGCTCGCGCCGATGACGATTTTAAGCTTCAACCATTTGCGCGACTGGTACCCGCTTGCCGCGCTCGGGTTCGACGGCAAAACAATTTTTGCGCTGATCCGCGAGGGGATCAACAATATCGTGCTGCCGCTTTCGGGCGTGTTGTATGCACTGTTCGTTGGATACTGGCTGCAACACGACCGGGTGGCCCAGGCGCTTGGGCGCGGCGCGAAACCCTTTTTCATGTTGTGGCGGCGGCTGTTGCGATATGTTGTGCCGGTCGTCATTGCGGCCCTGTTCATCACCAGTTTGTAGGAGACGATATGACCGCATTTCCCGACCCCAGGATGATCGATGCGGGCGGCATCAAACTGGCGCTGTACCGGGATGGCCCAGATCCAAAGGAAACCGACAAGCCCGCGGTGCTGCTGCTGCACGGGTGGCCCGAACTGGCCTATAGCTGGCGGTATCAAATGCCGGCTCTGGCGGCGGCGGGCTATCCGGTGTTTGCCATCGACAATCGCGGGTTTGGCAATTCCGACAAACCCAAGGGTGTTGACGCCTATGCGATGGACAGTCTGGCGCAGGACGTTGCGGGGACGCTCGACGCCATTGGCGTCGACAAGGCGGTGATTGCCGGGCACGATTGGGGCGCGCTGGTGCTGTGGTCCTTGCCGTTTTACATCCCTGAGCGCCTTTTGGGCTGTATCGGGCTCAACGTGCCATTGATGGGCTATCCCCCCGTTGATCCGGTGACGATGTTTCGCGCCGCATTCGGCGAGGATATGTATATTGTCCGCTTTCAGACCGAGGGGGCGTGCGAGCCGATTTTGGAAGCCGACCTGAAGCGCACTTTTCGGTTTTTCTTCCGTAAGCCCGGCGGAAACAGTGGCTTGAGCGACGGCGCGTTTGAATCGAACAGCCTCGACCTGATCGCGCTTTTGCAGCGCGACGAGAGCAGCTGGGGCGGCGTGCCGCTGGTCTCGGACGAGGATATCGCGGTTTATGCGCACGGCTACCGCGACGGCATGACCGCGCCACTGCACTGGTACCGAAATTTCAAGAAAAACTGGGAAATGCTGGGCGAAAAGCGCCTGCCGGACGGTAAACTGCCCAAAGTGACCGTGCCGTGTTTGCAGTTTCTGGCCGACCTTGACCGCGCATGCCCGCCGTCGCTTGCCGACGGGATGGACGACCGCTGCGACGATTTGGAGATCATCATACTCAAGGGTTGCGGCCACTGGTCGATGCAGGAACGCGCAGGCGACGTCAACGCGGGCATGATCCGCTGGCTGGCTGATCATTTTTCATAATGTCAAAACAAGGACGACACGCGATGAAACTTTATGGCTCTAATCTTTCGCCTTTTGTCGAGCGGTGCATCATTACGCTGGACGTTAAAGGCGCACTTGATCAGGTCGAGCACCTGCAGCCCGAGGGCGGCATGCACTCGGCGGCGCATTTCGCCCAAAATCCGATGGGCAAAATTCCCTATCTGATCTTGGATGACGGCACGCTTTTGATCGAAAGTCAGGCAATCGCCGAATATTTCGATGCGATTTTCGGTGGGCCGACCCTGCTGCCGGACGACCCGCTGGAGCGCGCCAAGGTACAGATGCTCTGCCGATTGTATGACACGCACATCATTCGCGGTTTTGCGCCGCCGTTGATGGCGCTGATCTGGCAGCGCAAGGACGACGCCGCGATCGCAAATGCCATTGAAAAAGACATCCCCAAGGCGTTTGACGATCTGGAATATTTTATCGGCGACCAGGGCCGCGCGGTGGGCGACGCATGGACCCTCGCGGATGCGGCGCTGACGCCGATGCTGTTTCAGCTGGAGGCCTTTATCAAGCCCTTTGGCATTGGCGATTTTGGCGACCGGCCCAAGCTGAACCGTTGGAAAGACGCGGTGCTGGCCGCCGATATCGGGAAAAACGCGATGCAGCGCATGGGCGCCGTGCTTGAAAAAATGATGGCGGCACGCGCCCGTGCGGCGGAGGCAGCGCAGTGATTATCTACGGACATGGGGTGTCTCCCTTTGTGCAGCGCTGCTTTGTGGTGGCGGATATGAAGGGCCAATTTGATGCCATGACGCTGGCGCTGGTGCCGGACGGGCTGCATTCCGACGCGCATAAGGCGGCAAATCCTTTGGGCAAAATCCCCTATCTGGAGATGGCGGACGGATCGGTTCTGGTCGAAAGCGCGGCCATTGCGGCTTATCTCGATATGGTTTTGGACGGCCCGCCGCTTGCCGGTGATAGCGCCGAGGACCGCGCCCGTGTGCAGATGATGGCCGCGCTCGTTGACGGTTATTTCGGGCGCGGGTTCGAGCGTCTGTGGCCCGGTCGCGCCGACGAGGAAACGGTGCAGCGTGTTGTCAGCGATGACATGCAAAAGGCCATGGACGCCTTGGAACATTTTGCCAGCGACACAGGGTTTTTGGTTGGCAACGCCTTAACCTTGGCCGATGCAGCCTTGATCCCCTGGCTGTTCCATCTGCGGGTGTTCGGCAAAAAGGTTGGATTGCCCGATTTTGGCGACCGTCCGAAACTGGCCGCATGGCAGGCCAACATGTCCAAACAGGATGTGGCCAAAGGCGCGTTCGAGCGCGCCAGTACCGCGCTTCGGGATATGGGATGATATGACCACGGCCCTGATTGAAGGGTTTTTGATCTCGCTTGGTCTGATCGTCGCGATCGGCCCGCAAAATGCCTTTTTGCTGCGCCAAAGCATCAAGCGCGAGCACGCCGTGCCGGTGGCCGCCATATGTATTGCCTCTGACATTCTACTGATCGGCATGGGGGTGATGGGCGTTGGCCGCCTAATTATGGATAGCGGCCTGCTGCACAGCGTGCTTGGCTGGGGCGGGGTGGTGTTTTTGCTGTGGTACGGGCTCACCAGTTTACGTGGTGCGGTCAAGGGCGAAGTGCTTGATGTGGACACCGGGCCTGCGCGCCGCGATTTTTCCGTGCCCCAGGCGCTGGTCACTGCGCTTGGGATCACCTGGCTGAACCCGCATGTCTATGTCGATACCTTGGTCTTGATCAGTGGTGTCAGTCTGAAATACGCAGACATCGACGACCGACTTGGTTTTATGCTGGGGGCATGGGCAGGGTCGGTTCTGTGGTTTGTCAGCCTTGCTGCGGCTGGGCGGATGCTGGCTCCGCTCTTTGCCCGACCGCTGACCTGGCGTATCCTCGACCTGATCATTGCGGCGATCATGCTGACGGTTGCCGTAGGTTTGGCCGTGTCCCTTCTCAATCGGTGAGGCTTTTATGCAGGTTGCGTCCTTACACATCTATCCGGTGAAATCGCTGTCGGGCCGTGCTGTTGCGGCCGCGGATGTCGAACCACGCGGCCTCGCTGGCGACCGGCGCTTTATGCTGGTGGATGATGCAGGTCACTTTGTTACGGCACGTGACAATCCGCCTTTGTTGGCTGTCCAAGCGGCGTGCGAAGGTGATGTGCTGCGCCTGTCTGCGCCGGGCTACGGGGACGTCGTTGCCGATACTCTTTCCGACTTTCCGGTTGCCGTTACCGTTTGGCGCGACCGGGTTGACGCCTATCCCGTTAGCGGGCCGGTCAACGCGTGGCTCAGCCGCTATCTCGGGCGGGAGGTGACGCTGTTTCGCATGACCGACAGCGTCATACGCCCCGTCGCGCCCGAACACGCTCAGCCCGGCGACCATGTGTCCTTTGCTGATGCCTATCCGATTTTGGTGGCGAACCAGGCCTCGCTCGATGATTTGAACGCCCGCATCGGCGAACCGCTGTCGATGGCGCGGTTCCGGCCAAATATTGTGGTCTCGGGCGCCGCGCCTTGGGCAGAAGACAGTTGGTCGCGGCTGCGTATCGGCGGGGTGGAGCTTGCGGTTGTTTCGCCGTGCGAACGCTGCGTGTTGACAACGATCGACCCCGAAACGCAGGAAAAACACCCCCGCTCCGAACCGCTGCGCACCATGGCAACCTTTCGCAAGCTTGGGCAAAAAGGAGTGTTTTTCGCGGTGAATGCCATTCCGCGCACGCTCGGGCGCGTTCAGGTGGGGGATGCGGTCGAGGTCTTGGCATAAGGCGGCTTTACGCGGTGCGGCTTTCCCGCTAAACCAACCGCCAATTCACTCGCTTTTCCTATGAGGTACCGGCGCCATGGCAGCCTATGAATATGTGTATCAAATCCGCGGCCTGTCCAAAAAATATCCGGGCGGCAAAGAGGTTATTAAAAATATCAATTTGAACTTCTTGCCCGACGCCAAGATCGCCATCATCGGCCACAACGGCGCCGGGAAGTCGACGCTGATGCGGATTATGGCAGGCATGGACACCGAGCACGGCGGCGAGGTGCGGGCTGCTAAGGGCGTGCGCGTTGGCTATTTGCCACAGGAACCCGAACTGGACGACACAAAAGACGTGTTGGGCAATGTGATGGAAGGGCTCAAGCCGCTGACCGACCTGGTGGACGAGTTCAATCAGGTGGCCGCCGATTACGGTATGGACCCCGAGAATATGGACCTGCTGACCCGCATGGGCGAGTTGCAGGAGGAAATCGACGCCAAAGACGCCTGGGACGTGCAAAGCCAGGCTGAGGTGGCGATGGATGCGCTCCGCTGCCCACCCGGTGACTGGCCG
>JASBSO010000057.1 GCA_030148905.1 Kordiimonadaceae bacterium | reverse complement strand
CCTTACACCGACCCCGACCGCCCCATTCCGCCCAGCACCAATGTCACCGCGCAAACGAGTGGCTGGATCTGGGACATTCCGTTGTTTGACCGGCGCGGCACCGGGCATGTGTTTTCCACCCGCTACACCGACGAAGACACGGCAAAGGCGCAGCTGATGGCCTATATTGGCGGCGAAGATGTCGACGCCGAGCCGCGCCTTGTGCCGTTTCGCTGCGGCTACCGCGAGGTGCAGTGGAGAGGGAACTGCGTGTCGGTTGGCCTGTCGGCGGGCTTTATCGAACCGCTTGAGTCAACGGGGATTTACCTTGTCGATATCGCGCTTCGCTGGATTGCCGACTTTCTGCCGCCTACCGAAGGCATGACGAGCGCCGCGCGCGACTTTAACCAGCGGATGAGCGGCACCTTTGCCGACATCGTCGATTTTGTGAAACTGCATTATGCGCTCTCCCGGCGCACAGACAGCGATTTTTGGCGCGACAATCAAAACCCCGACACCTGGCCCGACAGTTTGAAGGAGAAGCTGGAAAGCTGGGCCTACCGCACGCCGGGGACGTTCGAATTTTCGGGCCTGCCGCAGGTCTTTGGCCTGACCAATTATATGCAGGTGCTTTACGGCATGGGGCACTTGCCCGACCTGAGCGGCAGCGCGGGCCGTTTTGTGCACCACGACGCTGCCAAGGCGCAAGCCGCACAGCTCAAAGCAGCGGCAGAGGCAGGGCTCAAAGTGATGCCGTCGCACCGCGCGCTGTTGAAACAGATTTATGCGGGTGGCTTTCAGCGCCCGCAGCAGTCCCCAAGCTCCGGGCCAAGCGGCGCGGTGATGATGACCCGTTAAGCCCCAATCACTCGTCTAAAAGCAGCTCCGCCAAGCGCTGGCGGTGCTGGCGCACATCACCCGCAAGCGCCGCCCCCAGCATCGCCCGGCGGCGGTATAGCTGCGCGTCGCAGTCATAGGTAAAGCCAAACCCGCCGTGAAACTGGATCGCCCGGTCGGCGGCCTCGCTCGCCGCCTTCACCGCCTGCACCACCGCCATACGGGCTGAGACCTCGCCCTCGCCCGTACCGTAGAGATGTGCCGCGCTGTAGAGATGGCTGCGCGCCTTTTCGGCCCCAATATGCACATCAACAAGGCCGTGCTTGATCGCTTGGTAAGACCCAATGGGGCGACCAAACTGCACCCGGTCCTGGGCATAGCCCACCGCGACATCCACCGCCGCCCGGGCACCGCCCGTCATATCGGCGGCCTCCAGAAGGGCGCGGTCCAGCTGGTGCGCCCCGACGACATCTGCATCAAGGGCGCCGATAACGGTAAAATCGTCAAATCTGTCCAGCGTCAATGATGCGCTGCGTCTTGTGTCGTCGATCAGGCTTTCACGCTTCAGCGCACCGGTGCCGAGCGCCTTGGTTTCTATCGCAATCAGAGACAGGCGGTTGCCGTCCTCGACAGCGGCGAGAATGACGTCTGCTGCCTCGCCCCACAGAATGAGCCCCACCGTGCCACTCAGCGTGCCATCTTTAACCATGAAGGGCGTACTCAGCGGTGCGGCGGTAACAATCTCTCCTGCGGCGATGCGCGGCAAAAGCGCTTCGCCGCCGCCGACGCGCACCAAAAGCGCAGTAGACGCAGTCACCGCCGTAAAGGGCGCGGCCAATAAGCGTCTGCCCATTTGTTCCACAACCGGAATGGTGGCCCCGAGCTCCATACCAAGGCCGCCTGCGTCCTCAGGCACCAAAATCGATGTCCAGCCGAGCGATACGATCTCGGCCCAAAGGGCAGACTCAAAACCTTGCGCATCGTCAATCCAGCGCCGGACCGCCTCGATGGGCGCTTTTTCCGCGCAGAATTTGGTAGCGACGCCCAACAGGTCGGCCTCGGTTTCACCGATCGAGATCAATGCACCACTCACCGGCCACCCCCATCCTTGGCAAGACCCAGCACATGCTCGCCGATGATGTTTTTCTGAATCTGGCTGGTGCCGCCGCCAATGGTCGCCGAAAAGGCGTTAAGGTATGCGCGTTGCCACAGGCCGTCCTCGACCGCCGCCTCGTCCCCCACATAATAAGCGCCGTGCGCACCCTGCATGCTGGTGGCGCTTTGGTTCATGCTGCGCATAAACTCGGTCCAGACCAGTTTTTCTATCAACGGCAGACTATGCGGTGCCTCAGCGACCAGCGGCGCGATGGCGCTGCGCGCGCGGTTCAGCTGAATGGCGCGGTAATCCATCAAAATGTCCACCAGTTCGTCACGCATCAGCGGGTCGGCAATCGCGCCGTTGCCGCCTGCAAGGCGGCGCAGCATAGCGATCATCTGGTCGGGCGTCTGATCGGTAATGACATGGCCGCCCGCCTGCCCGCCGCGTGCACCGCGTTCATATTCCAACAGCCGCACGGCGATCTTCCAGCCCTCGCCCTCGGCCCCCATGCGGCAGTCTGCCGGGATGCGCGCACCCTCGAAAAAGGTTTGGGTGAAACCATATTCGCCGGTCAGTTTCCTGATGGGTGTGGTGCTGATGCCGTCGATTTTCATCGGCGAGAGGAAAAAACTCAGCCCCCGGTGGCGGCTGTCAGGGGCGCCGTCGGTGCGGGCCAAGAGGATCATATAATCGGCGAAATTGCCCTGCGTCGTCCAGATTTTGGAGCCGGTGATGACATAATCGTCGCCGTCACGCACCGCGCGGGTTTGGGCACTCCCGAGGTCTGAGCCGTGTTCGGGCTCTGAAAAGCCCTGGCACCAGATCGCTTCCGCCGACAAAATATCGCGGATATAGGCCGCCTTTTGCGCCTCGGTACCGATGTCGAGGATCAACGGCCCGGTCCAGTTGAGACCAATGGCGTTGAGCATGATCGGCGCGCCGGCGCGCTTGCCCGCCTCGGTGGCGACGTCCTGATAGGCCTGCGGCAGGCCGCCGCCGCCATAGTCCGTCGGCCAGGCCGCACCCAGAAAGCCCGCCTCCCATACCCGGCGCTGCCAATCGCGCAGGAAATCAAACTGCTGCTGGGTCCCCACCTCCATGAAGGTCAGCGGCAGCATGAAGCCAACATCTTTCGGCGTGTTTTCGGCAAACCACGCGTCCGCGTCGCGGCGGAAGTCCTCCAGCGCCTTTGTCTCGCTCATCCTCTGTCCTTTTGTTTGAAGCGGGTGCCGGGCGCAGGCGGCGGATGCGGCGGCCCGGCAAAACACTGTGCTATCGCCATCCATTCGGCGGCGGTCGCCCCACTGACCGCAAGCGACGTGTCGGCGATGTTGCGGGTTTGGGTGACGACCTGGCAAAACGCGGTCGCGGGTCCCTTGATGTGATTGTCGCTGGTCGCGTCACCGAAGCTCCACACATCTCCCGACGGCGCGTCAAGCACAACGCGCGGGACCACCTCTGGAACCGGCTTGCCATTGACCTGAAAACAAAAGCCGAAGGTTTTCACCCCGATCACCGCGATGTTTTTCAACCGGTCGGTATCGACCCGAGTGCACCCCAGCACATCATACACCGCCTGGGTGTGCGCCCACATTTCCATCTGTCGGGCGGTGGCCATCATCCGCGCCCCCATCGGCGGCCCGAACCACGGGAGTTTTTGCCCCTCGGGCACCGCTGTCAGCGCTGTGCAAAGCGCGTCAAATGTCTCTTGCCATGCGGTAAACAAGGCGGGGCCGTCCATGCCCGCCGTCTCAGCGCGCGCGGCATCCATCAAAGACCGGCCGCTTTGCATTTGGGTCAGCATCTCTGCTCGTATATCCGCAAAGGCCGCTTCGCCGCCCGTCGCAGCCAGTGCCATCTGATCGCTGTGATAAAGATGCGCCAGCACATCAAAAATCGTCCAGGCCTTGAACTGGGTCTCGGTTTGCCAGTCAGCCGCAGACAGCGCACCAAACAGCGCTGACATATCGGCGGCTTCGGCCATCAGGTCTGTAAGGTCGAGCGTGCTCATGCCGCGTCCGCACCGCTTGGTGTGATGCTGACCAACACCGTGTCTTGCGCCACCTGCGCGCCCGCTTCGGCGTGGACCGCCTCGACAACACCGGCAACAGGCGTGCGAATTTCGGCCTGCATCTTCATTGCTTCCAGCACCGCGATCAGGTCGCCTGCCGCCACCTTACCGCCTGGCGCCACCGTAACAGACACCACCGTGCCGTGATTGGGGGCAACAATTTTGCCGGTTGCCGCCAGGTCAAGGGCCTGCGGTTCGGCCGGGACAATCTGCACGCCGTAAGACCACCCCCCGACCGACAGCCACACATGGTCAGCGGGGTCATTTTGAGCGGAAAAGGCCAGTTTCTGGCCGTCAATGCACAGCTCCCCACCATCAAGCTGGAGTGTGACGGCCTCCTCTGCCACCTCGACAGCGTAGCGATTGGCCGCGCTGTCCCAGATGACCGAGGCGATTGCATCCACCTCGTCGGTGCGCAGATGAACCGGCCACGGCAAACGGATACCCGCCGCCCAGCCCAGCAAGTCGGTGTGCACGCCGCTTCGGTCTTGGGCATGCTGACGTGCGACCGAAAACATATAGGCGGCTGCGCAGGCCAGCTGCTGCGTGGGCGTCAGCGGAGCATGTGCGAAATCACCCGCACCCGACAGAGTTGCCGTGCGCGCTTCGCCTGCCGCAAACACATCGCTGGCGACAAGGTTTTGCAGATAGCCGCCATTATGGCGCACACCCAACACCGCCATAACCCTAAGCGCCGCGTGAAGCCGTGCGCGGGCGGCATCCCGGTCTGGCCCGTAGGCGATGACCTTGGCCAGCATGGCGTCGTAAAAGGGCGACACCGTATCGCCGGCCTCAAACCCCCGGTCAACACGAATGCCGACGCCCGAGGGCCATTTCGCCTCCAGAAGCCGACCCACTGACGGGGCAAAGTCGTTGGCCGGGTCTTCGGCGTAAATGCGCGCTTCGATCGCGTGCCCCTGCAGTTCGACATCCTCTTGAGCAAATGGCAATGGCTTGCCCTCGGCGATGTCGAGCTGCAAGGCAACAAGGTCAAGCCCGGTGACAAGCTCGGTTACCGGATGTTCGACCTGCAACCGGGTGTTCATTTCAAGGAAATAAAACTGGCCGTCGTCCGCCAACAAAAATTCAACCGTGCCCGCACCGACATAGCCAGCAGCCATGGCAGCACGCACGGCGGCAGCCCCCATATCTGCTCTGAGGTCTGGCCCCACCGCCGGGCTTGGGGCTTCTTCGATCACTTTCTGGTGGCGGCGCTGCAGCGAGCAGTCGCGCTCGCCCAGATGGAGGCAGTGGCCGTGGGTGTCAGCGAAAACCTGCACCTCGACATGGCGGGCATTGTCGATGGCCTTTTCAAGGATTAACCGGTCAGACCCAAAATTTCGCTCCGCCTCGCTTTTGGCC
>JASBSO010000054.1 GCA_030148905.1 Kordiimonadaceae bacterium | reverse complement strand
TTTGTTATAGCCCATCAGGCCTTCCTCGATCACCGTGTCAAACAGCACACCGGTGTCCAGTTCGGTGGCGTAAAAGCCGGCATTGGCGGTATGGCACAGCTCAAAGGTGGAAACCCACGCGTCCTCCTCGGTGGCTTGCGGGGCGGCGGCCATCAGCAGGGCGGTCATCAAGGCGGTCAGCATATCTGTGTCTCCTCTTATCCATGACGCTAGCCCGCATTGCCGCTGGTCTCAAGCGCTTGTCGGCCAAGCGCGGTCAAGATATGCTTTATGCATTCATCATTTGCCGGAGCGCAGATCCAATGCCCGACTATCGTAGCAAAACCACCACGCACGGCCGTAATATGGCGGGTGCGCGCGCCTTGTGGCGTGCAACAGGGATGACAGATGGCGACTTTGGCAAGCCGATCATCGCGGTTGCCAATAGCTTTACGCAGTTTGTGCCCGGCCATGTGCACCTCAAAGACCTCGGCCAGCTTGTTGCGCGCGAGATTGAAGCCGCAGGCGCCGTTGCCAAGGAATTCAACACCATCGCCGTCGATGACGGCATCGCCATGGGGCATGACGGCATGCTCTACAGCTTGCCGTCGCGCGAACTGATCGCCGACAGTGTCGAATATATGGCCAATGCCCACTGCGCCGATGCGCTGGTGTGCATCTCCAACTGCGACAAGATCACGCCGGGCATGTTGATGGCGGCGATGCGGCTGAATATCCCCGCTATTTTTGTCTCGGGCGGGCCGATGGAGGCCGGCAAGCTGGTGTGGAACGAGAAAACCCGTTCGCTGGATCTGGTCTCGCCGATGATTGCAGCGGGCGATGACAGCGTCCCGCAGCACGAACTGGACGCGCTGGAACGCTCGGCGTGCCCCACCTGCGGATCGTGCAGCGGCATGTTCACCGCCAACAGCATGAACTGTTTGACCGAAGCTTTGGGCCTCGCACTTCCTGGCAATGGCTCAACGCTCGCCACCCATGCCGACCGCAAGGATTTGTTTTTGAACGCAGCGCGCCAGATTGTGGCGCTGACCAAGCGCTATTATGAGGGCGGCGACGCCCGCGCAACCCCGCGCGGTATCGCCACCAAGGCGGCGTTTGAAAACGCCATGACACTCGATATCGCCATGGGCGGGTCGACCAACACCATCCTGCACTTGTTGGCGGCGGCACGCGAGGGCGCGGTCGACTTTCACATGTCCGACATCGACCGGTTGTCGCGGCAGGTGCCAACCTTGTGCAAGGTGGCGCCCGCGCACGAAGACTATCACATGGAAGATGTGCACCGCGCTGGCGGTGTGATGGCGATTCTGGGCGAGCTGGCGCGCGGCGACAAGCTTGACCTCAGCGTTGCCACCGTTCATGCCAAAACCATGGGCGATGCGATTGAGGCCTTTGATGTGCGCCGCAACACAAACGCCGACCTGCACCGGTTTTTCCGCGCGGCCCCCGGCGGCGTACCGACGCAAACCGCTTTCAGCCAGGACCGGCGTTATGACACGCTCGACCTCGACCGTGCGGGCGGCTGTATCCGCGATATTGACCACGCCTATTCATCGGACGGTGGGCTGGCTGTGCTGTTCGGTAATTTGGCCGAGGCCGGGGCGATTGTGAAAACCGCCGGTGTGGATGAGGCCATCTGGACCTTTGAAGGCAAAGTGCGGGTGTTCGAAAGCCAGGACAGCGCCGTGGACGCGATTTTGGCGGATCAGATCAAGGAAGGCGACATCGTCCTCATTCGCTATGAGGGCCCGCGCGGCGGCCCGGGCATGCAGGAAATGCTGTATCCGACCAGCTATCTGAAATCGAAGGGTCTCGGTAAGGCTTGTGCGCTGATCACCGACGGGCGGTTTTCAGGTGGTACGTCGGGCCTGTCGGTGGGCCATGTCAGCCCCGAAGCCGCCGAGGGCGGGCTGATCGCGCTGGTGGAGGAGGGCGACCGCATTTTGATCGATATCCCCAACCGCAAGCTCGAATTGCTGGTTGATGACGCCGTGCTCGACGATCGCTGGGCGGCGATGCAGGACAAGGGTGCGGACGGCTGGACACCCGCCGAAGACCGCCCGCGCAAAGTCAGCCGCGCGCTGCGCGCCTATGCGGCGATGACCACCTCGGCCAGCGAGGGCGCTGTGCGGAAGGTTGATCAGGGATAAATTCACCTTGCGGCTACCCTGTAAAATTGTACCCTGAACACTCAGGCTGCATTTTTGAAGGGGGAGTCAATATGCGCATGCCCATCCTTGCCACCGTTAAGGAAACTCTGGCTATGTGCCTCGCCATGCCGGGGCAGATGCTGAAATCGCTGTTTGTGATGATTGCGATGTTTATCGCAGGCGCGGTGGTGCTTATGGTGCTGGGGGTGGTCGCTGCGGTGATTTTCTCCCTTGCAGGGGGAGGCTCTGAGGGCAGTCTTGGCGGTGTGACGGCACTGATTGTCGGGACAATCGCTGGCATCGTTATGATCCCGATCACCGCCTTTATATTTAATGCCTGGGTGCGTGTGGGTGCTGAAGCGCGGGACCGTGTCGACCTGAGCCAGAGTTCTGATAACTGGCGCGGCGCGATCAAAAACGCCTGGTGGTTTTTGCTGATCTTTCTCATCCTTGGGGTTATCAGTTTTGCCGTGTCTGAACTGTTTTCGGCCATCGGGCTCAGCGTGCCATTGGACGAAGGGCTGGCCTTGGATTCGCACGAGCAATATCTGGCGACATTTTCAGCCTCGATTGTCGCGCTGGTGGTGCAGTGTTTTGTCTATAGCTATTTTTCTGGGACGTTGACGCGCAATGCGCTCGGTATCGAAAAGGGGCAATTTCATAACCCCTATCTGGTCGACTTTGCCGTGGCCTTACTGATTTTAGGCGGCCTGTTGCATTTGATTGCCCTGCCGCTGGCGATGCTTGGGGCGCCGACCCTGTATGAAGGGGTGACCCTCCTGTTCAGCTTGTTTCTCATCTTCCCGCTCGCCGCCGTGCACGGCGTGCGCTACCGCTTTGCGGTGGCACAGGGGCAAGCGGGCGACAATGTGGGGGATACGCCCTCACCCTGAGCTTGTCGAAGGGTGAGCTTGTCGAAGGGGGAGGTGCTCTGCACATCGTATTGTCTCTGACCCAACGCCCTCACCCTGAGCCCGTCGAAGGGTGGGCCTGCCAAAGGGGGAGGACCCCAAAAGGGGAGGCTTCAGCGAACATATCACACTTCATGCTTCGACGGGCTCAGCATGAGGCTTGATGCGATTGAAGCTTGTTCGTTAAAGCATGACCCAAGGTTCAAAGCGTTTTCAATTGCGTCCTCCCGAGCGCGCAATCTTCGGTAGGCCCACCCTTCGACGGGCTCAGGGTGAGGATGGATGCAGGGTGAAATACGGCATGACCGCTAACATATCCCTCTCCCCCTGGGGGAGAGGTCAGGAGAGGGGCTTCGGTTCAGACTGCCAGCTCCACCAAACGGGCGTGCGCTGACGCTTTGATGCGGGGGAGGGGCAAGCGGACGACAATGTCGAGGATAGACCCTCACCCTGAGCTTGTCGAAGGGTGAGGCACTGGCAACCATATATCACCCCTTCATGCTTCGACGGGCTCAGCATGAGGCTTGATGGGGCTTCGGTTCAGGCCGCCAGATCCACCCAAACGGGCGTGTGATCGCTGGATTTTTCCTTGCCGCGCGGCATGCGGTCGATCTGCGCGTCTGTCAATCGGTCGGCGGCTTCGGGTGACAGCAGCAGATGGTCGATGCGGATGCCGTGGTCTTTGGGCCAGGCGCCGCGCTGATAGTCCCAGTAGGTGTAATGCGCGCCAGACGGGTGGATTTGCCGCACCGCGTCGGTATAGCCGAGCCCGATATAGGCATTGAGCCAACTGCGTGGGCCGGGCTGGGTCAGGGCATCGTCGGCCCACTGGCCGGGGCTGTAACAATCGATATCCTCGGGGATAACATTATAGTCCCCCGCCAGCACCACCGGCATTTCGCGTGCCAGAAGCTCATCAGCGCGGGCATAGAGCCGTTCCATCCAACCAAGCTTATAGTCAAATTTTGGCCCCGGCTGCGGGTTGCCGTTGGGCAGGTAAATGCTGGCGATGCGCACGCCTTCTATGGTGGCCTCCATATAGCGCGCTTGCGGGTTATCGGGGTCGGGCTCGCCCGCCGTGCCCGGCAGGCCGCGGTGAACGTCGGTCATTGGCGTGCGCGACAGGATCGCCACGCCGTTAAAGGCCTTCATGCCGTGGGTTTCCAGATGCCAGCCTGCGTCTTCAAACGCGGCGCGCGGAAAGGCGTCATCAACCGATTTGATTTCCTGCAAACACACCACATCCATGCCGCAGGTCTCAAGCCATTCCAGCAGGCGCGGTAGGCGCGCCTTGATCCCGTTGATGTTGAAGGTGGCGATTTTCACCGGTCAGATCGAAAAGGACGAGCCACAGCCGCAATTGGCGGTGGCGTTGGGATTGTTCACCCGGAAGGACGCCCCCATAATGTCTTCTTTATAGTCGACCTCAGAGCCGATGAGATACAAAAGCGACATGCTGTCTACCAGCATGGTGACGCCGTCGCGCACGACCGTAATGTCGCCGTCTTCGGGCGTTTCGGCAAAGTCAAAGCCATACTGAAAGCCGCTGCACCCACCGCCAGAGACGCTGAGCCGCAGTTTCAGGTCAGGGTTGCCCTGCCGGTCGATCAGTGCACGCACACGCTTTGCCGCGCTGTCGGACAGGGTTACAGGGTCAGGCCGTTCGGTCATCAAACATCCTCGGGTCATTGTCTGGCCTATAAATAGGCACGCATGGGCGCGGCGTCAATTGGGAGAGCTAATCGGGAGCGGCAATCCGCTTGCATGGCAGCTAGGCCTTGCCTAGTGTGGCGGCACTTTTGACGACGAGTCACAAACGGGGCCGGGGCACCAATGACCGCCACTTATGACGATATTCTTGCGCCATACGCATCGCTACCAGCGGTAAGTCGGGGCCGCCTGCACAAGGAACCGGCCAGTTTTAACCGCAGCGCCTTTCAGCGCGACCGCGACCGGATCATCCATTCCTCCGGGTTTCGCAGGCTCAAGCACAAAACCCAGGTGTTTGTTTACCATGAGGGCGACCATTACCGCACGCGGATGACCCACAGCCTGGAGGTCGCGCAAATCGCCCGCTCGATCTGCCGGTCGCTGCGCTTGAACGAAGACCTGGCCGAGGCCCTGTCGCTGGCGCATGATTTGGGGCATACGCCCTTTGGACATGCTGGCGAGGCGGTGCTGGACGAGTGTATGAAGCCCCATGGCGGGTTTGACCATAATGCCCAGGCGCTCAGGCTGGTGACGCATTTGGAGCACCGCTACGCCGCCTTTCCCGGGCTCAACCTGACCTGGGAAACGCTGGAAGGGCTGGCCAAGCACAATGGCCCGCTCCTGTATAAACCGATGGCGGAAACCGGGCTGTCGGGCCTGCCTTTTGGCTATGCCGATTATGTCAAAGACCATGATCTGGAACTGCACAGCTATGCCTCGGCTGAGGCGCAGGTGGCGGCCCTGTCGGATGATATTGCTTATTCGGGGCACGATCTGGACGACGGCCTGCGCGCCGGGCTGTTCGAGATGGCCGAAGTGGCAGAAATTGGCATTGTCGGGCAAATCCTCGATGAGGTGCAATGGACCTACCCCAAGGTGGATTACAGTGTGAAGGTGCATGAACTGGTGCGCCGGTTGATCACCCGGCTGGTCACCGATCTGGTGAGCGAAACCACCCGGCGGCTTGAGGCGCTGAAACCCGAAACGGTAGACGATATCCGCGCCCACAGTGGTGCCGTGGTGGCCTTCAGCCCCGAAGTGGAAAAAGCGGTCAGTAGCCTCAAGGCGCTTTTGCACGCGCGGATGTACCGCCATTATCTGGTCAACCGTATGACCAGCAAGGCAAAACGGGTTGTCCGCGATCTGTTTGAGCTATATGTCAGCGAGCCAGAGTGTTTGCCCGACGAGTGGCAGGTGCCCGCCCGCGATGCGGACACAGCCGGAACCGCCCGCGTTGTGGCCGACTTCATCGCCGGGATGACCGACCGTTTTGCCTTTCGCGAGCACACCAAGTTATTCGATCTGACAAAGGTCACATTATGAATGTTTTTGATGTTTTCAGCGCGCATGTGCTGGAGGCGGTCTCCGACCTGATCAAGGCGGGCGATTTGCCCGGCGACCTGCCGCTGCATGCCTTGACCGTTCAACCGCCCCGTGACGCAAGCCACGGTGATCTGGCGTCGAACGCCGCCATGGTTCTGGCCAAGCCCGCGGGTCAGCCGCCGCGCGCCATTGCCGAACGACTGGTTGAAAAACTGCGAGCGCTTGACGATGTCGAAGCCGCAGAAGTGGCGGGCCCCGGCTTTATCAATCTACGCATCTCGGCGCAGTTTTGGCGGGATCTGATCCCCACCATCTTGCGCGCGGGTGTTGACTTTGGCGCCAGCGAAGCGGGTGCCGGCAAGCCCGTTAATGTTGAATATGTCTCAGCCAACCCAACGGGGCCGCTGCATGTCGGCCATGTGCGCGGTGCGGTCTTTGGCGATGCGCTGGCCAACCTGCTGGCCAAGGTCGGGCACGAGGTCGTGCGCGAATATTATATCAATGACGCGGGCGGACAGATCGACACGCTCGCCCGCTCGGTGCATCTGCGCTACCGCGAGGCATTGGGCGATGATATCGGCGACATTCCTGAGGGGCTTTATCCGGGCGCGTATCTGGTGCCGGTCGGCGCGGCGCTGGCGGCTGAGTTTGGTGATCAATACCAACAGACAGACGAAGGCGAATGGCTGGAGGTGTTCCGCCGCCGGTCTGTGGACGCGATGATGGACCTGATCCGCGATGATCTTGCAGCGCTGGGGATCCACCACGCAGTGTTTTTCTCGGAACATGACTTGCACACATCCGGGCGGATCGGCGAGGTGGTGGACCGCCTGCGCGCTTCGGGGCACCTGTATGAGGGCGTGCTGGAGCCTCCCAAAGGCAAATTGCCCGACGATTGGGAAGCGCGCGAGCAAACCCTGTTTCGGGCAACCGACTTTGGCGATGATGTCGACCGCGCGCTGCAAAAATCGGACGGCAGCTATACCTATTTTGCCGCCGACATCGCCTATCACCTGGAAAAGGCCACACGCACGCCCGGCGGCGCGCTGGACATGATCAATGTGTGGGGGGCGGACCACGGCGGCTATGTCAAGCGGGTACAGGCGGCGCTGAAGGCGCTGTTGCCCGATGCCACACTGGATGTAAAACTGGCGCAACTTGTGCGGCTGTTCAAGTCAGGCGAGCCCTATAAGATGTCCAAGCGGTCAGGCAATTTTATCACCGCGCGTGACCTGGTGGACGAAGTGGGGCGCGACGTGACGCGGTTCATCATGCTGACCCGCAAAAATGACGCGCCGCTGGATTTTGATTTTGACAAGGTCACCGACCAGTCGAAAGAAAATCCGGTCTTTTATGTGCAATATGCGCATGCACGCGCCATGTCAGTGTTCCGCAAGGCGGCGGAGGCCTTTGGCGAGATTGATGTTTCGCCCGAGGCCCTGGCTGAGGTCGACCTTGCGCTGCTGGCGTCCGAAGATGATCTGGTCTTGATCAAGCGTCTGGCAGAATGGCCCAGGCTGCTGCTGCAAGCGGCAGAGGCGCACGAACCGCACCGCGTTGCATTTTTCTTGTATGATTTGGCGAGCGATTTTCATACGCTGTGGAACAAAGGCAATGACAAGGCCGCATTGCGCTTTGTGCAGCCGGACAAGGCCGCGACACTGCCGCGCCTGGCACTGGTGCGGGCAACAGCCCTTGTGATTGCCAGTGGTTTGGCTGTTCTTGGGGTCGAACCGGTGCAGGAAATGTAACGGCCTGCAATCAGGGAACCGAAGCGTGCCACAGGGGATGGATGACATGGCAAGCGACGACACAAACACAGAGAAAAACTCCACGGGTAAAAAAGCCGGGCAGGGTCAATTGGAGTTTGACCCGGAAACACCGCCTTGGCTGCAGCCTGCCTCAGAGGGTGACCCGCAGGACGACCGCAAATGGTGGATGCTGGGTGGTGGTGCCGTTGCGATTATCGTGTTGGTGCTGGTTTTGGCCTTTGTGGGGGGCTTGTTTTTCGTCCAGCGCGATAGCCAGGACGGACCACCACGTATTGTCGAAGCGCCGAATGACCCCATCCGCGTCAAGCCCGAGTCGCCCGGTGGACTTGAGGTCGCGCATCAGGACAAGGAAGTCCTGAATAACGACACCGACAGCGATCAGCCGGTCAGCCTTGGCCCACAACCCGAACAACCGGTCGAAAAGCTTGATGACGCGATCGAACAACAGCAAGCTGTCCAGGCCGATAAAACGCCAGAGGCGATGCCAAATGGCGTGGAACTGACTGAAAATAAAACGCAAAATGACACCGCCGCAACGGATAACCCGGCACAGGCCGATACGGTTGAGGATGCCGAGCCAGCACCGCCCGCCGAACCCCAAACGGCGGAAACAGCACCCGTTTTGCCGCCGCAAGGCCCGGTGTTCCGCGTCCAGCTTGGCGCCTTTGGTACGCGCGCATCGGCTGAGGCAGCATGGCAACGGACACTCCGAGTCGCAACCGATTCGCTTCGCGGCGCCGAGCCCTCTTATGAGACGGTGCAGCTGCCCGATCGGTCGCTGATCCGGCTGCGCACCGGAGCCTTCGCCACGCGCGACGAAGCCGACGCGCTGTGTACGGCACTCAAGGATCTTGGCCTGCCGTGCTTGGTGGTTAATCCATGATACCAGCCATATTCGGCCTGTCTGGCCGCGTGCTTACCGAGGACGAACGCCGGTTTTTCAGCGACGTGCAGCCTGCGGGCTTCATTCTGTTTGCTCGCAATGTGGATGCGCCCCGCCAGGTGCAGGATTTGGTCGAGAGCCTCAGGGCGTGTGTCGGCTGGCGGTGCCCGGTCCTGGTTGACCAGGAAGGGGGCCGGGTTCAGCGGCTTCGCCCGCCGCACTGGCGCGCTTACCCGCCGGTTGGGCGCTATGCGCAGGCTGCGGCGCAGGGCCGTGACAATGCTGCGCGCGCCGTGCACCTGCATGCCCGCCTGATCGCTGACGATTTGATCCGCCTTGGGGTCGATGTCAATTGCGCACCGCTTCTGGACCGGCCCGTAGACGGCGCTGATGCAATTATCGGCGACCGGGCCTTCGGACAGGATATTGACCATATTATCACCCTTGCACGCATCCTCATTGATGCCATGGCAGAGGCTGGCGTTCAGGCGGTGATCAAGCACATCCCCGGTCACGGCCGCGCCACTGTGGACAGCCACAAAGCCCTGCCTGTGGTGGACGCCAGCGCTGAAACGCTAGAAGCTTGGGACTTGCCGCCTTTTCGTGCCTTTGCCGATACGGCCTATGCCATGACCGCGCATGTCGCCTACCCAGCGTGGGACGGCGACACACCGGCAACTCTGTCGCGCACCATTGTCAGTGATATCATCCGTTCAGCCATTGGGTTCACCGGCCTGTTGATGACCGACGATCTGTCGATGCAGGCGCTGGGGGGCCGCATGGCGGCACGCAGCGAGGCGGCGCTTGCGGCGGGGTGCGACCTCCTTTTGCACTGCAACGGTAATATGGCGGAGATGCAGGACATCGCAGCCTCTGCCGGCGCAGCCCCTCTAGGGATGCAAGATAGGATCAACGCTGCCAGCCTCGCCCCAGCGGTGCTTAATCCGGGCGAGCGGGCCGACCTTGAGGATGAATTTGACGCGCTCATCCGCGACCATCAGGAGGCTATTTGTGGGTAACATCGCCGAAAAATTTCAACTGATCACGGTGATGGCGCTGCCCTTCCTGTTGGCGGTAACTTGGCGCGAAGCCGCACGCGGCTATGTCGCGCACAAGCTTGGCGATCCGACGCCCAAACTGTCCGGTCGCCTGAAGATCAACCCCTTTGCGCATTTCGATCCCATCAATACGGCGCTGATTCCGGTGGTGGCGGTGCTGTTGGGTGTGCCGTTTCTGATCGGCTCGGGCAAGATCATGCCCGTCGACCCGCGCCAGTTCAAAGACCCAAAGGCGGACCTGATCAAACTCGCGGCATCGGGCATCATCACCAATTTTCTGATCGCGGTGTTTTTCGCCTATGTTTTGCGGTTTGCGCTGGCTTATGGCCTGGCTCAGGATAGTTGGTTTGTGATCACCGCCTATTACGGCATTTTGCTCAACAGCGTATTTATGATTATTCACCTTTTGCCGGTGCCGCCGCTGGATGGCGGGCAGATTGTCGGGGCCTTGCTGCCGCGCGAATATGGCGAAAGTTATATGGCCGTTGCGCCTTTTGGCTTTTTCATCCTTCTTGGGATATTCTTTCTGGCTCCCGCCGTCATCCTGGTGCCGATGCAGGCGGTGATGGCGTTGATAGGAGCCTTGGTCGGGGTACCCATTTGATGAATGACAGCTTTTTCGACGATGCCGGGTGGCGCGCGGATCAGGTCGCGGAAGATGACCGGCTGGTGTTGCACATGGAGGGGTTTGAAGGTCCGCTGGACGTGCTGTTGATGCTGGCACGCGCCCAGAAGGTTGACCTGACCCACATTTCGATTTTGGAACTGGTCGAGCAATATATGCGCTTTGTCGCCGAGGCGCGGCGCTTGCGCCTCGAACTCGCGGCGGACTATCTGGTGATGGCGTGCTGGCTTCTGTATCTGAAATCGCGCCTGCTGCTCCCCAAAGAGGCCGACGAAGAAGAGCCGTCCGCCGAGGAATTGGCGCTGCGTCTGCAACTGCGCCTGCAGCGCCTGAATGCGATGCGCGAATGCGGGGCACAGTTGATGGCGCGCGACCGAACGGGCCGCGATGTGTTTCTGCGCGGCGCGCCCGAGGGGGTGAAAACCCACCGCACCGGCAGCTATGACTTGACGCTTTATGAATTGCTAAAATATTACGGGCGGATCGAACGCCGCAACAGCGTGACACAGGTGACCATCCGCACCCGGCCCGTCTTTGCGCTCGAGGATGCGATCGAACGCCTGACTGAACTGGTTGGCCACCGTATGGACTGGGGCGAGTTGAAAGACTTTCTGCCGCCCGACCTTGTGGACCCGCAGCTTTACCGGTCGGCTGTGGCCAGTCATTTTGTCGCGGGGCTCGAGCTTGCGCGGCAGGGGCTGGCCGACCTGCGGCAATCGGATGTTTTCGGCCCGCTTTATCTGCGGCGGAGGCCGTCATGACCGACCGCAGCCTTGAAGACGAACTGAGCGCCGAACACCTGACCGCAAAACGCATGATTGAGGCGATGATTTTCGCCAGCGACCACCCAATGAGCACCGCAGAGCTGGCCGAACGCCTGCCCGAGGGTATCGATATCCCGGCCTTGATCGAAGATATTCAGGCTGACCTTGCAGGCCGCGGCTTTGAAATTGCGCGTGTGGCGGGGGGGTATATGTTCCGCACCGCGCCCGATCTTGCATTTCTGCTGCGCCGCGATGTGGACGTACCGCGGAAGCTGTCGCGTGCGGCGGTGGAAACCCTGGCGATCATCGCCTATCATCAGCCCGTGACCCGCGCCGAAATCGAATCGATCCGCGGGGTCGGCATCTCCAAAGGCACGCTGGATGTGTTGATGGAGGCAACATGGGTGCGGATGATGGGGCGCAGGCGCACCCCCGGTCGGCCCGTGACCTACGGCACTACGGACGCGTTTCTGGTGCATTTCGGGCTGGAAAGTTTGAAAGACCTGCCGGGGCTGTCTGACCTCAAGGCGTCAGGGATGCTGGACAGCGTGGACGAAGCCTTCGAGCAGGAGGAATTGAAGCTGGTCGCCGACGATGATCCGCAAATCGACCTTGAAGACGCCATCGATGCGGCAAATGGTCAGGATGACGATAGCGACGAGCCCTAAACCTTGAAAATAGGTGACGCAGGGCCGAAATCTGATACATAAGGGGCGCTAGCCCACGAAAGGAACGACAATGAGTTTGGGAATTTGGCAGATCGCCCTGATCGTGTTTTTGGTCGTGCTGCTGTTCGGACGCGGGAAAATTTCCGAATTGATGGGCGATGTTGCCAAGGGCATCACCAGCTTCAAGCGCGGCTTGAACGAGCCCGAGGACGAGCCCAAGGCGCAGCCCACCATCGATGTGAAGGCTGAAGCCCCCGCCGAAAAAGAGGCCCACAAAGACAAGGCCTAAGCCTTGCCCCGTTCGCGGGGTCGACGGATTGCCGAATGTTTGACATCGGAACCATGGAATTGCTGGTTATTGCTGTGGTCGCCATTGTTGTGGTGGGGCCGCGTGAGTTGCCGCGTGTTTTGAAGGGCTTTGCGCAGGTGATGCGCACGCTGCGCAACATGACCGCCGAGTTCCGCGCCGGTGTCGAAACCCTGGCCGCCGAGGTCGAGCGCGAAGCCGACCCTTTTGGTGACCTGAAGAAAAAAGAGGGCATCACCGCCGGTATGACGGCCGAGGAAATTACCGAAAAGATCATGGCGAACCGGGCGGCGGACCAAAGCGCAGAGCAGGCAAACCAGCCGGCACAGACCAGCTCCGCCCCTGGTGATCAGACCGACCCTAAGCCGGACGGCGAGGCCGCCAAGCCATGATGCCGCCGGATGAGATGACCGGCGGCGACGCACCGCGCCCGCCCGACCTGTATGATCAACGCCAGGACACCATCGAGGATGAGGTCGAAGCCAGCCGTGCGCCATTGATGGAGCATCTGATCGAACTGCGCCAACGGTTGATTTATGTGGTGGCGGGCATGGCGCTGACCTTTTTGGTGGGTCTGTATTTTGCCAATGAGATTTTCCAGTTTCTGGCCCGTCCCTATGCGGAAGCGCAGATCAACGGCGCCCAGGCGCGCATGATCTTTACCGGGCTGATGGAAAAATTTGTCGTCAATATCAAGGTGGCGCTTTATTTCGCTTTCATGATCACCTTTCCGCTGCTGGCGGTGCAGGTGTGGAAATTTGTGGCACCCGGGCTCTATAAGCACGAGCGCGGGGCTTTTGCGCCCTTTTTGGTGGCCACGCCGGTGCTCTTTACCCTTGGGGCGGCGCTTGCCTATTATGTGGTGATCCCGTGGGCGTGGGCGTTTTTGCTTGGCTTTGAAGAAACCGCAATCCAGGGGACCGCCATCGCCATCGAGGCCGAGGCCAAGGTCAATGAATATCTGGCGCTGGTGATGCGGCTGATCTTTGCCTTTGGTGCGGCGTTTTTGATCCCGGTTGCCATTACGCTGTTGGGTAAGGCGGGGATTGTCAGCGCCGATTTTTTGCGCCGTCAGCGCCGTTATATGATTGTGCTCACCTTCGTTGCCGCCGCGTTTTTGACGCCGCCTGACCCGGTATCCCAAGTAGCCCTTGGCATTCCGATACTGCTCTTGTATGAGCTGTCCATCATTTTGGTGCGTCTCACTGAAAAACGGCGCGAAGCCGAGCAATCAGACGCCGGTGATGCCGTCTAACCCCTAGCCTGTGTTCGAGGCCGACCCATGTTTGACCTGAAGCTTATTCGTCAGGACCCCGAAGAGTTTGACCGGCGCAATGCCCGGCGCGGCCAACCGCCGCTGGCAGACGGCTTGCTCAAGCTTGACGCGGAACGCCGCGAACTGTTGACCGAAATTCAGGCGGGCCTGGCGCTCCGGAACGAAGCGTCCAAAGCTATTGGCTTGGCGATGCGCGAGGGGCGTTCGGATGAAGCCGAAGCGCTGAAAGCCGAGGTCACCGCGCTGAAAGACCGCACCAGCGACCTGGAAGCGCGCGAGGCTGAGGTGACGGCTGCACTCAACGCCCAGCTGGCATCCATTCCCAATCTGATCCACGATGACGTGCCCGAAGGCGCAGACGAAGACGCCAACGAACTGGTGCGCATGGTGGGCACGCCGCGCGCCTTTGACTTTGCGCCCAAGGAACATTTTGACCTGGGCGAGGCGCTGGGCGCGATGGACTTTGAAGCCGCCGCGCGTCTGTCGGGCAGCCGTTTTGTGGCGCTGCGCGGCGGACTTGCGCGTCTGTCGCGGGCCTTGGGGCAGTTCATGCTCGACACCCACACGGGTGAATTCGGCTATACCGAGACGGTTACGCCGGTTCTGGTGCGCAGCGACGCGCTGTTTGGCACCGGGCAATTGCCGAAATTTGAAGACGATCTGTTCAAAACCACCAATGATTATTATCTGATCCCCACGGCCGAGGTGACGCTGACCAATCTGCACATGGGCGAAATTATCGACGCCGAGCGATTGCCGCTGCGCTACACCGCACTGTCGAATTGTTTCAGAAGCGAAGCGGGGGCCGCGGGCCGCGATACGCGCGGCATGATCCGCCAGCACCAGTTTGACAAGGTTGAGCTGGTGTCGATTGTCGCACCTGAGGCCAGCGAAGCCGAGCTGGAGCGGATGACAAAGGCGGCAGAGACGATTTTGCAGCGCCTCGATCTGCCGTATCGGGTGATGAAGCTGTGCTCGGGCGATATTGGCTTTGGCGCACAGCGTACCTACGACCTTGAGGTCTGGCTGCCGGGGCAAAACCGCTACCGTGAAATTTCAAGCTGTTCGGTGTGCGGCGACTTTCAGGCGCGGCGCTCCAATATGCGCTTTCGGGCCAGGGGCGAAAAGGCGACACAGTTTGTCCACACGCTCAACGGTTCGGGCCTGGCGATTGGCCGGGCGCTGATCGCGGTGATGGAAAACTACCAAACTGAGACGGGGACGATCCGCGTTCCCGAGGCGCTGAAACCCTATATGGGCGGCATCGAAGTGATTGGAGAAGCATGATGGCCATTTCCCCAGCACGAATTCTGGTCTCCAACGATGACGGCATTCATGCGCCCGGCATCAAGATTTTGGAAAAAATCGCCCGCACCCTTTCGGACGATGTGTGGGTGGTGGCGCCCGAGCGCGAGCGCTCCGGTGCCGGCCACAGCCTCACCCTGACCGAACCAATCCGGGTGCGCAGGCTTGATGATAAGCGTTTTGCCGTCTCTGGCATGCCGACCGATTGTGTGATGATGGCGGTGAATGAAATTATGCGCGACGCGCTGCCGACGCTGATACTGTCGGGCATCAATCGCGGCGGCAATCTGGCGGAAGATATTGGCTATTCGGGCACGGTGTCGGTGGCGTCTGAGGGATGCCTTGCGGGCATCCCGTCGATCGCGCTGAGTCAGTGCATCCGCCCGCCAGCGAAAACCAAGTGGCAGACGGCAGAACGTTATGCGGCGGATGTGATCCGTTCGCTTCTTGAGATCGGATGGCCCGGCGATGTGTTGATGAATGTGAACTTTCCCGCCTTTGAACCCGACGAAATTCAAGGCGTGCACGTCACCGTTCAGGGCCGCCGGGAAATTCTGGGCAATAATGTTGAAGAACGCACCGACCCGCGCGGGCACAAATATTACTGGTTTGGCCTTGGCCGTGATGTGGGTGTGCCGGGGCAGGAAACCGATCTTGCCGCCGTTCGCGCGCAGTATATTTCGGTGACCCCTTTGCACCTTGATCGCACCCATTATGCCAGCCGCGAGGTTTTGGCGGGCGAAATTGCCCGCGAGTTCGACTAGCACACAGTCAACAAGCGCAATCCAGTTGTCGGCGCGGTGCGCTGCGGCTACGCTCACCATATGATCAGGTGGGTGCGATATGTTTACACTGGGGGTGTGGTTCTGGCCGCCTTGACGCTGTCGGGCTGTTTTGGCGTCGGCTATGTGTCGCCTGCCGATATCCCGCCTGTTTACCGTATCCGAAATGCGCCGGTGCCGGTGCCGCTGCCGGGGCGCAAGCCCGATGTCGCCGCTGCTCAGGCCCGCGCGCGCCAGGCCGCGGGCGGGCAGCTTGTTGTTGGGCGCGGGGACACATTGTTTTCGCTGGCGCGCCGGGTGGGGTTGCCGCTGCGCGACATGATCGACGCCAACGGCCTGAACCAGCCCTATACGCTCTTTGTTGGTCAGCGCCTGACCCTTTCCAACCCGGCTGTGCACACCGTACGGCGCGGCGAAACCGCCTATTCGATCAGCCAGCAATACGGCCTTCGTGTGCAAGACCTGATGGCGCAGAACAATATTCGCGCGCCCTATACGCTATCCATAGGGCAGCGATTGACCCTGCCGGGTAGCCGGGCAGTAGCGCGGGCAACCGGACAGCCCATCCCGTCGGCATCAACGCCGGCCCGGTCGCGGCGCGCCAGCCTGTCGGCACCGCCGCCGCGCACATCATCGCGGTTTTCATGGCCGCTGCAGGGGCGGGTGATCTCTGGCTTTGGCCGGCGCGCAGACGGCGTCCAAAATGACGGGATCAATATTGCCGCCAAGCTGGGTGACACCGTGCGCGCCGCCGAAGACGGCGTCGTGGCCTATGCTTCTGACGCGCTGCAAGGCTACGGTAATCTTGTGCTGATCCGCCACGGCGGAAATTGGATTACGACTTATGCGCATCTGGACCGCATAGCCGTGAAAGAGGGTGCGCGGGTCAAGCGCGGCCAGGCCATTGGTCGGGCCGGGCAGTCGGGCGGGGTGGACAGACCGCAGCTGCATTTTGAAATTCGCCGCGCGCGCCGGGCGGTCAACCCGCTGACGGTTCTGGACGCTGCCCGCTAAACAGCCTTTTTCGCCGAATTGATGCAGCAAGTCTTGCCCTTGCAGGCTGCGGCGCTTATCTGTGTGCAACAGATTTGCGGCCTGGGGTGGGCCGCCCCTGACTTAAGGACACTATCCGATGACGTTTTTGACCGCTTTTGCCCAGGCTGGTGGCGCAGCACCGCAACCCTCGCTTTTGGAATCGCTGTTTCCATTCATCCTGTTGATGGTGATTTTCTATTTCCTGCTGATCCGGCCCAATCAAAAACGCCAAAAAGAGCACCGCGAAATGGTAGCTGCCGTCCAGCGCGGCGACACGGTTGTGACCCAAGGCGGGATTATCGGCAAGGTGACCAAGGTCAGCGACGATGCCGAGATCGATGTGGAAATCGCACAGGGCGTGGTCGTCAAGGTCCTCAAGGCGACCTTGACCGATGTGCGCGTCAAGGGCGGCAAGGCACCCAAGGCGGCCAATGACGAAGCTGCAAAAACGCCGAAGTCAAAATCCTAGCAGGCGCACGCCACGCCATATGTTTCCGCCGAAAGGCCCGTTATGCTGAATTTTTCTGCGACCAAAGTTTTCCTGATTTTGCTGGTGTGCCTTTACGGTCTGCTGGCGGCTTTGCCCAATTTTCTGGACGAGGATACCCGCGGTGCGCTGCCGGGATTTTTACCGTCGGATACGCTGTCGTTGGGGCTTGACCTGCAGGGCGGGGTGCATTTGCTTTTGGAGGCGGAAACCGAAGACGTGGTCGACAGCCGCCTGAAAAACTTGGCGGGTTCGGTGCGTGACCTGCGCCGCCGGGTGCGCGACCTGAATTTCCGCAATATCCGTACCACAGACCGTAGCGTGGTGTTTGATGTCAGCCGCGAGGAAATGATCGAGCTTGCCCGCGAGGAGCTGCGCACGCTGACGCAAACCAGCCAATCGCTCAGCCCGTTCGGGACCCCGGTTCAGGAAGTCGAGCTCAGCCGCGACGGC
>JASBSO010000038.1 GCA_030148905.1 Kordiimonadaceae bacterium | reverse complement strand
GCTTATCGAGGCCCCAGTCCTTCAACATACGGCTGTGCAAAAAATACTGATTGATCGCCGTTAGCTCGTTTTTCAAAATGGTATTGAGGTGGCGAATAATCTCTTTATCACCTTTCACGGTGCTTCTCCTTGTCGTGCGACTTTGATACATATTGTACGTGCGAATGTCGGCACTGGATGCCACAAACACACAAAAAAGTCAATGTTTTCAATAATTTGCACATGCCTATAAGAGTCAGTTGCAACTATGGTCACGGCCCAAAACACCGCTGAAACGCCGACGCTGGTCGCCGCGCTTTATAAATTTACGCCCGTGCCTGACGTCGGTGCGCTGATCGCACGACTGGAGGCCATATGCGGCCAATATGCGATCAAGGGCACGCTGCTTGTGGCGCCCGAGGGCGTCAACGGCACCATTGCAGGCGCTGCGAGTGCCATGCGCGCGGCGCTTGCCGCCATTGGCGATGATCCGGATGTGGGTACCATTGACTGGAAGGAAAGCTGGGCCAGCACGCCGCCCTTTCACCGTATGAAGGTCAAGCGCAAGCGCGAGATTGTGACGCTTGGCATCGGCGACGTTGACCCCGCGCGCCAGGCCGGTACCTATGTCAAGCCCGCCGACTGGAACGCCCTGATCGACGAAGACGGCGTTGTTGTGGTCGATACCCGCAATGACTATGAGGTTGCCATCGGCAGCTTTGAAGGCGCGGTCGACCCGCAGACCAAAAGCTTTCGCGACTTTCCGGCCTGGGTCGAGGCCAATAAGGCCATGCTGGACGACGCCAAAAAGATTGCGATGTTTTGCACCGGCGGCATTCGCTGCGAAAAATCAACCGCCTACCTAAAAAGCCTCGGCTATGAGAGCGTTTATCATCTCGAAGGTGGCATTTTGAAATATCTGGAAGACGTGCCCAAGGATGACAGCCGCTGGGACGGGGCGTGTTTTGTGTTTGACGAGCGCGTGGCGGTTGAACACGGGCTGAGCGAGGGCGACTTTGTTTTGTGCCGCGCCTGCCGCCGCCCGGTTGACCCGGCCGCGCGCAACCACCCCGATTTCGAAGACGGCGTCTCCTGCCCGAAATGCCGCCACACCTTAAGCGACGCGCAGCGCGCCCGCTACCGCGAGCGCCAGCGCCAGGTCGAACGCGCAGCCAAGCGCGGCGACCAGCACATTGGTCAAACCCTCAAGGCCGCCAACCGCCCTGATCGGGGCTGAAAAAACCGCTCTTCAATCAAGAAGAGCGGCTAAGATTGCTATGTCAGATTATCGCGTGTCGTGCCTCGGAACCACGAGTCACGTCTTTCATGTGCCATAATCGCCGCTTTCAGCCCCCGGTCTTGCGATAAAATGCCCTGATTTTGCGGCAAAGTGCTTTATTCTATACGTGTTAACACATACATATATAAATGTAATTTAATTGTAATATTGGTTAATATTGAAGTAAATTTTTATATTTTATAAATAATGAATTTATTAATATGCTTTTTGTATTTAATTTATATTTATCTGATAAAAATCACTAATTAAAAATTTTCGCAAACAATTTTCTAGACAGGTCATGGTGTTTGGGTCATCTTCAACGTAATGAAAGTGTCACAGTAACGTAACACTGAATAACGGAGTAAGAGGGATGACTATAACATCAAAATTTTCCGCTACTTCGACCGCATGGGCGGCCATGAAAGCGATTGTTCCTGCTGCTTTTTTCCTGACGGCATGTTCTGCCGCGAACGATCCGGGTCAATTCTCGGCGGCGGCCCCGACAGACCGCTTTGCCTTTACCTCGATCCAGCAAGGCGATTGGAGCGTTGCTGAAACCCAGCTGCGCGACAGCGACCAAGATGATCCGCTTGTTTTGCTGAATCTGGCCTATGTTATGAGCCAACAGGGCCATAGCAGCGAGGCTGCTGACATCTACCGTACGATTTTAGACGGTAGTGAAAACCCGTTTGCGACCATGGGTGGCGGGCAACCGCGCCGGGTGAAACGCGTTGCCTTGCAAGCGCTGCTGGCACTCGAACCCGAAAATTAGGCGTTAGCGCAGACACGCACCGGCTGGTGCGCTATGCGGCGTCTCAGGCGGCCAGCAGGTTTTGCATGGCCGCCAATATCGCAGGGGGCTGTGCCTGCGCGGTCGCACGCCCCACCGTTTGCGGCCATTCAGGCCAGCCGATATCCTTTGCAACTGCGGTGCAGCCAATATGGTCCAGTGCATAAAAGGCCATGGACCACTCTGCAAAGCGACGTTCCCCGATCGGCCCCTCGGTCAAAACAATGACCATGGTATGCCGCCGGTCTTTTTCAATTTTTGCAAAGACATGCTGCACATCGTCTTTGTGGCCTTCCAGCACCTGCACAAACAGATGACCACCGTGCAACAATATCCCAGTGATGTTTAAGCGCGCATTGCGGGCAACGCATTCCTTTTCCAAAATCTCCAGGTCATGCGCCTGCAGATCAGACGCCTGACTGACATACATCAAAGAATACAGATCGTGCATTTCTGTCCCCGTCAGCACATACCCGGCACACCTTTGCGCCGTTTCGGCGGCACGCCCCACCCCGATAGAGAAGCATAATTCCCCTATATAGGCACCAATAGCACAATGAACAGGGCAATATTACGGCAGTAAGCCGAAAATTCTTCTAATAACGTGCAACAATATCACTAGCCTAACGGCTGGGTGACCGTATCGAGCCAGGCGGCAACATCGGGCGCAAGCTGCGGGCCGATCTCTGCCCGTACGCGCGCATGATAATCATTGACCCATGTGCGCTCGGCGTCAGTCAACAGCCCCACATCGATCAGCGCCGGCTCCAGCGGCGCCAGAGTGATGGTCTCAAAGCCCAACATCGGCTGGTCGCCGCCCACGTCCACCTTGTGGGTGATGACAATATTTTCGATGCGGATGCCGTAGGCGCCCGCCTTATAATAGCCGGGCTCGTTCGAGAGCATCATGCCCGCCTGCAGTGGCTCGTCGCACCCGCCATAGCGCGCCACCCGCTGCGGGCCTTCATGCACACCGAGAAAGCTGCCCACACCGTGGCCAGTGCCGTGCGCATAATCCAGCCCGGCTTCCCACAAGGGGCGGCGTGCATAGGCGTCGATTTGGACGCCGGGCGTCTTTTCGGGGAAAATCGCCGTTGCCATGGCGATATGCCCCTTCAATACAAGCGTATAATGCCGGCGCATGTCGGCGCTTGGGGTGCCGATCGCCAGCGTGCGGGTAATATCGGTGGTGCCGTCGCGGTATTGGCCGCCGCTGTCCACCAGAAAGAGGTTGCCCTGCTCCAGCTTGCGGTTGGTCTTGGGCGTGACGCGGTAATGCACAATCGCACCGTTGGGCCCGGCCCCCGAAATGGTGTCAAAGCTGGTGTCGGTGATCAGATCGCGCCCGGCGCGCGCCTGCCATAGGCGCTCTACCGCCTCCAGTTCGTCAACATCGCGTTCGGCCGTGGTGGTTTTCACCCAGTGCAGAAACTCCACCACCGCAGCGCCGTCGCGTTTGTGCGCGGTGCGGGCACCTTCCAGTTCCACCGGGTTTTTGATCGCCTTGGCCAAAATGCACGGATCGCGCGCTTCAACCACCTTGCCGCCCTTGTCGCGCACGGCGGTAAACACGGCGGCGTTGTTGCTGTCGGGGTCAAGCATCAGCGTCAGCCCCTTGTTGGCGAGGCCCGCAAGGCGCGGGTAAAAGTCTTCGCGCGGCTCGACCGACACGTCCTGCCCCAGGGCAGCGCGCACATCGCCCGGGATTTTGTCCTCTTCGGTAAACAGCGAGGCACTGCCATCAGCAAACAGCAGACCAAACCCTCGCAATACGGGCGTGTGCGCCACGTCGTCGGCGCGAATGTTAAACAGCCAGGCCAGGCTATCGAGCATGGTGATCGCCGCCGCGTCGGCGCCGCTGGCGGCGATATCCCGGCCAAGGCGGGCCCGCTTGTCGGCCGAGCTTTCACCCGCATATTGGTCATCGTGAATGTGCGCCTTGCTCATCGGCGGTGTAGGGCGGTCATGCCAGCACAGATCGACAAGGTTGGCCTCAACCGGCACAAGCGCCGCACCTTTTTTCGCCAGCGCCGCCTCCATCGCATTGGCCCAGGTCACGGTAGCAAGTTCGGGGTCATAGCCGACCCGGTCGCCCGATTTCATGCGCTCCACAAGCCACAGGCCGGGCGTATCGCTGTCATAGGGCTGATAGCTGAACAGGCTTTCATCCACCTCGGCCGCGGTTTGGATGGTATAGCGCCCGTCGGTGAAAATGGCGGCATCACCGCGGGTGACAATCGCCATCCCGGCTGATCCGGTAAAGCCGGTCAGCCACGCCAGACGGCCGGCATAGGCCCCCACATATTCGCTCATATGCTCATCGGTCAGCGGCACAATAAAGCCGTCCAGGTCAGCGTCCAAAAGGGCTTTACGCAGGGCTTTCAATCGAGCGGGGTCTGTGGCCATGGGGGCTCCTTATCTCCTGTCTTGTCAGCGGTGGGGCAATGTGGCACCTCCAAGCGGCTGGTACAAGCCGCCTCAAGGATGTTTTATGTCATTTCCGCGCCCAAACCTTCGTCCACCCGCCGCCGACCGCCGCGCGCACCGCGTTGCCCATCACGGCGATGCTTATGATGATCCCTATTTCTGGTTGCGCGATCCGGGCTATCCCAAGGTCGAAACGCCGGAGATTCTGGACTATCTGCGCGCTGAAAACGCGTATTTTGAAGCCGCAATGGAGCCCGTCACGCCCGAGGTTGAGGCCATTTTTTCCGAAATCAAGGGCCGGTTGAAAGACGATGATGCCTCTGTCCCGTGGGTTGAGGGCGGTTATGAGTATCGCTGGGCCTTTGAGGCCGGTGCCGATTACCGCCAGTGGTTCCGCCGCAAGGTGGGCGCGGGCGACTGGACCCTGATTTTTGACGAACCCGCCGAAGCGCGCGGCAAGCCGTTTTTCCGCTTGGGTGGCTTTGCCGTCAGCCCCTGTGCACGCTACTTGGCTTATAGCGTTGACGACAGCGGATCCGAGCGGTTTCGCCTGTTTGTCCGCGATCTGGACACCGGCGCGACAACCGATCTCGGCCAGGCGGAGACCTCGGGCGAGATTGTCTGGGACGCGGGCTCGGACGCGCTGTTTGTGGTACTTTTGACCGAAGAATGGCGACCCGCTCATGTGGTGCGCGTGCGCCTTGCCGACAAAGCGGCCACCACGATTTACCAGGAAGCCAGCACCGGCTTTTTCATCCACATCACCGAGAGCGCCGACAAGGCCTATCTGCTGATCCGCACCGCCGACCATGTCACCAGCGAATATCGCACACTGAAAAAGGGCATGGGCGGGGCCGCCGAAATTTGGCGCAAGCGCGAGGCCGGGCATGATTACAGCCTTGACCACGACGGCGGTGGCTGGCTGGTGCTCTCCAACCGGGAGGAGACCAATTTCAGCCTCTACCGCGCGGCGGGGCCCGACGACTGGTCGCTGATCCTGGCGGGGTCGAACGACCGCTATCTGCTGTCCGTCCACCCGTTTCAGACCTTCATGGCAGTCATGGCGCGCGACGCCGGGCTGGACCAAATTTTGATCGACAGCAGCGAAGGCTGGCAGGCGCTGCCCTTCGGTGAGGCCGCCTATGAGGTCAGCCCCGGCCATAACCCCGAATACGACCAGCAGCATTTTCGCTTTGGCTATTCGAGCATGGTCACGCCCGCATCGGTGTTCGACCTCGATATCGCCAGTGGCGCGCGCACATTGAGGAAGGAACAGGAGATCCCCTCGGGCTATGACAAATCGGCCTATGTGAGCGAGCGGATAATGGTTGTGGCGCGCGACGGGGCCGAGGTGCCGGTCAGTCTTGTGTACCGCAAAGACTGGCAAAAGAGTGGCAAGCTGCACCTCTACGGCTACGGTGCTTACGGCCTGGGGATGAGCCCCAGCTTTTCGCCCGCGCGGCTCAGCCTGTTGGACCGGGGCTTTGCCTATGCGATCGCGCATGTGCGCGGCGGCGATGAAAAAGGCCGCGCCTGGTACGAAGCCGGCAAGCTGAAGGCGCGCACCAACGCCTTTCATGACTTTGTCGATGTGAGCCGCGCGCTGATCGACAGGGGCTATTCGACCGAGGGACGCATCAGCATCTCCGGCGGCAGCGCGGGCGGCGAGCTGATGGGCGCGGTTCTGAATGAAGCGGGGGATGTGTATGGCGCAGCCGTGCTGCACGTGCCCTTTGTCGATGTGCTCAATACCATGCTGGACGCCGACCTGCCGCTAACCCCGATGGAGTGGCCCGAATGGGGCAACCCCTTGAACAGCGCCGAGGATTACGCGCATATCAAATCTTACTGCCCCTATACCAACCTCGCCGCTGGTGCCTATCCCGCCATCATGGTCACCGGCGGGCTGAACGACCCGCGCGTCACTTACTGGGAACCCGCAAAATATGTCGCCAAGCTGCGCACGCTCAAGGACGACGACACCCCGCTGATTATGAAAATCAACATGGAGGCGGGGCACGGCGGTAAATCGGGGCGCTATGACCGTTACCGCGAAGTGGCCGAAGAATACGCCTTTGTCGCAGCAGCGCTCGGCTGATGCTGGCACGGGTTGCATTTGATCGCACGCGTCAAGCGCTCAAAATTTTGGTGTTTACCGTATTTTTAGGGCTGGCTGGCGCTGCGCTCTTTGATGCGATCATGCACTATGGCTACGGCGCACCCAAAACATTTGACTCAAAGCAAACCTCGCTCGCGGTCTTAATCCCGTGGGTTTTGCCGTATTTTATTTTGTCTTTCTGGCGGCTTTTTATCAACCAAACGGCGATTGTCATTGACCCGGTCGGCCTGACAATAGCTCGTTATTTACGCCTGCGCGGTCTGCACTGGTCAGAAATTGCGCGCCTATCTATTGAATGGCGCTTCATGTCATTTCGCCGCTTACGGTTTAAAGAACGCTGGCTATGCGTTTACGGCGAAGGTAATGCCTTGCTTGCACGCCTACCTGTTAGGGATCTTGCCTGCGATGAGCAGGCGCTTGTGAAGATGCTGTCGCAATATAAGCCCGTTGCGCAAGCCGAGGGCGCACCAGTACCTAAGCCGCCGCGGGCAAAACCACTTTCGGATACACCGAAATCGCCCGCTGTGCCCAAGCGCAAGGACCGACCCAAAAAACTGGCATATGGCCCCAAGCGTTGGCGTTAAGGCACGCCGGGCCACCGTCCTTTAGTTTTTTGACAACGCCGCCTTGCTCGCTAGACTGCGCCCTCAACCAAAGTGTGAGGGGAGCGGGATATGCGACTGTGGGCGATGATTGTTGGGGCGGCCATGCTGCTGTTTGGATGCAGCGAGGCCGAGAGCCCAACACCGCAGAGCGAGGAAAACCCCGCCGAGGTCGCGCTGCAGGCGCTGTTTGACAGCGAGTGGGAAAATTACCTGCGCGAGAACCCGGTGGCCGCGTCCCGTTTTGGCGACCGGCGCTATGGAAGCGAATTGCGCGGCGTGACACCCGCCGATTTTGCCCGCCGGGCCGAGGCCGCGCAAACGCTGCTGACCCGGCTTGAGGCAATCGACCGCGCCGCACTGTCGGCGGACAGCCAGCTGAACCGCGACATGATGCACTTCATCCTTGCGAGCCGCGTAGCACTGGCCCCGTACCGCGATTGGCGCGTGCCGCTTTTGGCAGATGGCGGCTTTCATTTCGAAGCGATGGCGGTGGTGCGCGCGCATCTGTTTGAAACCGCCGAGGACTATTTCGATTATCTGGCGCGCCTGCGCGCGATCCCGCGCTTTTTTGCCAGCAACATCGCCAATATGCGCACCGGCATGGCCGACGGCGTGACCATGCCCGCCGAAATTTTGCCCGGCGTGATTACGGTCATCGAGGGACAACAGTGGCAAACCGCCGAAGAAACGCCGTTTTGGCGACCGTTTACCGAACGTCCGGTATTTATTTCGACCCAAAGGTGGGAGGACCTACGGGTGGAGGCCAAGCGCCTGATCGAGGCCGAGGTCATCCCTGAATATCGCGACTTTCTGACCTTCATGCGCGAAGATTATCAGCCCGCCGCGCGCGATACGATTGGTGCCACCGCGCTTCCGGACGGCGAGGCCTATTACGCAGCGCTGGTAAAGTTTTACACCAATCTGGACCTGACAGCCGACGAGGTGCACAATATCGGGCTCGGTGAAGTGGCGCGCATCCGCGCTGAAATGGAGGCGATCATCGACGAACTTGGCTTCGAAGGGGGCTTTGACGCCTTTCTCGAGTTTTTGCGCACCGACCCGCAATTTTATGCCGAGACCCCACGCGAACTTTTAAAAGAAGCCAGCTATCTCGCCAAGAAAGCTGACGGCCTGCTGCCTGCCTTTTTCACCAAATTGCCGCGCCAGCCCTATTCGGTCCAGCCGGTGCCCGCCGAAATTGCCGCCAATTACACCGCGGGCCGCTATTCGGGCGCCCCGCTTGGGGCCAAGCGCGGCGGCGAATATTGGGTCAACACCTATGACCTGCCGTCGCGGCCGCTTTATGCGCTGCCGGCGCTGACCCTGCACGAAGCCGTGCCGGGGCATCATCTGCAAAGTGCGCTCAGGATCGAGTTGAAAAATGTGCCCAATTTCCGGCTCAATTTTTACCCGCACGCCTTTGGCGAGGGCTGGGGCCTGTATTCCGAAAAGCTCGGCATCGAAATGGGCATGTACGAATCGCCCTACGACCATTTTGGCCGTCTGACCTATGAAATGTGGCGCGCCTGCCGCTTGGTGGTGGACACCGGTATGCACGCCAAGGGCTGGAGCCGCGACCGGGCGCTTGACTATCTGGCGTCCAACACGGCGCTGTCGATCCACGAGGTGACCACCGAGATCGACCGCTATATCGCCTGGCCAGGCCAGGCGCTGGCCTATAAAATGGGCGAGTTGAAAATTCTGGAACTGCGCCAAAAGGCGGAAAAGGCCCTGGGCTCGCGCTTTGATGTGCGTACGTTCCACGATGCGGTGATCGCTGCGGGTGGCATCCCGCTTGGCTTGCTGGAACGCCAGATCAACGCTTATATCGCCGCCGAACTTGAGACATAAGCCATGACATCCTCGCCTTTGATCAAGCTTGCCCTTGGGCTCGTCGCGGCACTGATCGTTGTTGCACTCTTGTGGTTTTACCGACCGTTTTCGCCGTATTCGCCGGCGAAGCTGCTGGAATTTCAGGACCCCGACAAAGCGGTGCATAATTTCCGCAATTTTGACGAGTTTTTCCCCAGCCGCCGCATCGCCGCCAGCGACGTGCCGCGCCCGCTGGTGCGCGGGGGTGAGCCCCTGCCCACCCACTTTGCTTACGGCGGAAAAATGGTTGAAGTCGGCGACTTCATCGCCCGCACGCAAATGACCGGGTTGATGGTCGTGCACGACGGCACCGTGCGGTTTGAAGACTATTATCTCGGTGCCAACAGCGACAGCCGCTTCACCAGCTGGTCGGTGGCCAAAAGCATGGTGGCCACGCTGATTTTCCGCGCGCTCAAGGACGGCAAGATCGCCAGCCTTGACGACAAGGCCGCAACCTACGCCCCGCAATATGCCGGGACCGACTTTGGCGACACCTCGCTGAGGGCACTGTTGGCGATGAGTTCCGGCATCGCCTTTGATGAAGATTACAGCGATCCCGACAGCGACATTCGCAATTATTTCTTTGGCACCTTTGTGCTGGGGCAAAATTCCGACACGCTTTTGTTCGACTATCGCCGCGACCGCCCAGAGTTTAGCGACTTCACCTATATCAGCCCCAACAGCCACGTACTGGCGTCGGTGCTGCGCGCCGTGCACGGCCGCCCGCTCGCCGATATCGTCACCGACCAGATTTGGGGCCCCATGGGGATGACCGGCGACGCTTATTGGTCGCAAAACACCCCCGGCGCGGACGGTATGGCGCTGGGCTATTGCTGTCTGAATGCGCGGCTGGCGGATTATGCGCGCTTTGGCCTGTTTTGGCTGGAGACGGTGCGCGGCGAAGGCATTGGCCCCGACCTGCTGCCTACGGGCATCGCCGATCTTGTGCTGAACCCCGCCACACCCGACCACCCACCGGGGGGTGCGCGTTACGGCGGGCGCGGGTACAGCCATCATTTCTGGCTGCCGGGTATTGACGGGGTATTTTTTGCCAATGGCGTCTACGGCCAGGCGGTGTGGATCGACACCCGCCGCAATGTGGTGATTGCGCGCAATTCCGCCGACCCGGACTTTGCCGCCAACACCCCCGAAAGCACGGCGTTTTTCGATGCGCTGGCGCGGCATTACGGCGACGGGGTTGAGTAGGGAACACCCGCGGTCTGAAATTTTCGCGCCTGTAGTGATTGCAGCCCTTGCCCTTGGTCACGACCTGGGCCATATCGAGTGTCGGCATTTCGGCCAAAGATTTTCCAGATGCGGTTGAACTCCTATGTCTGAGACCTACGACCTTGTTGTCATCGGCGGTGGAATCAATGGGGCAGGCATCGCGCGCGACGCGGCTGGGCGCGGCCTGAAGGTTTTGCTCCTTGAAAAAGACGACCTGGCCCAGCATACCTCGTCCGCCAGTACCAAGCTCATACACGGCGGGTTGCGCTATTTGGAGCAGTATGAATTTCGTCTGGTGCGCGAAAGCCTCACCGAACGCGAGGTGCTGCTGAAAGCCGCGCCGCACATTATCTGGCCGATGCGCTTTACCCTGCCGCACCATAAGGGGCTGCGCCCGGCTTGGCTGTTGCGGCTGGGGCTGTTTCTGTATGATCATATTGGCGGCCGTAAGATTTTGCCCAAGGCCAGCACCGTATCGCTAGCAGGCGGCCCGCTGAAATCCGAGTTTCGGCTGGGCTTTGAATATTCCGATTGCTGGGTGGAGGATGCCCGGCTTGTGGTTTTGAACGCGGTGGACGCGCAGGCGCGCGGTGCCACCATTTACACCCGCACGCCAGTCAAGGCACTCGGGCGGACATCCGACGGTGCGAGCTGGACACTGACCCTTGGCGGCCAGCATGACGGGCGGCTGGTGGATGCCCGCGCCGTGGTGAATGCAGCGGGGCCCTGGGTGGATCAGGTTTTGGCCAAAAGCGGGGCCACCAACACCCCCGCCAAGGTGCGCCTGATCAAGGGCAGCCATATCGTGGTCCGCCGCCGGTTTGAAGGCGGGCGCGCCTATATTTTTCAAAACACCGACGGGCGGATTGTCTTTGCCATTCCGTATGAAAACGACTTCACCCTGATCGGCACCACCGACGTGCCCGCCAGGTTGGACGACGGCCCGCCCACCATCAGCGAAGACGAAACCGACTATCTGCTGAAATTGGTCAACGGCTATGTCCGCCAGCCCGTCAGCCGCGACGATATCATATGGTCTTATTCGGGTGTGCGACCGCTGTTTGACGACGAGGAGCAAAATGCCTCTGCAGTGACGCGTGATTATGTGCTCGATATACAAGCCGCAAACGGGCAGGCGCCACTGTTGTCGGTTTTCGGCGGGAAAATCACCACCTATCGCCGGCTGGCCGAGGAAGCGGTGGACACACTCGCCCGCTATATCCGCATGCCCAAACCAGCAGCCTGGACCGAGAATGCCGCCCTGCCCGGCGGCAACCCAAGCTGGGCAGGCAAAAGCTTTCAAAGCATTGTCCGCGGCTATCAGAAAAAATGGCCGCAATTGCCGTCCTATCTGATTTACCGACTGACCCGCGCCTACGGGACGCGCATCAACACGCTGCTGGACGGCATTGAAACCACCCGCGATTTGGGCGCGCATATTGGCGGCGGTCTGTACGCCCGCGAGGTAGATTATCTGATGGACAATGAGTTTGCCCAAACCGCCGATGATATATTGTGGCGGCGCTCGAAACTGGGTCTGCACATGACCCCAAGCGAGCGCGAAAAACTGGCCAACTGGCTGATTGCCACCGCCCCGGACAGGGCGACCCCTGCAAAAACACCCAAACAACAGGCCTGACCCATACGGCCTTGATGCGGTGCGGCATTGATGCGGTGCGGTCTTAGGCCTTGATCCGGTCGATCAGGGCCGTATCGGGCACCGGGATGCCAGGCCCCACGTCGCCTGGAACCGGCGGAAATTTGCCAGCGGCCCAGTCTTCGGCCGCGGCGCGAATACGCTCTTTGGATGTGGCAACAAAATTCCACCAAATATAGCACGGACCATCCATCGCCGCGCCGCCCAGCAGCATGATGTGCGCTGCTTGATCTGCGTGCAGGTCAACGGTGGCACCGGGGTGAAAGACGAGCATATCCCCGGCTGAAAACGCTTGCCCGCCCACCTTCAATGCGCCGCTAATAATATAGCAGGCGCGCTCTTCGGCTATGTCAGGCAACACAAGGGTGGATGCTGGGGTCATGGACACGTCTGCATAAAACGTCTCCATATAGGTTTTCACCGGCGAGCTTGCACCAAAAGCCCGGCCCATAATCAGCGTGGTGTGCACACCGTCGCCGTCAACCACGGGCAGCTGCGCTGGATCATAGTGGGCAAAATCAGGGTCCATCTCCGCCTGACTTTCCGGCAGCGCCAGCCAGCTTTGAATACCGAAAAGCGTGCTGCCCGCCGCGCGCGTCGCCGCATCGCTGCGTTCGCTGTGGACGATGCCCGACCCGGCCGTCATCAAGTTCACCGCGCCGGGGGTAATCACCACATCGCTGCCCAAACTGTCTTTATGCTGAAGCGCACCCGAAAACAGCCATGTCACCGTCGACAGACCAATATGCGGGTGCGGACGCACGTCGATGCCGGCGCCGGGGGCAAATCGGCCTGGGCCCATTTGGTCCCAAAACACAAACGGCCCTACCATACGCCGCGTGCGCGACGGCAAGGCGCGCTGAACCTCAAAACCGCCGATATCGCCCGTGCGCGGCCGGATTACCAGTGCAACGCCGCTGGCAGGCGACGCGCTTTGTGCGCCGTCACCCGGACAGGGTGTGTAGGACATAAGCGCTCCTTTTGCTGGGCCCTGATGGTGAATGATCATGCGCACAGCGCTCGCGGCTGACAAGTCTGCCGGTGCATTACATTTCGATACTTTCCATTCCGACTTTGCGGAATATATCATTTTCAGGTGTGCAAAATCTTGGGGCGGGCAATGCATAGCGGATTCGATCCGGCAATTGAGGACATCAACACATTGACCTTTGGCGCGCCGCAGGTGTTTACAGGGGATGCGTGTATTGGCCACCATAGCGGGACGGACTTTTTTTACCGCCACTACCGGTCCCTGTGCGACAAAAGCCACGGTTGCCCGCAAAGACAGGATATCTCCCCCAGGGATTTCAAGGGCTATGTCGCGCATGTGGTGCTGTCGGAAATTGAACGCCTTGCCCCGATCCGGTTGCGGATTCGGCTGATTGGCAGCCATGTTGCCGCAGCTTATGGCGAGGTCACTGGCCAATTGGTGGACGAGTTTGCCAGCCCCGAAGTTGGTCGCAGAATCAACACCCACAGCCAGATGTGTGCGGACAAAAACACGCCGGTTTTGACCGTCACCACCGGGCTGGGCGCGCGGCAAGAGCCGCTGATTTCCCGGGCATGCTATTTCCCGCTTTTCAACCATCAGGGCACAGCATGCATGATCATGACCGCTGTTTTTGTCGACCGGTTAACGGCAGCGCGGCATATTGCCATGTCCACTCCGCATACCGCAAAAGCCGGGATTTAATCGATGCAGACTGCGCTTCCATACCGACAGTGGCTTGGCCGCTGCGCCGCAGTGGCGGCGCTGCTCTTGGCGGCACTGCTCTTGGCGGCGCATGCCGCGGCCGCCGATGACGGGCATCTCAGCGCCGAGGAGCGCCACCATCTGTCGGTGTTTTTGGGCGGCACCACCATTGCCGAAGGCGGTGAAACCGGCTTTACCTATGGTTTGGATTATGAATACGGCCTGACCCCGAATGTGGGCATTGGCGTGGTGCTGGAACGGGCCGAAGGCAATGTCGACGCCACCACCATATTGGCCGTGGCGGACGTTCACCTGATCGACAAGCTGGTGCTGCAGGTTGGCCCGGGCATAGAATTTTTAGAGGACAGCAACCCCTTTGTCGTCCGTGCGGGCCTCTATTATGAACTGGAGATTGGCGACTTCAGCTTTGCGCCGTCGCTACATTTCGACTTTGCCGAGGAAACATCGATTGTTTACGGCGTGATTATCGGCAGGAAGTTTTAGGCCGTTTCCGCCAACGCCATCAAAATCCGGCTACACCTTGACCGTGCGCATCACCGCAAAGGCATTGCGCAATTGCTGTGACCAGGTTTCGGAAAAGGTGTGATAGGCGTCATCGTCGCTATCGATCCGGCGATTTTCCTCAAAATCGATGCTGCCCGTGCGCATCACCGCCAAATCAAGCGGCATCCCCACGGTCAGGTTGGAGCGAATGGTGCTGTCCATCGACAAAAGCGCACTGATAATCGCGTCTTGCAGTTCGGTGTTTTTGGTCACAACCCGGTCGATAATCGGTTTGCCATATTTGTTTTCACCGATCTGGAAATAGGGGGTGTCGTCCACCGCCTCGATGAAATTGCCCTCGGGATAGATCAAAAACAGCCGGGGCGAGCCGCCTATGCGTTGCCCGCCTAAGATGATGGATGCGCTACTGTCGGCGCCGCGTGCGGTCAGGCCGGGGCCGTACCGGGCCTGCACATCACGCATCACATCGCCCACCAACTGCGCCACATAAAACATGCTGTCAGCGGTGGCGAGGGTTGTATCGCCGGGTTTTTGGCGGGCCAGCTGCTCGTCCAGTTCGGAAATCACCGCCTGGGTAATGCCCAGATTGCCCGCCGTCATCATCGCAATGGCGCGGTCGCCACCCAATTTCCAAGTGAATAATTTTTTGACCTTGGCAATATTATCGACACCGGCATTGGTGCGCGTGTCGGACAGAAACACCAAGCCATCATTGACTTTAAGCCCAATACAATAGGTCATGAGCGCGAAAGCCCCTCAAAACATAGACCATGCCTGTGCCTGAGACGGGCGGTTATTGCGCCTTTTCCGAAGGGTCGGGATCATCAGCCACCGGCAAGAAACCATACGACCGTGACAGCCGATTGGCGAGGTCATAATTGCGCTCAACGACCTCGGTCAGAAATTCATGCAGGCCCTGTGCTATTATCGCATCAACTGATAGCGCCCTCAGGTCGCTTGCAAAGGTGCGCACCACCTGATGGCACGGGGTCTGCGACCCATAATAAGCCTCAATATCGCCAACGGCGGCCTCCAGCGCATTGACATTGAACTGGATCGACCGCGGAAACCGCCCTTCAAGGATCAAAAATTCGGCCACACCATAAGCCGACACATCGGCCTCGCGCATAGCAGTATAGGCACGGTGCGCGGCGGCGGCCTGGAGCAGCGACAACCACTGATAATGATCGGCACTGGAGCCAACGTCTTCGGTCTTGGGCAGCAGAACGTGATATTTCACATCCAACAGGCGCGCGGTGCTGTCGATGCGCTCGATCGCCATGCCCAGCCGCACAAAGGCAAAGGCATCGTCGCGCACCATGGTGCCGTAAAACGCGCCGCGAAACTGCGCCGACTGCGCCTTGACCCAGTCGATCAGGTCCGGCAGGCCGGATCCGCGCGCATCGGCCGGGGTTTTTTGCCGCGCTTCGGACCAAAACCCGTTGAGCGTTTCCCAGCAGTCGCGCGTCAGCGCAAAGCGCATCGCCCGTGCATTTTCGCGCGCATAGGTCACCGAATTGATGACGCTGGACGGATTTTGCGGGTCAAAAAACAAATGATCCACCGCCGAGCCGGCGTCGGCGCGCTCAATCTCGGGGCCGAACACATCGCGCGCACCAGCGGCAATCAGTACCGACGACCATTCATTACTCAAGGGGCGCCCAACCTCGCGGGGCAGGGCCGACATCCGCCGCGCCACATCGGCCAGACGGGCGACATTTTCCGCCCGTTCGATATAGCGCCCGATCCAAAACAGGCTTTCTGCAACGCGCGAGAGCATCATGACCGCAGCACCCATGTATCCTTGACGCCGCCGCCCTGGCTGGAATTGACCACCAGCGACCCCTCGCGCATGGCCACGCGGGTCAGGCCGCCGGGGGTCAAGCGAATTTTCTTACCCACCAGCGCAAAAGGGCGAAAATCGATATGCCGGGGGGCAATGCCGCTTTCCACCAGCGTCGGGCATGTCGACAGTGAGAGCGTCGGCTGGGCGACAAAATCGCGCGGATTTTCCAGCACGCGGGCGCGGTATTCGGCAATTTCGTCCTTGGTTGCCGACGGGCCGATCAGCATGCCGTAGCCGCCCGAGCCATGCACTTCCTTGAACACCAGTTCGTCCATATGATCGAGCGCATAGGCCAGATGATCGGCGTCGCTGCACCGATAGGTGTCCACATTCGGGAGCACCGGATCTTCGCCCAGATAGAATTTGATAATCTCAGGCATATAGCAATACACGGCCTTGTCATCCGACACACCGGTGCCGGGCGCGTTGACAATGGTGACCCCGCCCGTGAGATACGCCTTCATCAACCCCGCTACGCCGAGCGTGCTGTCAGGGCGGAAGGTTTTGGGGTCGAGAAAAGCGTCATCAATCCGGCGGTAGATCACATCCACCCGCACCGGGCCCGTGGTGGTGCGCATATAGACAAGGCCGTCTTCGACAAACAGGTCCGAACCCACAACCAGCTGCACGCCCATTTCCTCGGCGATGAAGCTGTGCTCGTAATAGGCACTGTTATAATGGCCTGGGGTTAACACAACACAGCGTGGTTTGCCCTCGCATTTGGGCGGCGCCACTTCAACCAGCGTATGGCGCAACAGGTCGGGATAGCCGTCCACCGGGCGCACCTGCCCGTCCTCAAAGAGTTCGGGGAAAAGCCGGGTCATGATCGACCGGTTTTCCAAAACATAGGACACACCCGAAGGCGTGCGGCAATTGTCCTCCAGCACGTAAAAATCATCGGGCCCGGTGCGCACGATGTCGATGCCGACAACATGCGTGTATACGCTCTCGGGCGGGGTGAAGCCCTTCATCTCGGGCAAAAAGGCGTCATTCCCCGCCACGATATCACGCGGCAGAACACCGGCGTCGAAAATCTCGCCCTTGTTATAGACATCATGAATAAACAGGTTGAGCGCCCGCGCGCGCTGTTTGACACCGCGGTCAATGCGGTCCCACTCGGCGGCGGTAAAGACCCGCGGCACCAAATCAAAGGGGATCAGGCGCTCGGGGTCTCCGCCTTCGCCGTACACCGCAAAGGTGATACCGATGCGGCGGAAAATGGCCTCAGCCTCTTTTTGTCGGCGGTGCAATTCATCGACATCAACCGACTTGAGCCAGCGAGCAACATCTCCGTATCCGGCGCGCACATCGTCGCCGTCCTGCATTTCGTCAAACATTGATGGGCTCCCCCGCATCATGAGCCTATTACACCAAGTTACGCCGGGCTTGTCCATGGGGGGTGCCGGTTTTTTAGGGCAAACCCTTGAGAGAATAGACAAAAAAGTCCATGTTGATGGGTATGAGCATTCGAGTTGGCTTAACGCACCGCACCACCTACCGCTATGACAAGCGGATCAATCTGGGCCCGCAAACGGTTCGCCTGCGCCCGGCACCGCACGCACGCACGCCCATTGTGTCCTACAGCCAGCGCATCCTGCCCGACGGCCATTTTCTGAACTGGCAGCAGGACCCATTTGGCAATTATCAGGCGCGCGCCGTCTTTCCGGAAAAAACCGACCATTTCACCGTCGAGATTGACCTGGTCGCCGACATGGTGGCGATCAACCCTTTTGATTTTTTCCTCGACGACGAGGCCTTCCACGCGCCCTTTGCCTACAGCGATGCCGTCAAGGGGGACCTGACCCCCTATCTGGCGATCGAGGCCACCGGCACGCGCTTTGATGCGGCCGCAGCCGAAGCCTTGGCCTTGTGGCAGTCGGGGCACGCCGACGCGCTGCAAACCATCGATTTTCTGGTGCAGCTGAACCAGCAGATCGAAGACAAAATCGATTATGTCGTCCGCATGGAGCCGGGGGTGCAAACACCCGAAAACACATTGGCACTTGGCAAGGGGTCGTGCCGCGACAGCGCCTGGCTGCTGGTCAATCTGTTGCGCCATGTCGGCGTGGCCGCGCGCTTTGTGTCGGGCTATCTGATCCAGCTAACTGCTGATGAAAAACCGATCATCGGCCCCGCCGGGCCCGACGCCGATTTTACCGATCTGCACGCCTGGGCCGAGGCCTATGTTCCGGGTGCCGGATGGATCGGGCTGGACCCCACCTCGGGCCTCTTTGCAGGCGAAGGACACATTCCTCTGGCCGCCACCCCGGCGCCGCAGTCTGCCGCCCCCATCAGTGGCACACTGGACCCGTGCGAGGTGAGCTTTGACTTTCATATGGATGTTGTGCGGCTGCGCGAACCGGCGCGCATTACCAAGCCGCTGTCGGACGGCGAATGGGCGCAACTGGACGCCGCTGGCGAAGCGGTTGAAGCAAAACTTGTCGAAAGCGACGTGCGCCTGACCATGGGCGGCGAGCCGACCTTTATTGCCGCATCCGACCGCGACGCCGACGAATGGACCATCGATGCGGTTGGCCCGACCAAACGCATTTACGCCGACAAGCTGGCGCGCCGCCTGCGCGACGCCTTTGCCCCGGGCGGCCTGCTGACCCACGGGCAGGGCAAATGGTATCCGGGCGAGCCGCTGCCGCGTTGGGCCTTTGGCATCACCTGGCGCACCGACGGCGAACCCTTGTGGCGCAACCCCGACCTGATCGCCAGCGAAAGCGGGAACGACACGCCCAGCGATAAAACCGCTGAAACACTGGCGTGCGCGGTTGCAGAGACGCTGGGGCTTGCGCCTGATTATGTGCAGCCGCTTTACGAAGACCCGGCGACCAATCTCTTGAAAGAAGCGGCCCTGCCGGAAAATCTAAGCCCGGCGAACAACAAGATCGACGACCCGGTTGAGCGTGCCCGCATGGCGCGGGTGTTCGACAAGGGGCTGAGCAAACCCAGCGCCTTCGTGTTGCCCATTCAGGTCGCACAGGCCGACGCGGCATCGGGGCGCAGCGTGACCTGGATGTCGGAGATATGGCGCTCGCGCCGCAAGGCATTGTGCCTGATTCCGGGCGACAGCCCCGCCGGGTTTCGCCTGCCGATCGGCTCGCTGCCGCATCTGCCGCCCGAGCTGTACCCGCATGTGATTGAGGTGGACCCCTTCGCCCCGCGCGAGGCCTTGCCCACGCAAACGCAGCGACAGACGCGAACAGCGAAGGCGAAAAAACTTGCGCCCAAACCGGCACCCAAAACTGCGCAAAACCAGACGCAAGAGCAAACACAGTCAAGTCCGCCCCCTCAACGCAAAGGCAGCATCGAAGTGGATGCCGTGCGCACCGCGCTGGTGATCGAGCCGCGCGACGGGCATCTCAACATCTTCATCCCGCCGGTGGAGTCTGCCGAAGCCTATGTCGATCTGGTTGCAGCGATCGAAGAGGTGGCGGAAACCCTCGGCCAGCCGGTGCGGCTGGAAGGATACCCGCCGCCGCGCGACCCACGCTTTGCCGAGATCAAGGTCACCCCCGACCCCGGCGTGATTGAAGTGAACATTCACCCGTCGGCCAACTGGGCGGACCTGCGCGACAAAACCAAACGGCTTTACGCCGAGGCCAAGGCGCTGGGCCTTGATGCCTCGGGCTTTATGGTCGACGGGCGGCCCACCGGCTCGGGCGGCGGCGCGCATGTGACCGCAGGGGCCGCATGGGCCGATGACAGCCCCTTCCTGCGCCGACCTGATGTGCTGGCGTCCCTCATTCGCTTTTGGCAGAACCACCCATCGCTGAGTTATTTTTTCTCTGGCCTGTTTATCGGCCCCACCAGCCAGGCCCCGCGCATGGACGAAGCGCGCAGCGACATTCTCTATGAACTTGAGATCGCGCTTGACCAGATTCCGGGCCCGGATGGCCCGCCCCTGCCGTACTGGCAGGTTGACCGGATTCTCAGACACCTGCTGGTGGATGTGACGGGCAACACCCACCGCGCCGAACTGTGTATCGACAAGCTCTATTCACCCGACGGCCCCGCCGGGAGGTTGGGTCTGGTGGAATTTCGCGGCTTTGAAATGCCGCCGCACTGGCAGATGAATGTGGCGCAGCAACTGGTGCTGCGGGCGCTGATTGCCTGGTTCTGGCGCACGCCCTACACGGTACCGCTGAAACCCTGGGGCACGGCGCTGCACGACCGCTTCATGCTGCCCGATGTGCTGTGGGCGGATTTTGGCGCGGTGTTGAAATCGGTGTCATCAGGCCTTGGTATCCCGATTGAGCGCGAATGGTTCCGCGCGCAGTATGATTTTCGCTTTCCGCTGGCCGGACGGATCGAGCATGACGGCGTGGTGCTGGAGCTCAGAAGCGCATTGGAGCCCTGGCACGTACTGGGCGAGGAAGGCGCGGCCAGCGGCACCACCCGCTTTGTCGACAGCTCGTTAGAGCGCCTTCAGGTCAAGCTGTCGGGGGCGTTTTCCACCTCGCACCTTGCGGTGACCTGCAATGGTCGGGCCTTGCCGCTGCACGCCAGCGAAGCGCATGACGAGCAGATCGCCGGGGTGCGGTTTCGGTCTTGGTTGCCGGCGTCGTGCCTGCACCCCACCATCGCACCGCACGGGCCGCTGGTCTTTGATTTGGTGGACTTGGACGCCGGGCGTGCCGTGGCGGGCTGCACCTATCACAGCACACATCCCGGCGGGCGCAATTTTGAAACGCGGCCCGTCAACGCGCTCGAAGCCGAAGGCCGCCGCCTTGCCCGCTTCGCCCCCTTCGGGCACACGCCGGGGCCGATGACGATTACGCCTGCACGCACCGACCCGCGCTTTCCCTATACGCTCGACCTCAGGCGGTAACGGGTTACGAACAGCCGCCTGAAAGCCCCGATATCCAGTCGCGCACCAGCGCTACGCCGGCGTCGTGCACCAGTACGCGGCCCAACTCTGGCATGCGGATGTCGGGGGCGCTTGATGCCATGCGGTACAGCAGAATCGACGCCTCCGGGTCGCCGGGTACGACGCTGTAGTGCCGCCCTCCGGTGCCGCGCCCGGCGGCAATGGGCAGCTTGCACAGGCCGCGCGCGGTCGGGTCGGTTGTGGCGCTGTCGAGATAAAGGCCCGACGTGTCGGCAGGTCCCGCCGGATTGTGGCAATGCGCGCAGTTGATATCGAGATAAGCGGCTGCGCGGGCGGCAAGCGAAGCGCCCGCATCCTGCCAATTCGCATGATGTGTGGCGGTGGCATAATCGCCCGCAGGCAGCAGGCCCGCATCCTTTAATACGTCGAGCTGATTGGCGAGCCCGCCTGCATACACCCCATCGCGGTTCAGATGTTTGAGCTGCGGCCCGATGGGTTGAATACCCTCGCCCTTACCGCGCCAGAGATGACAGCCGCCGCACTGGTTGATATTGGGCACCTGATAGGCGACGTCATAAACCGTGCCGCCGTGGTCGAGCTTGAGGCGTTGAATGTCGCCGATGCGGGTCAGCCGCGCGTCGCCCGCCGCTTCGTCCCACACATAAGCAAGCGCGTGCCAGCCGTCCACGCGCCGCACCAGCAGGCGCGTTTCAATGAGCCGGTAGGCCGCTCGGTCGGCGATCCCCCGGTCGCGGTAGACCGCGGGCTCCGCCGCGACGCGGACATCCGCACCGCCGCCGCGCGCATAATAGAAGGTTTTGCTGATCACCGTGCCCACCGGGAAGTCGAGACGCCCATCCTCGGCGACGTCCGCCATGCCGCCGCCGGCGATCCAGATGGTTCGGAGCTTGAGGGCATAGTCGGAAAAGAGCGCCGAATTGAGCGTATAGGGGACAACGCCGTCGTTGAGCCTCAGGGCATCCCCCGGCGCGAACACACCCCAGGCGCTCAGCCATTCGGGGTTGTCGTCGCCGTGGAATGCGGGTGTATCGGCCCCAATAATGGCGGCAAGATTGGGGTCTGCGTGTTCAGTGCCGCCCCCGCACGCAGCGAGGATGAGCGCGAAAAACGCCGCAAGCGCGCGACCCATCAGCGCGACCCACGGGCACCAAGCGCGCGACTGTTCAGGGTCACCGGCGGCAGTTTTTCAAGCGTGCAGTCAAAGCCGCCCTCTTCGATACGCGCGCCCGCATAACCGCCGGGGCCGTCGGCGTTCAGCACCTGCACGCCGTCATTCTGGATACAGATGCGCAAATGCGCGGGCATAGTGCCGTCCACCAGCTTGGCGTCGTCTTTATACCCGTCCCACAGCACATCGGGCAGTGCGCCAAACAGCCCCGCTGTCGCGGTTTTCAGTGCCTTCAACTCCAACCCGTCGGGCGCGTCGCCGCCGCCCGAGAAATCATTGTCGTAAATGAAAATAGCCTCTGGGTAAGGGTCAAAGCCGTCTGCCGGGTTATGGTCCGAATAGCCGGTGGAATAAACGCTGGAGATGATCAGATTGGCGGTGCGGTTGTCGGCGATGGTGTTGGCGAACACCTCCACCCCGTCATTGGAGTTGATCACCACGCCCGAGCCCGCGGGCACGCTGGCCACCGGGGTGCCGGGATGGCCGAAATTATCCACATTGTTGGCGACAATCGTGTTGCCGTAGACCCGCGTGCCGTAGCCGGTTTGCTTGAGCGCGGGCATGTTGAAGACCAGAATACCGCCAGTGTTGTTGGTCGCCACATTGTCATACACATCGGCCCCGACGGTGTTTTCAATCTCGATGCCCGCGACGTTGAACTCGGCGCGGTTGCGGCGCACGACGACATTGTTCGACTGGCCGACATAAATGCCCGCGTCCGACGCGCCGATGGCGACGCTATCCTCGATCAGCACATTGGTGGTCTGCACCGGGTAAAGCCCGTAGGCACCATTATCGGTGGAGGGGCCGCGCGTCCATTCCACCCGCACGCGGCGAATGGTGATACCGTCGCCGTCGGTGATCTTCACCGCGTCGCCGACCGTGTCTTCCACCGCAATGTCCTCGAGCGTGAAGCCTGACGCGGTAACGAGCAGC
>JASBSO010000034.1 GCA_030148905.1 Kordiimonadaceae bacterium | reverse complement strand
GCGCGCCGCATCTGCTGCCAACGGGCCGCACCGGCGTGAAATATGGCAATACGCAGGTTATCGACCATATGGCGCTTGACGGGCTGACCGACGCCTATCAAGGCGAGCCTATGGGCATGTTTGCCGAGCTGAACGCCGAGCATTACCAGTTTACCCGCGAGGCGCAGGACGCCTATGCGATCGAATCCACCAAGCGCGCCCAGCGCGCCATCGCCGACGGCGACTTTGCCGCCGAAGTGGTTCCGGTTACCATCTCTGGCCGCGGCGGCGACATTGTGGTCGATGTGGACGAGCAGCCCGGCAAGGCACGGCTGGACAAAATCCCGCATCTGCGCCCGGCCTTTAAAAAAGACGGCACGGTAACAGCCGCCAATGCCTCGTCCATTTCAGATGGTGCGGCGGCGCTGGTGATGATGCGCAAGTCGGTCGCCGATGCCAAGGGGCTGACCCCGCTGGCGACGCTGCACGCGCATGCCAGCCACGCCCAGGCGCCCGAGTGGTTTACCACCGCCCCGGTGCCCGCCATCAAAACCGTGATGGAAAAGGCCGGTTGGTCCAAGGACGATGTCGACCTGTTTGAGATCAACGAAGCCTTTGCCGTTGTGCCGATGTCGGCGATGCAGGAGCTGGGCCTTGACCATGCCAAGGTGAACGTGAACGGCGGCGCCTGCGCACTGGGCCACCCCATTGGGGCCTCGGGCGCGCGCATCTGCGTCACCCTGATCAATGCGCTGAAAACGCGCGGGCTCAAGCGCGGCGTGGCAGGCATTTGCATTGGCGGCGGCGAAGGCACAGCCGTTGCGATTGAGCTGCATTAAACGGCGATGATCCTCACCGAAGAACAGCGCATGGTGCGGGACATGTCCCGCGCCTTTGCCCGCGACAACATCACCCCCAATGCCCGCGACTGGGAAGCTGCAGGCGAAATTCCACAGTCCGTCTTGGCGGACATGGGGGCGCTTGGCCTGATGGGCATGACCGTCGATCCCATATGGGACGGCGCGGGGGCCGATTATGTGTCTTATGCGCTTGCCCTGATGGAAATTGCGGCGGGCGACGGCGCGCTGTCGACGATCATGAGCGTCACCAACGCCCCGGTGGCGGCCGCGATCGAGCAATTGGGCACCGAGGCGCAAAAAGACCGCTTTTTGAAACCGCTGGCGCGCGGCGAGATGATCGGCGCCTTTTGTTTGACCGAGCCACAGGCCGGCTCGGACGCCTCGATGCTGAAAACCAAGGCCGAGCGCACCAATAGCGGCTGGGTTTTGAATGGCACCAAACAGTTTATCACCTCGGGCCGTATCGGCGGTGTGGCGATTGTGTTTGCCGTCACCGACCCCAGCGCCGGCAAAAAAGGCATTTCCGCCTTTTTGGTACCCACCGACACGCCGGGTTATACGGTGGCCTCGGTCGAACACAAGCTCGGCCAAAAGGCGAGCGACACCTGCCAGATTATCTTGGAGGATGCCGCCATCGACCAGGACCTGATCCTCGGCGGCGAAGGCCAAGGATACCGGATCGCGCTCGCCAATTTGGAGACCGGGCGTATCGGCATCGCAGCCCAAGCCGTTGGCATGGCGCGCGCAGCCTTTGATTATGCCCTCGCCTACGCCAAGGAGCGCGAGGCCTTTGGCAAACCGATCGCCGAGCATCAGGCAGTTGGCTTTCGCCTGGCCGATATGGCCACCCGGCTTGAAGCCGCAGAAGCGCTGGTGCTGAAGGCTGCGGCCAAAAAAGACCGGGGCGAGCCCTGCCTCAAAGAAGCCTCAATGGCCAAGCTCTTTGCCAGCGAGGCGGCCGAATGGATCTGCTCCGCCGCCATTCAGACGCTAGGCGGGTATGGCTATCTTGCCGATTATCCAGTCGAGAAAATCTACCGCGATGTCAAAGTGTGCCAGATATATGAAGGCACCAGCGACATTCAGAAACTGGTGATTTTGCGCGACCTGATGGCGGCAAGTTGAGCGAGCTATTGCACCTCAGAAATTGAGGAAAATCGATACCGCCCCAGCGCCGAACTCGTTATCGGCACTGCCATTGTCCAAAAGATAGAGCTGCCCGCTGGCGCGCGCGCCCAACCACGGCGTAACCAGATATTCAATGCCCGCCTCAAACACCACGCCGTCGCCGTCATCGGACACATCAAGCCCGGCAAGGTCGGGGTTGATATCAACCGAGCCGTTGGCATAGCCGACACCGCCATAAAACAAGGTGCGATTGTCGGGCGTATAGCCAACCTTGCCAAGCACGGCGACCACATCGTCGACATTCAGCAGATTGGTTGCCGGATCATCGCCTTCAAAAATACCGGCAAGGCCTTCTGCACCAAAAACCCAACCAGAGTCGAGTTGGTATCTAAGCCCGGCATAAAGCGGCACGAACACATCGCCTTCGGCGATACCAACACCGCCGCCGACATAGAGACCCGAAAAGCGTTTGGATTCCGCGACCTCGTCTATGGCGCCGTCTTGCATGGCAAGCGCGGCTTGCCCCACAAAGAGCATGGTGGCTACTGTACAGCATAAGTTTAAAAAGTTGCGCATTGTCTCAATTCCCCAATCGTTTTGACAACGCCGCTAGTAAAGCTGCGTTCGGCCATCCGTGCAAGCGCAAAGCCAGCAGAGCATGCATGCGCCTGACCGGGTCAGCGAATGTCGGGATAATGCTTGCCGAGGCTGCGTTTGAACCCCAGCCCCCACAAAATGCCCAAACGGAGATAGATCAGATTGGCGCGCATGCCGCCCCACTGCACCACACGCCGGTCGCTGGAAAACACCGGTGTCCACACCATATGCGCACGGCCAAGCCGGCTGAGTTTGATGCACAAATCCGCCTCTTCCATGACAGGTAGTGTCTCGTCAATGCCGCCAACCGACAAAAAATCGCTGCGCCGGAAAAACATGGCATGGTCACCAAAAAACAGCCGCCCGCCGCGCAGAAACATATGCGGACGAAACAACAGCGGCGCGTACCAGGTTTTGATCAGATTATGAAAACTGGTCACATAACGGGTTTTGCGCCCGGTCATAATCGGCCGAAAACAGCCGAGGCTGGTTTTGGGGGTGCTGAGGGTTGCCCGAATATGCCGGGCCATATTTTCTGGCGGCAGGGTGTCGGCGTGTAGCACGCAAATCAGGTCAGCCTTGCATCCCTCGACCCCGGCATTGATTTGCCGGGCGCGGCCTGCTGGTTCGACACTGATAACAGAAAACCCGGCCGCCTTGATCTTGTCGGTGCTGTCGTCATGGCTGCCGCCGTCGACAAAAAGGACCGATACGTCATCTGGGTCAAGCACACTCAGGGCGGGTAAAAGGGCCTCCAGCGCAACCGTTTCGTTCAACACAGGGATAACCAGGCCAACGGGCTTCTGCCGGGCGGTCATACCTCCCGCTCCAGCACATAAAGGGCCTGCAGAAACGCGCCGATATAGGGTTTCTGGCTGCTGTGGACGAGATGCATGTCCAATGCCTTGAAACACCTGCGCCACCCTGCGTCATCGCGGTTGTTGTGCGGATGGCCGAAAACTTCAAAATTGGTGATGCTGTCTGCCACTTTTGTCATCCGCCTGTGCCAGGGCCCGGTGAAAATATCCTCGATGACAATAACACGGCGGGCCACGCGGCGCGCCTCCAACAGTACCTGCTCAGGGTTTTGGGCATGATGCAGAACCGTCAACACCAGCGCGACATCAAAAGATGCATCGCCAAAAGGCAAATGCTGGCCGTCATAGACCACCGGCTGGAGTGACCCGGGGTGGTTGCCTGCGGCAATGTCAACCGGCGTCACCGACCATCCACGCCCCATGAGCACATCGACAACGCTGCCGGGACCGCTGCCAATTTCAACAAGCCGATCACCCGCTGATAGATAGGGTGCCATCCAATCGGCCTTGCGGCGTGCATCGGCCAGCCACAGCGCATAGAGCACCGCCGACAGGCCCGGCACACGCCACGCCCAACCACTCACACGCAAAACTCACACACAAAATAGGCTTTAAAACGGGATCTCATCGTCGAGGTCGCTTGCCCCGCCGCCTGAGGGCGCAGGTGCAGGTGCAGCACCGCCATATGACCCGGCACCGTAGCCGCCGCTGTCACCCTGATAGCCGCCACCGCCAGAATCGCCGCGACCATCCAGCATGGTCAACTCACCCCGGTAGCGCTGCAAAACCACTTCGGTGGTGTATTTTTCCTGGCCCGACTGGTCGGTCCATTTGCGGGTTTGAAGCTGGCCTTCCAGATACACCTTGGAGCCTTTCTTCAGGTAATTCTGCGCCACTTTCGCCAGCGCCTCATTGAAAATCACCACGCGGTGCCATTCGGTTTTTTCGCGGCGCTCGCCAGAATTTCGGTCTTTCCAGCTTTCCGATGTCGCAACCGATAAATTGACCACGGGCGAGCCGTCCTGCATCGAACGCACCTCGGGGTCTCGGCCCAGATTTCCAACCAAAATGACTTTGTTCACGCTTCCAGCCATACGGGCCCCCTATAAATCAAAAAATCGAGAATCGAACTGAGGCGGACATTAGACCAGCGCTCCCTGCCGTCCAAGTGTTATTGGCAGCTTGCATGCTTCGCGTTCGTCTTATCCGCAGCACATTCTGCCGCAAGCATATTTCGCTGACGCACAAGCCTCTATACCAGCAGGGGAAGGAGGATCATTCCATGTTGAAACTCATCTTCATTGCCGCCGCGATGGCCGCCACCGTTCAGGACCAAACGCCCACGCCAGCACCTGCGCAAGCCACCCCAACGGGGAATTGCAGCGACCATTTGGGAGCGCGCGATTTTGATTTTTGGATCGGATATTGGCGGGTTGAAGGCTCGGGCGGGGCGGTTGCCGGGCATAACCGCATTGTGCCGATTGAAAATGGCTGCGGCCTGATGGAACACTGGCGCGCTGAAAATGGCGGCACCGGCAGCAGTTTGAATTATTTCAACCCGGTTACGGGCGAATGGCGACAGCTTTGGATTTCGAATGGTGGCGGCGGATATGCCATCGATATCAGCGGCGGCCTGAACGCAGCCGGTGAAATGGCGATGGTGGGCGAGATTTATTATTTTGGCACCAACACGCGCTTTCCCATGCGCGGTGTCTGGACACCCGAATCTGACGGCACGGTCACGCAGACATTTCACCAACAATCGCCAGAGCGCGGCGAATGGACGCTGTGGTTTCAGGGTCGTTATGTCCCTATACCGGTTGAGGACTAAGAGACCCCGCCACAAGGGCTACCAGCAGAGATGAGGAAAACGCCGTCATGCTAACATCATTGCTTGTGCTGGCGGCGCTGACCGCAAGCGCGCAGACCGACGCCCCCGCACCGCAACCAGAACCGGCGCAGGCGCAACAGCCACCCGCCACCTGCGACAGCCATATCGGGGCGCAGGATTTCGATTTTTGGCTGGGCCAGTAGCGTGTGCATGAAATCACCGGCGAGCTGGCCGGGCATAACACCATTCGCAGCATCGAAAATGGCTGTGCGATCGAAGAAAAATGGGTATCCACCCAAGGCCACACCGGCACCAGTATCAGCTTTTTCAACGCCGCCACAAGTCAGTGGCGCCAGATATGGGTCTCGGCGTCCGTCGGTGGTTACCGCATCGACATCCAGGGCGGATTGGATGATACAGGGCGCATGGTGATGACCGGTGATATTCATTATTTCGCCGACCAGCGCCGATTGCCGATGCGCGCCGTCTGGACCCCCGAATCCGGCGGCAGCGTCACCCAGTTCATGCAACAAAAGCCCGATGCCGCATCTGACTGGGAAACATGGTTTAACGTCCAATATTTCCCTGCCACATCAGAGCCCTAGCACCGCCATGCACCAAGCGACACCGCGACACTTGACACAGGCTTGGTGCATCTGTCAGCCCTAGGCTCTTAACCGCTGGGTAGAGTTTGATGCTGACCGAAATTTCCGTGCGCGGCGCGCGCGAGCACA
>JASBSO010000010.1 GCA_030148905.1 Kordiimonadaceae bacterium | reverse complement strand
CCGCGCCTAGCGGTAAGCAACCAGATTTCCGCGCTCGGTCAACACAACCAATGTGCCATCAACAACAATGGGGTCGACCGTGGTGCCCGAGGGCAGCTTTGCCCCTGACAGCACCTTGCCGTCATAAGGCGACAAGGTCACCACGAACCCATGATTACTGGTGGCAATCAACCGGTCTCCGGCCAAAATTGGTCCGTTCCAGGTGATCAAACCGCGCCGACGTTCCTGGTCTTCAAAGCGCTGCAACTGCGCCACCCAGCGAACGCGGCCGTCGGCTACCGTGAAGCACACAACCTGGCTGTCGATCGTCACAACAAAGCCAAAGCGTCCGGCGATCCAGGGCGTACGAAGCCCGGCAATGTCAGACTCCCACGCCCGCTCGCCGGTGCGCATATCAAGGGCAATCATCCGCCCGGCATGGCTGACCGCCATGGCGCGGTTATTGTGAATGACCGGGTTGCCGTCGATATCCGCCAAAGTGGACAGCGGCGTCAGGCGCCGCCCCGATGTCACCGAGTCCTGCCAAACCACACGGCCATTACTGGCCAGCATGCCGATCAATTCGCCCGATGACAGGCCCGCAACGAGGGTTTCGCCGTCAAAGGCCGGGCTGGCACCCCCCAACACACCGGCATTTTCGGCAATGCCGACATTCACCCAGAGTTCCTCGCCGTCATCGGCGTTCAGGCCGATCACCTGATTATCCTGGGTCAAGACAAAGACAAAGGCGTCGCCAACCGTTGGCGCGCCGCGCAGCGGCACTGGGTTGGAATAGCGCCAAATCTCGCGACCGGTGTTGGCGTCAAGCGCGTAAACGAGGCCGTAGCCGCTCGATACATACAGGCGCCCGGCGCGGTATGCAGCCCCGCCGCCAAAGCCAACGGCTGATCGCTCGCCGTCATAATCGAGTTCATTCTGCCAAAGTATCGCACCATTCTCGAGCGATACCGCCGTTACACCGCCTTTAACATCGACAGCAAAGACCTTGCCGTCGGCGGCAACCGGGCCCGAAATCAGCCGCTCATACGACTGGTTGCCGGGGCCGATGCGGGTTTGCCATGCGCGCTGAAGGCTGTCGCCCAAGGCCAGATGCTGTCCAACATTGGTCCCATTGCCGCCAGCCTGCGCCCAGTTTTGATTGCGGTAGGGGGCAGGCAACGTTACGACCAAATTGGACAGGCTCGGATCGGCAGCGACAGACGTGGTCGCCGCCAGAATGGGAATACGTTCGCGGCCCTCGTCGTCATAGGCGTTTTTGGGCGTTGATGAGCCCTGAAACAGGCTGCACCCAGCCACCGCAAGCGCGCTGAGCGCCGCAAGCGCCGCGCGGATCATGCGTCGCCTCCTTCGCCGTCATTGGCGGCGGGTGCTGCTTGGGGCGTCGGTTCAGCCTCGCCTTCTGCCTCAGGAGTGGCGTCGCTTTCGGTGTCGACCGGGCGCTGCAAAAAATCCCGCAGGGTTTGCGCGCGCTGGCGTACGCCCGCCGGGGCTTCCGCCTCGAAGGCGAGCGCGGCAAAGGCCTGACGCGCGGCGTCGATATCGCCCGCCTTCAGGTCCAACAGCGCCAATTGTTCGCGCGCGGAAAACCGGAACGGCGCGTCGTCGCGCGCGGCCAGCGTCAACCGCGAGCGGGCGTCTACCAGATCGCCCCCCAGTGCGATAATCGCCGTGCCCGCGCGGAATTGCGCCAGGCTGGCCAGCAACGGCCCGGCCTCGCGCGAGCGGGCAATGGCGTCATAGGTGGCAACGGCCTTGTCCAACTCGCCGACCTTGATGGCGGCGGTCGCCAGTTTAAACTGCGCGAGGACAGCATAAGGCCCTTCAAGCGCGGGCAGTTCAGCCTCCCACGCGTCAATCAACGTCAGGGCGTTGCTGTTTGCGGCCACTTCGGCGGCTTCATCATAACGCTCGGCGCGGCTTTCCAGTGTGGCGTTGCGGTAGCTTTTATAAGCTTCGTTGCCCGCCACGATCACCACCACCAAAATAGCAGCGATGATCAGATATCGCCCATAGGCCGCCCACAGCGCGTTCAAACGCTCGCGGCGCAGTTCATCTTCAACTTCCTGATAGGCCAGATCGGTATTCTTGTCAGACACGCGGTCGCTACTCCAAAAAACAAGCGCTGTACCCAGGCAACAGCGCGCTTGCCTGCACCATAGTCAAGTCGGCGCTCAAATCAAGCAGACTCAGGCTTTGGCTTTCATCTTATAGGTCTGCGCCTCGCCCGGAAATTCGCGCCCGCGCACCGCGGCGGAATAGTCGGCGATTGCCCCTTCGATCGAGGCCCCGATTTCGGCAAAGCGTTTGACAAATTTCGGGTTGATCGCAAACAGGCCCAGCATATCCTCGGTGACCAGAATTTGACCGTCGCAAGCGTTGGACGCGCCAATGCCGATCACCGGTACCGGGCAGGTTTCGGTCACGGCGCGCGCCAGCGGCTCGGCCACGCCTTCGAGCACCACGGCAAAGGCCCCCGCCTCGGCGATGGCAACGGCGTCATTGATGATCGGTTGCCATTCGTCTTCGGTGCGGCCGCGTGCGCCGTAGCCGCCGTGCGCGTGCACGCTTTGCGGCATCAGGCCCACATGCCCCAGCACCGGAATGCCGCGCCGGGTCAGAAACCGCACCGTGTCGGCCATTTCCTCGCCGCCTTCGAGCTTAACGGCACCCGCCCCCGTTTCCGACAGCGCGCGCGCCGCGCTTCGGAACGCCTGCTCGTGCGATTCTTCATAGGTGCCGAAGGGCAGATCGATCACCACCAATGCCTCCTTGGCACCCCGGCATACGGCGCGGCCATGCGCGATCATCATATCCAGCGAGACCGCGAGCGTGGAATCCATGCCGTACAGCACCATGCCCACACTGTCGCCGACCAGTATCAGGTCGCAATACGGGTCCATGCGCGCCGCCATCGGCGTGATATAGGCGGTCAGGCACACAATCGGCTCAGCCCCCTTGCGGGCGGCAATATCAACGGCAGTTTGCTGGCGGCGGCGCTTGGGCGCGGCGTCAACGGTTGGGCTTTTGTTTGTGGTAGACATGAGGAGCCTCGCAGGTTCGACGCGCCCTTATAGGTCAAGATGCCCCGATTTGACCAGCCGATTCACCGCGCTGACGATCGCCTGCATTGATGCGGTCAGGATATTCGGGTCAATGCCGGCCCCAAAACGCGGGCTGCGGCCGCCAGCGCTCAACTCGATATAACTCGCCGCGCTGGCCTTGGCGCTGGTATCGATGGCATGTTCTTTATAGTTGGTCAGCGTCAGCGGAACGCCGAAATGCGCCTCAAGCGCAGTGACAAAGGCATCGATGGGGCCGCTGCCCTCGCCCGACACCGCCACAGCGCGGCCGCGCACGCTCAAATCCGCGCGGACCGACACCGCATCGCTGTGCGCCGACACCCCGCGCAGTTCAAAATCGTCCAGCACAAGCGCGGGCGCGTCCTGGTGCAGATATTCGCGCTCGAACGCCTGCCAGATGATGTCTGACGACACTTCGGCGCCTTCATTGTCGGCGTAATTCTGGATCACCCGGCTAAATTCGATCAGATGCCGACGCGGCAGCCGCAGGCCGTAATCGCGCTCCAGCAAAAAGGCGACCCCGCCCTTGCCCGACTGGCTGTTGACCCGGATCACCGCCTCGTAACTGCGGCCCACATCGGTGGGGTCCAGCGGCAGATAAGGCACGCCCCATTCGGGGGTGTTTTGCGCCTTCATCGCGGCAAAGCCCTTTTTGATCGCGTCCTGATGCGAGCCGGAAAAGGAGGTATACACCAATTCGCCCGCATAGGGGTGGCGCGGGTGCACATCGATCTGGTTGCAATATTCTGCCGTGCGCACCAGGCCGTCGATATCGCTGATATCAAGCCCTGGGTCGATGCCTTGCGTATAGAGGTTCAGCGCCAGATTGACAATGTCCACATTGCCCGAGCGTTCGCCATTGCCAAACAGCGTGCCCTCCACCCGGTCGGCGCCCGCCAGCATGCCCAGCTCCGCCGCCGCCGTGCCGGTGCCCCGGTCATTGTGCGGGTGCAGCGACAGAATATAGCCGTCGCGCGGGCCGACGTTGCGGGCAAACCATTCCACCTGATCGGCGTAGATATTGGGCGTCGCCATTTCCACCGTCGCCGGCAGGTTGAGGATCATCGGCGCGTCGGGCGTGGGGCCGTACACGTCCATCACCGCTTCGCAGACCTCTTTGGCAAAATCAAGCTCGGTCCCGGTGAAGCTTTCGGGCGAATATTGATAGACAATCTCGCTGCCACTCAGCGCCTGCGCCTGCGCCTTGACCCGCTCGGCCCCCTTAACCGCGATGTCGACAATCCCGGCGCGGTCGAGCCCAAACACCACCCGCCGCTGCAGCGTCGATGTGGAATTATAGAGATGCACAACCGCCCGGCGGCACCCGGCGATGGCCTCAAAGGTGCGGTCGATCAAATGGTCGCGCGCCTGGGTCAACACCTGGATGGTGACATCGTCCGGAATGCGGCCGTTGTCGATCAGCCAGCGGACAAAGTCAAAATCGGTTTGCGAGGCGGCGGGAAAGCCCACCTCGATCTCCTTAAACCCCATGGCGACCAGCGTTTCAAACATCCGTGCCTTGCGCATATGGCCCATCGGTTCGATCAACGCCTGATTGCCGTCGCGCAGATCAACACTGCACCATATCGGCGCGGTCGTGGTCTGCCGGGTGGGCCATATGCGGTCCGGCAGGTCAATATTTTGAAATAGTGAATATTTGTTGCGTGGGTCGCGCATTTTGAAAAACAATCAATCATTGACGGGTAAATATATGCCCGCAAATTGCGGAGGCTCTCCGGCAAAGTCAAGCGGCGTGCACCCCTTAGGGCCGCAGAAAAACCCCTATTCGGCCGCAAAAACCCAAAATTTTGAAAAAAATTCCCAGCATTCCGAAATCCTTCCCTATGACATTTTGTTACATTTCGAGTCATCGAGATGGGCCTCTCGATGCCGCTGGACCGCCCGATACCCCCCATTCCCCCCCACTCGGGCGGTCCGCCCTGGCCCAAGGCCACAAGCCTCGCCGCGCCCCCGCGGTGAGGCCTTTGTGTGCCAGACGAAATGACGATGATTTTGCAAATGGTTTTGGGGAGGATATCAGCGTGACCAACACACCAACAGAGACCGACACCGGCGTGATCGCCTCGGGGTTGATGAAGCTGCTGGCCGACGGCATGATGTTTGCCCTGCGCAGCCGCACGCTCCGGATGCGCGCCTGCTCGCTGGGTCTGTCGATCCCGGCCGAGGTGTGGGACATTTCCGATATCGACCAGATCTGCGAACACACCGCCGCCGCCATTGGCCGCGCGGGCGAGGTTATCCCTTTTGACAGCACCGACCTGCTGGCGATGTCGTCTTTTCAGAATATCCCGCTGAGTAACGCGCGGCTGGACACCGAAAAGGCGATTTTGGACCAGCACAAGGCCGACCGGCGACTGGTGATTCAGAACGGGTTGTTTTTGTTCCAGATTTTTGACCAGCTTGACCAGGCCCCCGCCAAGGCGATTGTCGAACAATTGGTCAAACAGCATGTCGCCAAGCTGCCAGGGCACGAATTTCTCGAACTGCGGACATAAATTTTATTTGGTCGCCTGGCCCTCCGCCCGGTACGATATCTGGTATATCTTTCCAAATTTTAACGAATTTCTC
>JASBSO010000008.1 GCA_030148905.1 Kordiimonadaceae bacterium | reverse complement strand
AGGCCCGCACCAGCGCCGCCCAGCTTATGCGGCACTTTACCGGTGTGGCCCAGCGGGTGGCCGCCGACGGCCAGCTTGACGCCACACCGATTGCCGACCTTAGGCCCGGTGACCATATCCGCCTGACCGCTGGGGCACGCGTACCGGTTGATGCGGTGTTGAAAGACGGGCGCATCGGGCTTGACAATAGCCTGATCACTGGCGAGAGCCTGCCCATCAGTTGTGAAAATGGCGACACGGTTTTGGGCGGCACGGTGGTGCTATCGGGTTCGGCCACGGCAGAGGTGTCCAAGGCCTCAGAGGACAGTTTGCTGGCCGGCATTGTGCGCCTCATTGAAGTGGCCGAGCAAGGCCATGCGCGCTATGTCCGCCTGGCTGACCGCGCGGCGCAGATCTACACCCCGCTTGTGCACAGCCTTGCCGCACTGGCTTTTCTGGGCTGGTGGGGCGTTGGCGGGGCCGACTGGCAGGCCGCACTGGTGACCGCCATCAGCGTCTTGATCATCACATGCCCCTGTGCTTTGGGTCTGGCCGTGCCGGTGGTGCAGGTGCTGGTCAGCACATGGCTTTTCAAACGTGGTATTTTGTTGAAAAGCGGCGATGCGCTGGAGCGCCTTTCTGAAGTGCGCGAGGCTATTTTCGACAAAACCGGCACACTGACCACAGGTATTGCGCAGCTAACCGGGGGGGTGTGGACACAAGCCGACCTTGCCCGTGCTGCAGGCATGGCGCGCTACAGCCGTCACCCGCTGTGCCGCACGCTTGAGGACGCCGCACGCCGTCACGGGGTGGCACCACTTGCGATATCCGGCACCATTGAGGAAATCCCCGGACAGGGCCTGGAATGTCGTGACGGTGACACAAACTGGCGACTGGGGCGGCGTGATTTTGCCGTTGGCGTCAGTCATGGGGACCACAGCGACCCGCACAGCGAATTGTGGCTATCAGACGGCAAGGCGGCACCCGTGCGTTTCGCTTTTGCCGACACGCTCCGCCCAGAGGCCAGAGCAACGGTACGCCGCATGCAGGCCTTCGGTGTTGGCGTGCATCTGCTGTCTGGCGACCGCAAACCAGCCGCAGACAATGTCGCGCGTCAGCTTGGAATTAAACACACCGTCAGCGATGTGCGCCCCGAGCAAAAGGTTGCAGAGGTCAACCGCATACAACACCAAAACGGCCCGGCGGTGATGATCGGCGACGGGCTGAACGATGCTGCCGCACTCGCCACCGCGCATGTGTCCATTGCGCCCTCTAGCGCTATTGATATCAGCCAGCAAGCAAGCGACGTCGTGTTTCAGGGCGACAGCCTGACCCCGGTTGGCGACAGTATCGCGGCTGCTCGCCTGTCAACGCGGCTGGTCAAGCAGAACTTTGCCTTGGCGGTGCTCTATAACATGGTCGCCATTCCGCTTGCGCTTGCCGGATATGTTACGCCGTTGATGGCGGCGCTGGCGATGTCGCTGTCGTCATTGGTGGTGATCGCCAATGCGTTTCGTTTTCATCCCTTGGTGGCGCGGCACACATCCGCAGGAGGCCCATCATGAGCGTTTTGCTGTTTCTCATACCGCTGGCCTTGTTTTTAAGCCTTGTCGGCCTGGCGGCGTTTTTCTGGGCGCTGACGTCAAAGCAATATGACGACCTGGACGGCGCGGCGCACCGCATTCTGATCGACGATGACTGAGGTGACGCCCGATCGGTTGCCACAGCAATCACGGACCCGCTTGATCAGTTGCGCTCGGTTGGCGGATCATTCCAGATATGGTGGGTGATCAGCCAGTCGCCCTGATCGGTTTTTCGAAAGAGCGTCAAGAAATTACCGTCGGCTTGGCGAAACACCTGACCCTGATATTCGTAGGTCAATTCGTTCAGGCGACCGCGCGCAAAGGCCAGCTCGCCGCACCCGTCTATCTCGTGGGTCACACGGTCATAGGTCAAAATCGGCGCGGTAACCGCGCCACCCGGGAACCACCACTCTGCGACTTTGTCTTTGCCTGTGCGGACTGGCGCACCGTGATGCGGGATCATGACCACTGTATCGGATAAAAGCGCCAATACGGCATCTTTGTCATTGGCGATCCACGCGTCAATATAGCCTTGCGCCGCCGCACCAACCGCCGCTTTTTCACCGTCGGACAAATGGCAGCGCGCCCAGCCAGTCCCACTGGCACACATAGTGGCGAGTGCCATCGCCGCACCCATTTGCAATCCTCTCATCATCACGCAGAACCCCTTCCTCTGTCGATCATCACCCGGTGCCATACAATCGCAGCGGGGCATGTGGCTGCCAATCTTTTGCGACAGACCGGCACACAGGCGCGGTGAATGTGGCCTGTAGAGCGACGGGGTGGCATTGGCGATATCTGGATAGGGTTCGCGATTGCTATGCAGATGAGATCACGGGGTGCCCCCTGAACACCCCGTGATCAAACGGCGTCCTAGAGCGCCGCTTAGACCCGCTTCCACTTGCCACAGGTTTTGCGGGTATAAAACGATGCCGAAAAGCTTGTGGCTTCCTGAACACCCTTTGCAATCAAGCACTTTTTGAAGGCCGCCAGAAACGCCGCCACAGCAGCACCAACATTCCCGGTCAGCAAAATGGGAAGCGCCGGTACCAAGGCAACCTTAACGCAGTCCTTGATGATCTTCTCGATATCCTTGGGAAGCGATACCGAGCCGCCATAGGTGATGCGCAGATACCAGGCTTTTTTACAGGTGCGGCGCCACACGCACGGATAGGGCACCTTGGTTCTGCCGTTCAGTGGAATGCGCACCCATTTATAGCAGGTTTTGGTTTTAAATTCGGGCCAGTTGCCGATGGTGGCGACATGGATGTCCCAGGTTTTGCCGGCGCTGTTTTTGGTGTCATGAACGAGGAGAAAATTTTCCTCACTGTCGTCGCTGTCGTCGAGAACATCGACCTCGGTCACCTGCCCGCTCGACAGCACGTCGTTGATATCGGTCGCGCTTAATTCGGTCAGGCTTACGTCCGTCGTTTCATCAAAGTGAAAGTCTATGTCTATTGGGTTCGCCATTGTTTCCTCCTCATAGTTTTGTCTTCATGTGGCAGGTATTACTGCCGCACATTTTTATGAGGGGGTCGGCCGTCTGTCCGTGACGCGCGTCACGGGGCCGCTAGAAACCGTTTGTGGTTGTGGACATACGGCTTTGTAAAAAAAGCCGGACGGTGCTTGCACAAAGCAGCCATCCGGCTCTGGGAGGTTATTTTACTAACAGATCAATCCGGATTTTGAGGGCCCTTGGGTCCACGGGGATGTCGAAATCATGAATACCGAAAACCACACCAACACCGTTTTTGAGCGGGTCAAAGGGCGCTAGCAGTTTTGACGCGTCAAAAACTGCGATGGGTGGTTTTTTATCGACAAGTTTGTTCGCCAGCGAAGTCAAGCCTACGCGCACGGTCCAGGTCAAAATCTTGAAGCGAATTTTGAACCGGCTGAAATTGAACTTCGCCGTGACCAGTTTTTTACCCTGCGTCTTGTCTGCAATCAGTTTTGCACTGACCCCAATCTCCACCCCGATGCGCGAAGACCCAATCTTCACATGACGGGTTTTGCCGAACAGCTTGTAATATTGCTTGATTTGGAATTTGGGCGTGACGTCGAGATCGCGCAGCACGATTGGATTGGCAAGATCAATATGAGGGCGCCGGTCCGCATAGACCTGCAAATAGACCAATTCCGTTTTGCCGACAGAAAAGGCTTTTTTGAGGGTGCGACGCGCCCACCGCTTGAACTTGCGCCAGCTTTTCCTGATCTTGCCCCAAAAGCCAAGAACATTTTGTCGCTCATCCGGTGTCAGGTCAGCCCAGGATTTTGTCCCCGTCTCCAGATCGGTGAGGATAGCAATGGTGCTGCTGAGCGAGGCGGCAAGCACGGGGTCAAGGTCCATCGCTTCATCAGATGTCACCTGATAAGGGCCGCTTTTTTGAGCCACCAGAAACTCCTTGGCCATGGTCAGTGCATAGGCCAGCATTTCATTGCTGACATCGGTCTCAATGGCGTTGTCGAATAGGTCCTGCGCTTCTTCATAGGCTTCTGTGCCGAATTGCGCCGGGTCTTCCAGAATTTTGATTGCAGCCGTCAGGTCGGCTTCAAGGAGGGTGCGGTTGACCGTCAGAACATTCGGCGAGCCGCTATCGTCCAATGTGTCATAAGCATAGTCGAGCGCTGAGTTGTTGAATTCGGATCGCTGAAACCCGATGTCGTTATTCGTTGCGGTCAGCAAAGCTGCGCTCGAGCGCTGCTCAAAAATCTTGCAGGGATAGGTTGGGCAGAGTTTCGCCAAAACCTTATCGGGAATGTCTTTGTTGATTTCGATGTAGAAATCATCGGCAGAATTTGCGGTGGTCAAAAATCCGGCCGCGGCGATGGCTGCACCCAGCAGGCGCAGTCTTTTTAAAAATGTCATCGATGCCTCCTCCATCATGTGATGCCTCATTGTCCCTAGATTTAGACCCGGCCAGTGTCCGTGACGCGCGTCACGGCCAAGGTTGCAAAAAACACCTGGTAGCGGCATGGTGGGTGTTGGGGATCAGCCGAGGCATATGGGGGCATAGCCATGCGGCACTATCGGGCCTTTTTAAGCTATAGCCACCGGGACAGCCGCGCAGCGGCGTGGCTTGCCCGCAAGCTGGAGGGATATTCGCCGCCCGCCGGGCTGGCCCCTTCACCCGCAGGGAAGAAACCCCTGCGCCCGATTTTCCGCGACCGCGAGGAACTCGCCGCCAGCCACAGCCTGACGCAGGAGATCCGCGCGGCGCTTCAGGCCTCCGACGCGCTGATTGTGGTGTGCTCGCCGCAGGCGGTGCGCTCGCACTGGGTCAATGAAGAAATCCGCACCTTCAAACAACTGCACGGCAACGCCGCCACGGTGCTGGCCTATATTGTTGACGGCGAGCCGGGCGCAGGCGGTGAAACGGAGTGCTTCCCCGCAGCGCTCAGATTTCAGGTGACGGCAGACGGCCAACTGAGCACCGACCGGGCTGAGCCGGTGGCGGGCGATGCGCGTGCGGGGGGCGACGGCCGCCATCTTGCCTTTATGAAGATCGCTGCCGGCTTGCTGGATGTGGGGCTCGATGCGCTGGTTCAGCGCGACCTGAGGCGAAAATACCGCACCGTGACAGCCATCACGGCGGCGAGCCTTCTGCTGGTGTTAGCCATGTCTGCACTGACATGGGAGGCCGCCCGTGCCCGCCGCGAGGCGGACGACCGCCGCGCCGATGCAGAAGGGCTGATCGAATTCATGCTGACAGATTTGCGCGATCAATTGGAAGGTGTTGGCCGTTTGAACGCTCTGAAAGGGGCTAATCAGCAAGCACTGGCCTATTACACAGCGCTGGGCAACCCCGATAGCCTGCCGCCTGAAAGTTTGAAAGTCGGTATCCGCAGCCTGATCGCAACCGCTGCCGATCTGGAACGTGCAGGCGATGTCGACACGGCAAAATCGCTATTTGAAACGGCGCATCAAACGGCGAAAATGCTTGTTACACGGTTTCCGGACAACCCTGCGCATACGGTCTTGTATGCCCGCGCCAAAAACCGCGTTGCGCTCTGGCTTTTCAATCGGGGTCATCACCGGCAAGCCTTGCCTGTTTTCATCGAGGCACGGGCCCTGTTGGCCCCTCTTGAACAATGGGGCGTCACAAATCCTGATTGGCTGGCCCAAATGGCGTTTTTGTCCGGCAATATCTGTGCCGCCAAGGTGTTGATCGGTGACC
>JASBSO010000006.1 GCA_030148905.1 Kordiimonadaceae bacterium | reverse complement strand
GGCCATGATCGAGGCCAAGCGACCCGATCTCGTTGGTCATGTGCACATTCACGCCCAGGCCACAACCGGCGACCGGCTTTTGGACCGCACCTTGATCGAGGCGGGCGGCAAGGGCCTGTTCACGCGCGAGCTGGACCGCGCGCAACTGGACGGCAAGGCGCATATCGCCGTGCATTCCACCAAGGATGTCCCGACCCGGCTGCCAGAGGGACTGGAGGTGGCTGCCTTTCTGCCGCGCGCCGATGTTCGCGATTGTTTTATCACGGCGGACGGTCTGCTCTTTGATGACCTGCCGGAGGGCGCAAGCATCGGCACCGCGTCGCTCAGGCGGCGGGCGATCGCATTGGCGCTGCGCCCCGATCTTGATGTGGTGCCCATCCGCGGCAATGTGCAAAGCCGACTGAACAAAATTCAAATGGGGTTGGCCGCCGGCACATTTTTGGCGCGGGCGGGGCTCGACCGGCTGAATTTGGACGGCGTCCACAAAGAAACCCTGAGCACAGACCGGTTTTTACCGGCCCCGGGCCAAGGCGCGATTATGCTGACCACCCGTACCGGTGACAATGGCAGCCGCGACATCGCCGCGCTTTTGCACGATACAGATACCGCCGATGCGGTGATCGCCGAACGGGCATGTCTGGCTGCGCTTGACGGCTCGTGCCGCACCCCGATTGCCGCCTATGCCACGCTGGAGGGGGACCGGCTGACGCTGAACGCCAAGATTTTGTCGATCAACGGCACCGAGGACATTGCCGCACACCAGAGCGCCGATCGCCGCGACGCAGCAGCGCTTGGGGCCGATGTTGGGCGCACGATCCGGCAAAAGGCAGGCGAGGGCTTTTTCCGTCAACTTGAACAGGATATGATGGCGTTGTTGGCAAACGAAATGTGATGCGCAGACCATCAAAGGGGAGTTAGCAGTCTTGAGTCGAATATTGCTTACGCGGCCGGAGTTGGACTGTGCAGGCACCAAACAGCGGCTGGAAGCCATGGGGCATGTCGTTGTTGTGGCGCCGATGATGCTAGTCCAGTCGGTGACGTTTTCGGTGCCCGATCCGGCGCGGTCTTTGATTGTGACCAGCAAAAACGCCGTGCGGTACGGCTTGAAGTCGCTGCCGGATATCGAGCGCGTGGTCTATGCGGTGGGCGACGCGACGGCTGAGGCCGCGCGCGAGCTGGGCTTTCAACGCGTCAATGCTGGGCCCGGCACGGTCAAGGGGCTGATGCCGCTTTTGCAGCAATATGGCAGCGTGCCGCGGCCTTATACCTATTTGCGCGGCGAAGACGTGTCCTATGATATTACCGGTGCGCTCAACGCCGAAGGCGGCGATGCAGAAGATGCAATTGTATACCGCGCGGTTGCCGCGCCCAGCTTTCCCTCTATGGCGTTCGATCTGATCAACGCCGGTGAAATTGACCAGGTGCTCTTTTATTCACCGCGCCTTGCCACCATCTTTGAAGAGCTGGTCGGCGATATGGACGCGCTTGATGTGCTGGAAAATCTGGACGCTGTGTGCCTCTCGACCCGGATTGCCGATACGCTTTTGGGGAATTGGCGCAGCAAGCGCTCGGCGCGGATGCCAACCGAAGAGGCGATGATGACCGCGATCGGCCCGGCGTGATGCAATGACCACCCTGAAGCGAGAGAGCCATGGCGACATCTGAGTCAGACAGCCCCGCAGAGCCAGAAATTCTGGATGCCGAAATCGTTGGGGAAAGTGCTGGTGACGCACCAAAAGTTGTCTCGGACAAGCCAAAGAAAACCTATGCCGGATGGTGGCTGAGCCTGAGTTTGGCGCTGTTTATTGCTGGGCTGTTTACCGCGCCCTATGCCCGCTCGGCACTGGAGCGGGCTGGCCTTCTGAGCGCTGTTGAGGTGCAGCCTTCGGGGTCAAGCGACGCGAGTGATGCGGCGCTTTTGGGTCGCCTGAACCGCCTGGAATCCGGCCTGACCAGCGTTGAAGACAGCTTGGCGGCGCAGCGCCGCGCGGTGGCGGATATGGCTGCCCGTATCGACGGTCTGGATGCGGCCCCATCCGTGCAAGGCGTTGAAACCGCTGCACTGAACAGCCAGCAATCCACTGCGCGCGTGGATGCTCTGGCCGAGGATGTCGCCGCCCTGCGCCGCAGCCTTGCCAATCTGTCCTCTGCCGGGCGCACCGACGCCGCGCAAGGTAACAGTCTCGCCCAGCTTGAAGGCGCTCTGGCAGCGGCGCGCGTGGAAATTGACAGCCTCACCGCACGGCTGGAGACCTATGAACGCGTGGCCAGCGACCTGGCCGCCGGGGCGCTGACCGCTTCGCCGCGCGGGCGCCTGTTGGTGACCTTGAGCGCGGTGCGCGAGGCGCTGGACACCGGCGGGGCCTTTTCAACCGATCTGGCCGTCATCCGACAGGAGATTTCCGCCCTCGACCCGGCCGCGCAAGCGGACCTGATTGGCCCGGCACAGCGACTGGCCGCCGCCGCTGACGGTGTGCCGAGTTATGAGGCGCTTGTCGGCGACTTCCAGGACGTAGCGGCTGCGCTCAAACAGACGGCGGAAAAGGCCGAGGGGCGGTTTCTCGCCTCGCTCTTTACCGTACGGCGCACCGATGCCAGCGCTAACGGTGTTGATGCGGTGCTGAACGCAGCCGAGCGCAGCCTGGCCGCGCGCGATCTGAAGGCGGCGGCGGATCAGCTCAGCACGCTGGCGGGTGCCGGGGATGCCCCGGCACAGGCATGGATCGCCGGGGCATATGGCCGTGCGGCGGCGCTCAGTGCCCTTGAAGACCTGCGAAGCGGCTTGCTGGCGCGCGGCGAGGTCCAGCGGTGACCCGACTGTTTTTTGTGTTTGCGCTCCTGTTGGCGGGGGCAGCGGCGGCCGCCTGGTTTGCCGATAATCCGGGCGCTGCCACCATCCGGTTCGCGGGCCTTGAGGTTTACACCAGCTTTGCAGCACTGGCCTTGGCGGCGGGCGCTGTGTCGGCACTGGTCGGTGTGTCGGTCTGGGGGGCAGGCGTCTTGCGCCGGCAATTGCCCTTGGTGGGGACCGAACGCGCGATCAAACGGCAGCGGCGCGGCTTGACGCTTTTGAACAAGGCCCTGGTGGCGCTGTCATCGGGCGATCACCGGTTGGCGGCGAAACTGGCCGGAGACGCCGAGCTGTTGTTGCCGCCGCAGCCGATGCTGCACCTCATCGCTGCCGAAGCTGCAATGCGCCGCGGCGATCACGCCACCGCGCGCGAGCGCTTTACGGCGCTCGAGGCCTCGGATGATGGCCGTTTGATCGGCCTGCGCGGGCTGATCAGCGAGGCCCGCCGGGTGGGTCAGGCGGACCGCGCCCTGCACCTTGCGCGCCGCGCCTTTGCTGACCACAAGTCCAGCCCCTGGGTGCTGAAAACCCTGTTTGCCTTGGAGGTCGAAGCCGGCCACTGGACAGAGGCAGGCGATGCGCTCGATAAAGTTGCCCGGCACAAGTTGATGGATGACGGCCAAATCACCCGCCACCGGGCGGCGCTGGCCTATAGCGAAGCGGCGGCTTTGGAGCTGTCTGGCGACCGCGCGGGCGCGCTCAAAGCCTTTCAAAAGGCGGCCAAACTGCGGCCAGACTTTGCCCCGCCCATTGCGGCGCAGGCACGGCTTGCCCGCCGCGACGGCAAACTCTCGCGGGCGGAGAAACTGTTGCTCAAGGCGTGGGCGGCGGCCCCGCACCCGGTTTTGGCCAAGGCCTATAAAGACCTGGACGCTGCCGAGTCCGGCGCCGATTGGCGCAAGCGCGCAGATCGGTTGGCGGGTCAGAACCCCGGGCATGTGGAAAGCCTGCTGGTGTTGGCTGACGCGCATTTGGATGCGCGCGACGCCGCCTCGGCCGAGCCACTTGTTGACCGGCTGATGCAGGCGGCGCCCGACCGGCGCGTGTGGGCCTTGAAGCTTCGTTTGGCCACGCTTCTCGGGCAGTCGACTGACGCTGCCGAAGAGGCGCTGGACGCCGCCAAACCGCCCCCCGGCTGGGTGTGCGAAGACTGCGGGCACGAAGCGTCGCTGTGGTCGCCGCTCTGTTCCAACTGTCAGGCGTTTGACACGCTCGAATGGGGCGGCGGGCACAGCCACATACGCCGCCGCGACGAACCGGCAATGACGATGCTGTCCGACAGCGGGCTAACACCGCTTGCCAACCCTGTTCAGCCATAAGGCGGGCACAGTGACCGCCCCCGAATTTTACACCCGCGAGCGCGTCTTTGTGCGTGAGGTCGGCAATGATCCAGCCTATGTGCGGGCGTCGCGGGCCCTTGTGCGCGTCGAACCGGGCGTGACCACCGAGCATCATGCGCTTGTTGGTGTGGTTGAGGTCTATGTCATTGTGCGGGGCACGGGCATCATGCACCTTGACGGTGCGTCCGACCGTCTGGTCGCGGCGGGCGCGGTGGTCCGGATCGCCGCCGGTCAGGGCCAGTCGGTCACCAATACCGGCGCGGAGGACATGGTGATCGAGTGCATCTGCACGCCGCGCTTCCAGCCGGACTGTTACACACCCACCATGGGCTAACCCAACACAACCCAAGACCCCGCCCCGCGACAGAGAATCTCATTGGGGCAAATCCTCACTTGCGCTATTCTGCCGTGCGGGATGACATGACGGGGAGGTGGATATGCGTGCGATCTTTGGCTTGATGACGGCGCTTGCTTTGGCTGCGGGTGTCCTGGCTGACGGACACAAGCCGCCCTTTCAGCCGATGGATGTGTTCGCGCTGGAGCACGCCGCCGACCCGCAAATCGCCCCGGACGGGGATAGCGTTGTCTATGTCCGGCATTTTGCCGATGTGATGTCCGATACGCGCTACAGCAATCTGTGGATGGTGGCGGCAGATGGCAGCGACCACAAGGCGCTGACCAACGGGCTGGTGAACGCCCACACGCCGCGCTGGTCGCCCGACGGCAGGCGCCTTGCCTATATCTCCAACGTCAACGCGGATGGTGCCGGCCAGGCCAGCCCGCAAATCTTTGTGCGCGATATGGCCTCGGGCACGGTGTCGCAGATCACCACCCTGACCGAGGCCCCGTCGGGCATCACCTGGTCGCCCGACGGAACGGCGCTCGCCTTCACCATGCTCAAGCGCGAAGCCCCGCTGACCATCGGCACCATGCCTTCTCCGCCCAAGGGGGCTACATGGCACGCCGGTGCCTTTACCACCGACAAGCTGGTGTATCGGTTTAACGGTGCGGGCTATCTGCCGGACGGCTATACGCATATTTTCACCGTGCCCGCCGACGGCGGTACGCCCAAGCAAATCTCGTCCGGCGACTATCATCACGGCGGTATCGGCAGGCGCGCCGGACCGCTGAGCTGGACGGCCGACGGCAAAGCGATTGTGCTGTCAGCAAACCGCCGCAGCGATGCTGACCAGTTTCCGCACAATACCGACGTGTTTGCCTTTGATGTGACCACCGGCGAGGTGCGCCAGCTGACCACCCGTGACGGCGGCGATAACGGCGCGCAGGTGTCGCCCGACGGCAAGTGGCTGGCCTATACCGGCTTTGACGATCAGCGCCTCGGCTTTCATACCGACCTTCTCTATGTGCAGGACATCGCCACCGGTGATCGCCGCGTGCTGACGGCAGATTTGGACCGGTCTGTACACAGTTTCCGCTGGGCATCCGATTCCGCCGGGCTTTACGCGGCCTATGACGATGGCGGCGTGACCCAGCTGGCCTATGTTGACCTGGGCGGCACGATGACGCCCGTAACCGACAATATAAGCGGCAATTCGGGCTACAGCGCCTATGGCGGGGTGGCGGCATTCACCGTGGCACCGGGCGGGCGCATCGCGGCGGTGAAAAGCTTTGGCACGTCTGCCGAGGACATCTATGTCGGTGCACGCGGGGATGATTTCGCGCAGGTTACGGCGGTCAATGATGACCTCTTTGACCAGCGCAGCATCGGCGCGGTGGAAGAGATCACCTACACCTCATCCAAAGACGGGCGCCGCGTGCAGGGCTGGATGGTGTTGCCGCCAGACTTTGACGCCACCCGGAAATATCCGCTGCTGATCGAAATTCACGGCGGCCCCTTTGCCAATTACGGCCCGCGCTTTGACTTTGAAAAACAGCTATTTGCGGCGCAGGGCATGGTGGTGCTGTATGTCAATCCGCGCGGCTCGACCTCTTATGGGGCCGAGTTTGCCAACCTCATTCACCATAATTACCCAAGCGACGATTTTGACGATCTGATCTCGGGCGTCGATGCCGCCATTGCCAAAGGGTTTGTGGATCCGGACCGGCTTTATGTTGCTGGTGGCTCGGGCGGCGGTGTGCTGACCAGCTGGGTGATCGGGCGCAGCAACCGCTTTAAGGCGGCGGTGATCTTTTACCCCGTTATCGAATGGGAAAGCTTCAACCTGACCACCGACATCCCGTTCGTGAATTATTACTGGTTCCCGGGCGAGCCGTGGAAACACCGTGAGCATTATGGCAGCCGCTCGCTGTTGAGCGTGATCGAAAGCGTCACCACGCCGTCGCTGTTGATCACCGGCGAGGCCGACCACCGCACACCCATTTCGCAAACGGAACAATATTATACCGCGCTCAAGCTCCGCGGCATCGACACCGCGATGGTGCGCGTGCCCGACGAGCCGCACGGCATTCGTGTGCACCCGTCGCACTGGCTTGCCAAGCTGACGGCAACCATGGGGTGGATCGACAAATACCGCTGAGGAGCTGGCCATGCTTGAAACCCTTGTCGAACACTTAAGTGGGCCAAACAGCCTGTGGTATCTGGCCGCCGCCTATTTTGGCATGGTGCTGGGGGAGCGGCTGTTTTACCTGGTCGCCCGACCCGGGGTGTATAACAATGCCGACGGGCTGTGCAGCATCGGGCTCAATCTGATGAACAGCGTCATTGGTCTTTTGGTGGGGTTGGCGATCCCCTTTGCCATCTCGGTTTGGGCCTATGACCATGCGCGCTGGTTCACGGTGGACACGCTGTGGCTGGCGCTGCTGATCGCCTTTATCGCGCACGAACTGGCCTATTACTGGGAACACCGGCTGGGCCACCGTGTGGGGCTGTTGTGGGCTTTCCATTCGATCCATCATTCGTCCAACGAGTTCAACCACACCACGGCGGCGCGCGGCTTTTATCTGGACGGGAAATTGCAGGTTATAGGGGCGATTGTTGCCGCCATGCTGGGTGTGTCGCCTGGGGTCTATCTGGCGGTTGTTGTGATCAAGAGCGCCTTCGGCATCTGGAATCATGCCAGCTATATCGGCGACCTGGGCTGGATGGAAACCATCTTTGCCACCCCGCGCAATCACATGGTGCACCACGCCAACCAGCCGCACTATATCGACAAGAATTTTTCGCAGGTGTTCATCCTGTGGGACAAACTCTTTGGTACCTTCGAGCCCTACGGCGAGCGTCCGGTTGTTGGTCTGGTCAGGCCGGTGGACGACAACAACCCGCTGACAGCGCAATTCGCCGGCTTCCGCCAGCTGGCAGAGAAAATGTCCACCGCCGAGCGCTGGCGCGACAAACTGGCGTATTTGTGGAGGCCGCCCGAATGGTCGCACGACGGTATCTGTCGCAGTGACTGCCCGAAATACGCGCAGCCCATCATCGCTGCCGAATAGCGCGGCACTGCAGGGGTAAGGGCTAATGAAAAGGCGGGAAATGGTGCGCCAAAAGCGGTAGGACCTCGAACCCCAGCTAAGCCCGCGACTGCGGGCCGGTGACCGTTCACCGCCCCGTCGGAGCCGTGAGCCTAGCGAACTGGCGCGAGATCAAAGAGATGGTGCCGCTTACGTGACTCGAACACGTGACCCCATCATTACGAATGATGTGCTCTACCAACTGAGCTAAAGCGGCCCTGATCAGGACATGGCACCAGGGCGTGCCCCGGCGCCCGGTGTGATAGCGGAGCCGCCCGTCGCTGACAAGTCTTTTGTTGCAAAGGGCGCAGCAACCCCGCGAAGGCCCTCGCGCCGCGCCCGGCACGGCGCTATACTCATAGGGTGCCATTTTGGTATGTGCGGTGAATGCGCGAAGCGCAAGGCTGTGCGCAACCCACCAGCGGGGGAAAGACCATGATCAAAACGCTTGCGGTGGTGGCGGTGATATTTGCGGGGGCGGCCCAAGCCCTGGCGCAGGAGGGCCGCGACGGCCTGACCGTGCCCGAAGCGTTTCAAACCCTGTATCTGATGCTGATTTATGTGGCGGACGACGCTCCGGCGATGAGTGAGGAGGCGCGCGGCGAAGCGATGCTCGGCCATATTTATTATCAGCGCCGCCTGCAGCGCGACGGCGTGGGGCTGGGGGCGGGCGGTCTTGTCGGCGCGGGCGACCCGGCGCTCAGGGGCATGACGCTGCTGGTTGCCAAAAGCCGGAATGAGGCCGAGGCCATCGCCGCCGCCGACCCGATGGTCAAGGCGGGGCAGTTCCGCGTGCAGATTGTCGATTGGATCATCCCGGCGGATACGAGCATCAAGGGCACGCCCTATGCGCCCGAGGGGTAAGCGGTAGGGCGCGCGGTAGGGTTAGCGACTGTGCTCAGCCCTCACCCGCGACCGTGAAGCTTTCGCCGCAGCCGCAGCGGCCGGTTTCATTGGGGTTGGAAAAGGTGAAGCCGGTGTTGAACATCGTGTCTTCCCAGCCGATGGTGGTGCCCATCACCACCAGCAGCGCCTTGCGGTCGACATACAGCTTCACGCCCTTGGTTTCGATCACTTCGTCGGTCTCGCCCGGCTCGTGCACCAGGTCAAGCTTATAGCCGAGGCCCGAGCAGCCATAGGTTTCGGTGCCTACGCGCAGGCCGATCGCGCCCTGATCGGCGGCAATGCGCGCCTTGATTTCGGTTGCCGCGTCGTCGGTGATGTCGAGTGTTGCCATTGTTACGCCTCCGAAACTTATTAGAGCAGGCCCAGTTCAAGCCGGGCTTCGTCGGTCATTTTGGTGAAATCCCACGGCGGGTCCCACACCAGCTTGACCTCTGACCCTTTGGCGCCTGCGATCGCATTGGTTTTCACCTCCACCTCGCCGGGCATGATCTCGGCCACCGGGCAGTGCGGACTGGTCAGCGTCATGGTGACGGTGATGATCATATCGTCGCCGACATCGACGCCGTAAATCAGCCCCAGGTCATAGATATTGACCGGGATTTCGGGGTCGAAGATCTGGCGCAGCACGCCAATGGCGCGCTCTTGCAGGTCCTCGGGCGTTTTGGCGGGCGTGTCGGCGATGGTACCGCCTGTGTCAGCCGCAGGGTCTTCAGCCGCGCCGTGGTCCATATCGGCGGTGTTCTGCTCGGCCAGAAAGCCCGCCAGAAAACTGCCGCCCTGTTGGGGGGCAATCGGGCGCGCGGGTTTGGCCGCCGGCTCTGCGCCGTCGACGCTCATCACATCGCGGTCGGGTTTCTCGTTCATCCGAAAAATTCCCTTACTTTTTCAAGGCCCAAAACCAACTGGTCGACATCGTCGCGGCCATTATACAGCCCAAAGGACACCCGCGCCGTGCCGGGTATGGAAAACCGGTCCATCACCGGCTGGGCGCAGTGATGCCCGGCGCGCACCGCGACACCGGCGCGGTCAAGGATCGTCCCTATATCATGGGGATGCGCCTCGGCCATCACAAGGCTGATCACGGCTTTGCGCTCGGTCTCGGCGCCGATGATCTTGAGGCTGTTGATCTGCGACAGCTGCTCCTTGGCATAGGCCATCAGGTCGGCTTCGTGGGCGGTGATGTCTTCCCAGTCAAAACTGGTGAGATAGTCCAGCGCCGCACCCAGCCCGATACCGCCCGCAATATGCGGCGTGCCCGCCTCGAACTTGTGCGGCAGGTCGTTATAGGTGGTGCCCGCAAAGCTGACGGTTTCGATCATATCGCCGCCGCCCTGCCACGGCGGCATGGCGTCCAGCAGCGCTTGCTTGCCGTACAGCACACCAATGCCGGTGGGCCCATAGGTTTTATGACCCGAAAACACATAAAAATCGGCGTCCAGATCGGCCATGTCGATGGGGATATGCGGCGCCGCCTGACAGCCGTCGACCAACGTGAGCGCGCCCACATCATGCGCCGCCTTGACCATCGCCTTGACCGGCAATTCGGTGCCGATCGCGTTGGAAATATGGGCAAAGGCGGCGATTTTGGTGTTGGGGCCAAGAAGGTCGAGATACGCCTGATGGTCGACGCTGCCGTCGTCCAGAACCGGCACCACTTTGATCACCGCGCCTTTTTCCTCGGCGACCATCTGCCACGGCACGATGTTGGAATGGTGCTCCAACTCGGTCAGGATAATCTCGTCGCCCGCCTTCAGGTTGGCACGGCCCCAGCTTTGCGCCACCAGGTTGATGCCCTCGGTCGCGCCGCGCACAAAAATAATCTCACGGTGGCTGGCGGCCCCCATAAAGGCCTGCACCTTGAGGCGCGCCTGCTCATAAGCCTCGGTGGCGTCCTGACTGAACTTATACACCCCGCGGTGGATGTTGGCGTAGGACGTTTCATACAGTTTGACGTCGCTGTCGATGACGCTGCGCGGTTTTTGGGCGCTGGCGGCGCTGTCCAGAAACGCCAGCCGCTTGCCGTAAATCTCGGTCGCGAGAATCGGAAAGTCGGCGCGGATCGCCGCCAGGTCAAAGGGCCGTTTTGCGGCCCCGTTTGTGGTTTGGCCGTCAGGCATGGCTGGCCCCGTCAACATGACCCGACATCCAGGTGCTGATCGCGGCGGCCGCCTGTTCGCGCACATCGTCATTTTCAATGCGGGTCAGCACCGCACCGGCAAAGGCCTCGATCAAAATGGCGCGGGCATCCTCGGGCGAAATCCCGCGTGAGGTCAGATAAAACAGCGCATTTGCATCCAGTTCACCAATGGTGGCTCCGTGGCTGCACACCACATCGTCGGCCAGAATTTCAAGCTCGGGCTTGGCATTGGCGGTGGCTTTGCGATCTAGAATGATGGCTTTGAAGCTCTGGTCGGCTTCGATTTTCTGCGCGTCTTTGTCGACAATCACCTTGCCCTGAAAGCTGGTGACTGCGCGCCCGTCGCCCACGGCGCGGTACACCTGTTCGGACCGGGCTTCGGGCACCTGATGGCGCACAACCGTTACGGCGTCATGGGTTTGGCCGTCGCCCGCCAGCGACAAGCCGTCAACATGCGCTTCGCCGCCTTCGCCCAGAACATTCACCAGGCTGTCGATCCGCACCGACGTACCGCCGATCATGAAGCTAGTGGCGCGGTAGGTGGCCTCGGCCCCTACCGACACGCGTGCAGCACTGGTAATGGTGCCTGCCGCGCCGTCCCCGGCGATGCGCAAATGGGTCAGGGTTGCGGCTTCGGGTACGCGGGCTTCGGTCACGGTGTTGGCCCATGCAGAGGGCGTCCCGACCCAGCGCTCGATCACCGTGGCTTCGGCGCGTTCGCCCAGCTCGATCCGGTGGCGGAGATGGCAGCCGGTGCGGCGTGCACTGGTGGTAACGTGAACAATTTCAACTGGCCGGGCGAGGCTGGTGTTGTTTGCGACCGAAATCACCGCACCGTCGCGCAGCAGCGCCGAGTTCAACAAGGCCACACCGTCATCGCCCATAAACAGGTCGCGCGCCCGCGCCGGATTGGCGGCCAGATAATTACCAAGCCGGCTGATCCGCACGCCGTCGGGCAGGGTGCCGATGCGGCTGCGGTCTTCGGCATAGTGGCCGTCGACAAACACCAGGCGGATCGAGCCGGGCACCAGCTCGACCGGCAAGCCAGGGTCTTGCGCACTATCTTTGGCGGGCTCAGTCTTGAGCGGGCGCAGGTTGGTGTACCGCCAGGCTTCGTTTTTGCGCGTCGGCAGGCCCAGGGCTTCAAAGCGTGTTGCGGCTTCGCTGCGGTGGTCGCCAAGTTCGGGCATCTGGTCAGCCAGCGTGCGGCTGTCCTCGCGTACGGCAGTGATATCGGTCAGTGCGGTCATGGTCTCGGTCTCAGGCAACGTCGGCATAGCCGGACTGTTCCAGCGCGTGCGCCAGTTCAGGCCCGCCTGACTTCACAATGCGGCCCGCCACCATGACATGCACAAAGTCGGGCTTCACATAATCCAAAAGCCGCTGATAATGGGTGATCAGCAAAATGCCGGTATCGGCCCGGCGCTGGGCGTTGATGCCGTCGGCAACGATGCGCAGCGCGTCAATATCAAGGCCCGAGTCGGTTTCATCCAGAATGGCGAGCTTGGGGTCGAGGATGCGCATCTGCACCATTTCATTGCGCTTTTTCTCGCCGCCGGAAAAGCCCACATTGACATAGCGTTTGAGCATTTCGGGGTCCATTTTCAACTCGGCTGCGATGGCGCGAATGGCTTTCAGAAAATCCCCCGCCGACACAGGCTCTTCGCCGCGGTAGGCGCGCACCGAGTTGAGCGCCGTGCGCATGAAATTGAGGTTGGAGACACCCGGAATTTCCACCGGATATTGAAAGCCAAGAAACAGCCCCTCGCCCACACGCTCGTGCGGTTCCAGCTCCAACAGGTCCTTGCCCTGAAAGGTCACCGACCCCTTGGAAACAGTGTATGTGTCGCGGCCTGCCAGTGTGGCGGCCAGCGTCGATTTTCCGGCGCCGTTCGGGCCCATGATGGCGTGCACTTCGCCCGCACCGATCTTAAGGCTCAGGCCTTTCAGAATATCCTTGCCGTCGATATCAGCGTGGAGATTGTCAATTTGTAACATGGGGTCTCTTTCTGTCTTAACCAACGCTGCCTTCCAGGCTGATGCCCAGAAGTTTTTGGGCCTCAACCGCGAATTCCATCGGCAGATGCTGCATCACATCCTTGCAGAAGCCGTTGACGATCATGGCGACGGCCTCTTCTTCGTCGAGCCCGCGTGCACGGGCATAGAACATCTGATCTTCGCTGATCTTGGAGGTGGTAGCCTCGTGTTCGATCTGAGCCGACGGGTTTTGCACCTCAATATAGGGCACGGTGTGCGCGCCGCTGGTGTCTGACACCAGAAGCGAATCGCACTGGGTATAGTTGCGCACGCCTTCGGCACCCGGCGCCACCTTGACCAGCCCGCGGTAGGTGTTGTGGCTTTTGCCCGCCGATATCCCCTTGGAGATGATGGTTGACCGCGACCGCTTACCCTGATGGATCATCTTGGTGCCGGTGTCGGCCTGCTGATAATTGTTGGTGACCGCGACCGAATAAAATTCGCCCACGCTGTCGTCACCCGCCAGCACGCAGCTTGGATATTTCCAGGTGATCGCCGAGCCGGTTTCCACCTGGGTCCAGCTGATTTTGGACCGCGCGCCTTTGCACAGGCCGCGCTTGGTGACGAAGTTATAAATGCCGCCCTTGCCGTCCTTGTCGCCGGGATACCAGTTTTGCACGGTCGAATATTTGATCTCTGCATCCTGCATCGCCACCAGTTCCACCACCGCGGCGTGCAGCTGGTTTTCGTCGCGCATCGGCGCGGTGCACCCTTCAAGATAGCTGACATAACTGCCTTCTTCGGCGACGATCAGCGTACGCTCAAACTGCCCGGTTGATTCGGCATTGATGCGGAAATAGGTGCTCAGTTCCATCGGGCAGCGCACACCCTTGGGAATATAAACGAACGTTCCATCGGTAAACACCGCACAATTGAGACAGGCGAAATAATTATCGCGCACCGGCACCACCGAACCCAGATATTGGCGCACCAGATCGGGATAGTCATGGATCGCTTCCGAGATCGACATGAAAATCACCCCGGCTTTTTTCAGCTCTTCGCGGAAGGTGGTGGCCACCGACACACTGTCAAACACCGCATCGACCGCAACCTTTTTGGCACCCTCGACCCCGGCAAGCACCTTTTGCTCTTCGAGCGGAATGCCCAGCTTTTCATAGATGCGCAGCAGTTCGGGGTCGACTTCGTCCAGCGATTTGGGTTTGTCGGCGGATTTGGGCGCCGCGTAATAATAGGCATCCTGATAATCGATCGGCGGATACTGCAGCTTGGCCCAGTCGGGCTCGTCCATTTTTTGCCACTGGGCAAAGGCTTTCAGCCGCCAGTCCAGCATCCACTCGGGCTCGTTTTTCTTGGCGGAAATGGCGCGAATAATGTCCTCATTCAGGCCCTTTTCGATACGGTCCATGTCGATATCGCTGATAAAGCCATGCTTATAGCTGCCGGTGGCTTCTTCAACCTGATCGATGGCGTCTTTGGTTCCTGCCATTTTTGTCTCCTATTCCGCCGGCCGGTGTTCAGGCGCAGTGCCCGGCAGCGCCGCGCCAACATGGGTGTCGCCCAGCTCGGCAAGCGTCACATCATCCAGCGCGCCGCGTACGGCGGTGTTTATTTTTTGCCATCGACCGCGCATGCGGCAGATCTGATCGAAATCGCACTGCCCGTCTTTTTGGTCGATGCAATTGGTCAGGGCGATGGGGCCGTCGATCGCCTCAATAATATCGGCGACGCTAATGGCATCGGCGCCGCGCGCCAGCGCAAAGCCGCCCTTGAGGCCCCGGTGCGATACGATCAAAGCGGCCCGCGCCAGAAGGTTGAGGATTTTGGCCACCGTCGGGCTGGGCAGGCCGGTGCGCGCGGCCAGGTCGGTGGCCGATAGCCGCGTGCGGCTATCCGCAAGTTCGCCCATCAGCACAACGCCGTAATCTGCCAGATTTGTCAGCCTGATCATTCGGGGCCTCGGTCCATCCTGTTTGCTGCAATTGACTGCGGTCTATAGCGTCAAAATCTTAATTCTGACTAAATTGGTCAGCTTTAATATGGTGAGCACCCCCAACTTGTCAACCGCTGCTGTGGACGCTAGGACTTCGGCCCAGGAGGCGCGCAGTCTATGGCGGATACAGAAACAGGGATCAAGGCAAAAGTCTGGGACGTGCCAACACGAATATGTCACTGGGCGCTGGCAGTTGCCGTGACGTGCGCGCTGGTCTCGGGCTTTGAGGACAAGCTCGATCTGATCCCCGGCACATCGCTGGAATGGGGGCAGGTGCATCACTGGTCTGGTGTGGGGGTGTTGATGCTGGTGGCATGGCGGCTTGTGTGGGGCATTGTCGGCAGTGAGACAAACCGGTTTTGGCCGATGATCACCCGCCTTGTTGGCCTGCCGCGCTATATCCGGCGTATCGCCATCCCCGAGCCCGTGGCACGGGCCGGGCACAACCCGCTGGGCGGGTTGGTTGTGATGGGGATGCTGGTGCTGTTTGCGGTGCAGGCAATTTTTGGCCTGTTTGCCGATGACGATATTTTCTTCACCGGGCCGCTGAGGTCAGAGGTTTCATCCAGCCTGTCGGGCACGCTGACCGGCTGGCACAAAAGCCTTGGCGAGGCGCTGCCGTGGCTTGTGGGCCTGCATGTGTTTGCCAGCCTGTATTATTGGGCCGTGAAAAAGCGCAACATCGTAACCCCGATGCTGACGGGCCGCGCGGCAATCAAAGGCGGCGCGCCCAAACTGCGCCGCTGGTGGTGGGGCGCGCTGTTGTTTGCTGTCGTTTCTGCGGCGATCTGGATGCGGCTGTATATATAAACCCCCGGCCTGAGCGCCAGACCGGGGGATTGTTTGTGGTCATGCGGCCCCGCGCATGCGCTCAGGGCCGGGATGCGCTTTAGTGCTCGTCGGGCACTTTATATTCGTCGTGACAGCCCTTGCAGTTGCGCGCGGTGGCACGAAATGCCGCCGCAACCGCCGCCTTGTCGCCGGATTTGGCGGCTGCATCGAGCGCGGTGAGATCTTCGCCGAACTTGCCCGCGCGGGCAGCAAAGTCATCCCAGTTTTCCCAAACCGCATCCTTGGTTTCGGTTTTCACGCCGGTGCCGCGGGTGTCGACGGCAAAATGCACCGGTGCAAGCGAGGCCGCCTTCAACATGATCCGGGTATAGTTGGGGATATTTTCATCGCCCTGAACTTCGCCCTTGATGATTTTGCCAAGCCCGCCAAAGGCCGTGCCGACAATTTCCATCAGATAGTGGCGCTGCTTGGCGGCTTCTGCGGCTGCCGACGCACCACCGTGATCATCGGCGCTGATAGCAGGAACGGTCAGCGCAGCAATAGCGGCGCCCATCAAGGCTTTACGAACAGTGATCATGCGGGGTCCTCCTTCTCTCACTGAGACGCGACTGTAATACGCCCCTTGACCGATTCAAGGGACGTTTTTGTGATGGACGTTTTGGGCCGGTGCCGAACCTAGAGAATGGTGCGCGGCTGGGCCGGGCGGCGGTCGCGGCGCGGCGGCTGGGCCTGATAGGCTTCGGCGCAGTGGCCGGCGCAGTAGGGCATGCCGGGTTCGGCATTTTTACCGCAGAAATGAAAATCGGCGTCGCCCGGGTGGCCAATGGGCCATTTGCACATGCGGTCGGTCAGATCCAGCAGCGAGATCAGCTGCTTGGTGTCTTTCTTGGCGGTGCGGCGCGCAGGCGCCTTGGCCTTGACCTTGTCCGACTTCACCGGGCTGGGGCGCGACTTCAGACCCAGGCGGTGTGCCTTGCCGATGACCGCATTGCGGGTCACGCCTTCGCCAAGCTCTTTGGCGATCTGGCTGGCCGACTGGCCGGCGTCCCACAATGCTTTGAGTTTTTCGATCCGGTCGTCGGTCCAGGCCATGGTGCGTCCTCTTGAATTCTTATCGATGGCCCTTACATGCGGACCTCAGCTTGGCCCCCTCTATAGCGCGCCCGATGCGCGCTTGCCAAGTGGCAACAACTGGTTCACAACTGCCCGCATTGAAGGAGTCCGGATGTCTCAGCCGCACACACACAGTTATCACGGCCACGGCGAGCGCCGCATTGGCAGCGTGAACTGGCTTGGATTTTACACGCTGTATCAGCGCGAAACCATGCGCTTTGTCAAAGTGTGGCTGCAAACTCTGGCGGCCCCGGCGGTGACGACGGTGTTGTTCATGGTGATTTTCTCGCTGGCGCTGGGCGGGCGCGGCCGGGTGGTGGGCGACCTGCCTTTTGCGCAGTTTCTGGCCCCCGGTTTGATGGTGATGGCGATGCTGCAAAACGCCTTTGCCAACACCTCTTCGTCACTGATGATCTCCAAGGTGCAGGGCAATATTGTTGACACATTGATGCCGCCCCTGAACGAGGTAGAGCTAACGATGGGCTTTGCGCTGGGCGGGGTGACGCGCGGCCTGGCGGTTGGGCTGGTTGTCGGCCTGGTGTTTCTGGCGATGCCCAGCGTGCCGATGGCGGTGCATCATATCTGGCCGATCCTGTATTTTTCGGTCTCGGCGTCGCTGATGCTCTCCAGCCTGGGCATTCTCACCGGCATCTGGGCCGACAAATTTGACCATGCGGCGCTTGTCACCAATTTTGTGGTGGCGCCCTTGTCGCTACTCTCGGGCACTTTTTACTCGATCGCGCGCCTGCCCGAGGCGTGGCAACTGTTTTCGCAGGTCAATCCGTTTTTCTATCTGATTGACGGCTTTCGTTATGGCTTTATCGGCATTCACGATAGCGACCTGATAACCGGTGTGGTCTATACGGGGCTGTTGAATATTGTCTTGCTGTTTGTGGTCTATCGTGTCTTTAAAACCGGCTATAAGTTAAAAGCCTGAATCCACACGGCCCTAAAACGCGGCCCCAGAGCGCGGGAGCACAGCCATGATCTCACCCCTTTTGCCAACCTATGCCAGAATGCCCGTTGCCATGGAGCGCGGCGAGGGCATGTATCTCTTTGACACAAACGGCAAGCGCTATCTCGATTTTTACTCGGGCATTGGGGTGATGTGCCTGGGCCACAGCCATCCGGATCTGATCCATGCGCTGACCGAGCAGGGCAAAAAGCTGTGGCATACGTCGAACATCTACCAAATTCCCGAGGGGGAGCGGCTGGCCAAACGCTATGCCGAGGCCACCTTCGCCGACACGGTATTCTGGACCAATTCGGGGGCTGAGGCGATTGAATGCGCGATCAAAATGGTGCGCAAATATCACCATGACCGGGGCGAGGCGGGCCGCTACCGGATTGTCACCTTTCAAAGCGCCTTTCACGGACGCACGCTGGCGGGCATTGCCGCAGCGGGTCAGGAAAAAATGATCAAGGGCTTCGAGCCCGTACCCGAAGGCTTTGATGTGGTGCCGTGGGGCGATCACGATGCGGTCGAGGCCGCCATCGGGCCCGAGACCGGTGGCATCATGATAGAGCCGGTGCAAGGCGAGGGCGGTATTCGCCCGGTGCCCGAACAGTGCCTGAAAGGCCTGCGCGACCTGGCGGACAAACACGGCCTGCTGCTGATTTTTGATGAAATTCAATGCGGGGCCGGGCGCACGGGCAAGCTGTGGGCGCACGAATGGGCGGGCATTCAGCCCGATATTCTGACTGCAGCCAAGGGCATTGGCGGCGGCTTTCCGCTGGGTGGGTGTTTTGCCACCGAAGACGCCGCCTCGGGCATGACGGTGGGCACGCACGGCTCGACTTACGGCGGTAATCCGCTGGCGATGGCGGTGGGCAATGCGGTGCTGGATCATCTGCTGGACCCCGCCTTCCTCAAGCATGCCGAAGAGATGGGCACCCTGCTGCACGCGCGCCTTGCCGCCCTGCAGCAAAAATACGGCCTGATCCAAGAGGTGCGCGGCAAGGGCCTGATGGCGGGCCTGCGCATGCCCGACGTGCCAACGCGCCCGGCGGTGACCGAGTTGATTGAGGCCGGGTTTTGCCCCGCTGCGGCCGGCGACCATGTGGTACGGATGCTGCCGCCGCTGATTTTGACCGAGGCGCATATCGACGAGGCAATGGAGCACTGGGACCGCGCGCTGGAGCGCTGGTCGAACGGTGCCATGCCCGAAGCCTAAGCCAGACCAGGGAAAACACACGAGGGGGTCATGCGGCACTTTCTGGATATTCGCGATATTGCGGCGGGCGATCTGCGCACGATGATCACCGCGGCGCGTAGCCGCAAGACAGCACGCTTGGGCCAGCCCAAGGGCACCGAAGACGCCGACCTGCCGCTCAAAGGGCGGCGGCTGGCGATGATCTTTGAAGCCCCATCAACGCGTACCCGCGTCAGTTTTGAGGTGGCGATGGCGCAGCTGGGCGGCAGTGTCACCATCCTCGAAGGCGACAAAATGCAGCTGGGTCGCGGCGAAACGGTGGAAGACACCGCGCAGGTGCTGTCGCGCTATGTCGATGCGATCATGATCCGCTCAAACGACCATGCCAGCGTTGTGCGCCTGGCCGAAGCCGCCACCGTGCCGGTGATCAACGCGCTGACCGACCGCTCGCACCCCTGCCAGATCATGGCGGACGTGCTGACCTATGAAGACCATTGCGGCGACATTGAGGGCGCGCAGCTCGCCTGGGTGGGCGACGGCAACAATGTCGCCACCTCGCTCATTGAGGCGGCGGTACAGTTTGACTTTGGCCTGACCCTTGGCTGCCCCGAGCCGTTGATGCCAAATGCGGATGTGCTGGCCTGGGC
>JASBSO010000002.1 GCA_030148905.1 Kordiimonadaceae bacterium | reverse complement strand
GTTTACAAGGAAAACGGCAATGTCGTCGAAGCCGCCATGGGCCCCCTCGCGCTGAAATAAGGCGCGCATTCGACCAAACCACCAAGAAGCAGCTCACCCGGGCTGCTTCTTGCATTTTAGCCTTCATATCGAAGCCCTCATTGTCCTAGCACGGAGACCTGCCATGCGTATCGTTCTGACCTTCATGTTGATCGCGGGTCTGTCACTTGCTGCCGCCGCGCAGAAAAAGGCGCTGGTTGGCGGTCGTTTGATCGACGGCTACGGCAATCGCCCGGTTGCCAATAGTGTCATTCTGATCGACGGTGACCGCATCGAGGCGGTTGGCAACACCGACACGCTGGGTGTGCCTCAGGGCTATGAGGTGATCTCGACCGAGGGCATGGACGTGCTGCCCGGTCTGTGGGAAAGCCACGCGCATCTCAGCCTGACCGGCCACTCGGACTATACTTATTGGCACGGCGAATATCCCGACCGCTTCGCCGATGAGATCATGCCCGCGTCTGCGGCACAGTTGCTGGTCGCGGGCATCACCGCCGTGCGCGATTTAGGTGCACCGCTGGACGCCAGCGTCGATTTGGTCCGCCGCGTAGAGTCTGGCGAAATCCCTGGGCCGCGCCTCTTTATGTCGGGTCCGTTTTTGCAGGATCAGGCACCGAAGGGCCGCGAGCATTACCGCTGGACGGTCAAAACCGTTGCCGACGCCCGCCGCCGCGTTGATCAAATCGCCGATGCGGGTCTGCACATCATCAAGCTGATTGATCAGGACAAGATGGAGCTTGCGGTTGCGCAGGCGATTGTTGACCGGGCGCACGAGCGTGGGCTGAAGGTTGTGGCACACAGCCACCGGCCCAACGAAATTCGCCGCGGTCTTGAGATCGGTGTTGATAATTTCGAGCACACCGGCCTGACCACCGCACCCGAATATCCGGCTGATATCATCGCCGCACTGAAGGAGCGCACGGCGACAGGCCGCATCGCCGGTGGCCCGCTTTACTGGACGCCAACGGTCGAGGGGCTGTACCAG
>JASBSO010000237.1 GCA_030148905.1 Kordiimonadaceae bacterium | reverse complement strand
AAGCGAAAACCCGGTTGCGGTCTCGCTGTCCCCGCCAACCACATCTAGGCTGTAGCGCCCGCCGCGGCCCAGCTCCCCCGCGTGACCAACCGCAAAAAAGCTGAAGGCCACACCGGTTTTATAGGAAAAGCCGCGCCGTTCGCACGGATCAATGGTCAGTCGGACCGAAGGCAGGGTGTCCGCGATATGGTCTGCCAGGCGGCGCATGCGTGCAACCAAACGCCCCGCCTCGCCGGGCAAGGCCAATGTGTCAAGCTCGGCAAGTCCCATATCCGCAAGGCCGGAGGCGCGGATCAGTGCGCGAAACTTGCTGGCGTCATCACCGTCAATGGCGGCAAGCGCACCCGCATCGCGGCGGTCCAGCGCATCCAGCATCGCATCGCAGTCTCCCTCGCCGAGGCCTGACTGGCGCAACAACAAACCCGGCAGGGTTGGGATGGTCAGGTCGATGCTCAGCGCATCAACGCCCGCCGCCATCAGGCTTTCGGCACCAAGACTAATGACCTCGGCCTCCGCCTCCAAGGTGGCAGAGCCAATCAATTCCGCGCCGATCTGCTGAAACTGCCGCGCGGGTCTGAGCTGTGTGCCCTTGCTGCGCATCACCTCGCCGCCATAACACAGCCGCACCGGCCGCGCAGCCGCATCAAGCCGCGTGGACGCAAGCCGCATGATCTGCGGAGTGATATCGCTGCGCAGCACCATAAGGTGCTGGCTTTCCATATCCATCAACCGAAATGCGCCCTGAAACAGGTCAGCGTCGCCCGGTTCGGGGTCAAATTCCACCAAAGGCGGGGCCACAAGACCGTAACCATAGCTTTGAAAACTGTCCAAAAGACGCCGTCGCACGTCTTCGATCCACCCGCCTTCGGGCTGCAATACATCGCGAAAGCCATCCGGCAACAGACCGGGGTGACGTCGGCTCATGGTCGAACGAGACATAGGCTCTCCGGGCGCAGTATCAGCCGGGCGCAACCGCGCCCGACGCGAGAGTTCAGTGCATGCGCCCTAGGTCCTGCATTTAGGCGAAGTTCAGGCGTTTTGCTTGCCGTACATGCGCCAGGGCGCGCACTTGGTCAAGTACAATATCCTTGATCGATGCGTCGATGGCAATGAGCGCGACAGCCTCGCCCCGGCTTTCATTTCGACCCAGGGCAAAGGTCCCGATATTGAGGCCGTTTCCGCCCAAAAGCATGCCCAAAGCCCCAATGAAACCAGGTTTGTCGTCATTGACGACAAACAGCATGTTTTCGGTCAACTCGGCCTCAAGATACACGTCGTTCACCTCCACCAGACGCGGGGCACCATTGGCAAACAGCGTGCCCGACACCGTGCGGGTTTGCCGCTCGGTTTCGACGGTCAGGCGGATATGGGTGTGATAGTCGCCTTCGCGGTCGTGGATCACTTCGGTAATCTGAATGTTGCGGTCCTTGGCAACGGCGGGGGCATTGACCCGGTTCACGGTCGACACGCTGGGGGCCAGCAGGCCTTGCAGCAAAGTTGCCGTTAGCGGTTTGACATTCAGTTCGGCCACATGGCCTTCATATTCGATCATCACGCGCTTGAGCCCGGTTTCGGTCAACTGACCGGCGAACGAGCCCAATTGCTCGGCAAGCGTCATATAGGGCTTCAGTTTGGGGGCCTCTTCGGCAGTGAGTGACGGCATATTGAGCGCATTGGTCACCCCGCCGGTGACCAGAAAGTCCGCCATTTGTTCGGCCACTTGCTGCGCCACATTCACTTGTGCCTCCACGGTGGACGCACCCAGATGCGGGGTACACACAACCGCCGCATGCCCAAAAAGCGGGTTGTCCTTTGCCGGTTCTTCGGCAAAAACATCAAGCGCCGCACCAGCGACCTTGCCGCTGTTGAGCGCGTCCAAAAGTGCGGCTTCGTCCACCAGGCCGCCGCGGGCGCAATTGACCAGCCGTACGCCGTCTTTCATTTTGGCAAAGGCGTCGGCACCCACTATTCCCTTGGTTTCCGGCGTCAAAGGCGTGTGCAAGGAGATAAAGTCTGCGCGCTCGAACAGCGTGTCGAGCTCGACCTTTTCCACACCCAAATCAATCGCCCGTTCGTGGCTGAGATACGGGTCAAACGCCAACACCTTCATCTTGAGGCCCTGCGCCCGCTCGGCAACGATGGCGCCGATATTGCCGCATCCAATCAGCCCCAGCGTTTTGCCGGTGATTTCAATACCCATGAAACGTGACTTTTCCCAGCGCCCAGCATGGGTGGAGGCATTGGCCTCGGGGATTTGCCGGGCAACCGCCATCATCATGGCAATCGCGTGCTCGGCGGTGGTGATTGAGTTACCAAAGGGCGTGTTCATCACCACAACGCCTGCGGCGGTGGCAGCGCCAACATCAATATTGTCCACCCCGATCCCGGCGCGGCCAATCACCTTAAGGTTTTTTGCAGCTTTCAGTATATCTGGCGTCACCTTGGTGGACGAGCGAATGGCCAGACCTTCATAACCCCCGATAATCGCTTTCAGTTCGTCCGGGCTGAGGCCAGGCTTGAAGTCTACGTCAACACCGCGCGCTTTGAAGGTTTCCTCGGCCAGCGGGCTCATTTTGTCACTAATTAATACTTTGGGCATGGTCTGCCTTTCATCATCACAATGTCTGAAAAATGGGCGCGACTTTAGGTTGCCGCGCCGGATCAATGCGTTTAGCGGGCGCTGATTTCACCGAAGGCCCAGTCAAGCCACGGCAACAGGGCCTCAAGGTCCGAAGTCTCAACCGTTGCCCCGCCCCACAGACGCAAACCTGGCGGTGCGTCACGGTAAGCGCCGATGTCATAGGCCACGCCTTCGCTATCGAGCAGCGACGTCATCGCCTTCGCAAAGGCCGCCTGATCGTCTGCACTGAGTACGGTAAATGCCGGGGCAACGATTTTCAGGCAGATCGACGTGTTGGAGCGGGTCTGGGGCGTCTCGGCCAGAAACTCAACCCAGTCTGTGCGCGCAACCCACGCCGCCACAGCCGCCAGATTGGCATCAGCGCGCGCGTGAAGTGCGGTAAGCCCGCCAAGGCCTTCGGCCCATTTGAGTGTGTCCAAATAGTCTTCGACCGCCAGCATCGACGGCGTGTTGATGGTAGCCCCTTCAAAAATGCCGTCAATCAGCTTGCCGCCCTTGGTGAGGCGGAAAATCTTAGGCAAGGGCCAGGGCGGCGTGTAGCTTTCCAGGCGTTCCACCGCGTGCGGGCTAAGGATCAGCACACCGTGCGCGGCCTCACCGCCCAGCACTTTTTGCCAACTGAATGTTGTTACGTCCAGCTTGGCCCAATCGAGCGGCATGGCAAAGGCCGCCGATGTGGCATCACAAATGGTCAGCCCGTCGCGGTCGCTGGCGATCCAGTCGGCATTGGGCACGCGCACACCCGAGGTCGTGCCATTCCAGGTGAAGATGATGTCGCGCGCAGGGTCTGCAAGGCTGAGATCGGGCAGCGCGCCATAATCGGCCGTGTAGGTGTTACAGTCGTCAAGCTTGAGCTGTTTGACCGCATCCGTAACCCATCCGGCCCCGAAGGACTCCCAGGCGAAAATATCAACGCCGCGGGGCCCGAGCAGCGACCACATGGCCATTTCCACCGCGCCGGTGTCGCTCGCTGGCACAATACCGATGCGGTAGTCGTCCGGCACTGCCAACATCTGGCGGGTGCGGTCGATCGCTTCCTTCAGTTTGGATTTTCCGAGTTTTGAGCGGTGCGAGCGTCCAAGCGCTGCGTCGCTGAGGGCCGCCGGCGTCCAGCCAGGGCGTTTGGCTGTGGGCCCGGACGAAAATTCCGGACGCACGGGTGCCGTAGAGGGCTTTGTCGTCATGTCTATCCTTCCAGATAGTTTGCACTGCGTTGGGGCAGTGTGTCCCAGTTCACTCTTGCAGGCTTTGCACCCTGCTGCATCCCGGTGGGGGGATGGACCCGAGGCGGACAATCCTCGGATTCGGCCACGATGTCAAAAGGATTTCTTGCGACACTTCATTTTTGACTGGCAGGCCTTCCGCGCTCGGTTTAGCGTGGCGACAAGAGTTTGCAGAGGTGTATATGCGTTCCCTTCCTGTCTTTGTCTCGCTTGTGGTGCTGAGCGCCGTGCTGGCTGGATGCGCGCCCAGAGCGCGCGGCCCGCAACCCATTGTGCCCACCGCCGAAGAGGAAAACCGCGCGGTTGACGGGCTGTTGCGGCAGTTTGACCTGAACCGCGACGGGCAGATCACCTGCGCCGACCTGGAAAGCCAGCGCCGCGCCCTGTTTGCACAAATCGACGAGGACCAAAACGGCACGCTGAGGCGCGGTGAATACCGCTTCGCCGCCTTTGAAGACCAAAGCTTCCAGTTTTATGACTTTGTCGATGTCGACAAAAACGAGGACGGGCTGGTTGATTTCAACGAATTCTCAGCGGTCAGTAATAACAATTATGCCCGCCTCGACCGTAACCGCGACTGTCTGGTGACCCGCGCCGAGATGATCGCCGCCAGCCAGGATTTTTTCCGGGCCGGGCGCGCGGCCGAGGCTCGCAAACGGCGGCGCCAGCAGAAAAACGGCCCTGACCTGGGCGACTTCGATAATGAGATCGAGCTAGAGGACATTCCCCCTAGCCCATAATCACCGGGCAGCGACGCTTTGACTGCGGCCTTTGGTGACTTCGGTCCAAAATTCCGCCAGCATCCGGCTTGATGCGCCGCTTTCACCGTTGGTCAGCACCACGATGCCAATGCCCAACGCCGGAGCATAGCCGATGCCCGTGCGGTAACCGTGCAAACCGCCACCGTGAAAGATCAGATGCTCGCCGTCAAAATCATAAATCCGCCAGCCCAGCCCGTAATGGGCGTCCTTCAGGTGCCCGCGCCAGAAGCGGCGCTGGGTTTCCTTCTTGGTGCGGGTCCGCTTTTCGGTGGCAAGCGCCACAACATCGGGCGCAATCACCTCTGGCCGGTGCCCCATATGCGCCACAAGCCAGCGTGCCATATCACGCAGCGACGCATTGACCCCGGCAGCGGGCAGCACGGTATAATAATCCTTGCTGTGCCGCACCTGCTGAAATGTGCGGCTGCGCCGGGCGGTCGCATGGGGGTAGGCCTTGTTGACGCTCAGGCGGAAGCCCTCATAACCGGTTGATGCGGTAATCATCTCAAGCGGCTCGAAATATTTATGCGCGATCAGATCCGCATAGCTTTCCCCCGCTGCGCTGACGACCGCGGGCTCCACCAGCGAAAACACAATATTCTGATAGCCATAACACCGGCCCGGACGGCAAACTGGCCGGATGCGCGAAAATTTTGGCAAAATCACATCAAGCGACTGCCCCGCCTCGATCAGATTGTCATAGGCATTGGGCACCAGACCAGAGGCGTGGCTGAGCGCATGTTCAAGCGTGATGGCGTCCGCCTGCCCCGGCTGCCGCAGGCGGAAGCTGGGGTTGAGCTGCCGCACCGGCTGGTTTGGGTCCAGTTTGCCAGCAACAATCAAATCGGCAGCAAGGGTGCCGGCAAAGGTTTTGGACACCGAGGCCAGAGGAAACACCGTTTCGGGCGTCACCGGTTCGCCCGATTTCAGCGACCGCACGCCAAAGGCCTGCTCGAACACCACCTCGCCGCCGTCCACAATCGCCACAGCACCGCCAGGCACGCGGGCCTCTTGCATCAGGCGCACGCCGTCGCGACCAAGGGCAGCAAGGTCTGAGGCCATGGCACCGCTTGCGGCGCATAGCAATGCACCTGCAGCCAAAAGCGCGGCCTCTAAGGCCCCAATAGCGCGGCCAACCCAACTCATGCCGCCTCCTCCAAAAACCTCCGAACCAGCCGTTCGGTCATATCAGGCTTTTCGCTGTGAAACCAGTGACCCGTCTCCGCCAGCGTTTTCAGCTGCGCCTCGGGAAACAGCCGCATGGTCGCATCGCGGGCATCCTCGGTGATATAGTCCGAAAGTGCACCGCGCAAAAACAGCGTCGGCCCGCCATAAGGTTCGCCCTCGGGAGCCGCCGCGATCTTGTCGTAATTATCGATGAGTGCGGCAAGATTAAGACGCCAGCCCCAAGCGCCGCCGTCAAGCCGCCGCCAGTTGGTCAGCAAAAAATCCGTCACCCGGCTGTCTTCGATATAGGGGTCCATCGCGGCGCGCGCGGCGCGGCGGTCACCGTCCACGCCTTCTGCCGCTGTCATGGCACGAAAGACATTTTCATGATGGTGACCATATGGGATTGGCGCGATGTCGCCCACAATCAGGCACGACACACGCTCGGGCGCAGTGAGCGCCATCTGCATGGCAACCTTGCCGCCCATCGAGTGCCCGAAAATCGCGACGCGGTCCACGCCAAGCCGGTCCAACACCGCGACCACATCCGCCGCCATCAGCGGATAGCTATGACCGGCGCTGTGCGGACTGCGTCCGTGATTGCGCAAATCAACGCTGATCACACGGTAGCTGTCGGAAAGGCCGCGCGCCAAAGCCCCCAGATTGTCCGCCGCGCCAAACAGCCCGTGGATCAGCAAAACGGGTGGCCCGTCCCCCAAACTGCGGTGATAGAGATCGACCACGCTTATCCCGCCTCCCGCACATTGGCGTGCCCCATGGGCCCGTGCCCCGCACCAAAGCCGGGGGCCGCGGCAATCGCGGCGCTGACAAAGGCAATCGCCTTCTGAACCGAAATATCCATCCTGGTGCCGCGCGCAAGGCCGGTGGCAATGGCACTGGCCAGCGTGCAGCCGGTCCCGTGGGTTGACCGGCTGTCGATACGCGGGTGAAGAAATGTCCGCACGCCCGTATCGCCCGCCAAACGATCGGTGATCTCGTTGCCGCCCTCTGCGTGCCCGCCTTTCAGCAAAACCGGAACGCCGAAGGTGGCATAGAGAGCTTTGGCGGCGTCTTCCGGTTCCGTAATCTCAGCGCCTAACAGACGTTCTGCTTCCGGCAGGTTGGGGGTGATCAGCGATGCCAGCGGGATCAGCCGCGTCTTGAGGCTTTGCTCGGCGTCGGCACGGATCAGGCTGTCGCCCGATGTTGCCACCATCACCGGATCCAGCACGATCGGCCCGTCAAAATCCGTCAAGGCATCCGCTACGGCGGCGACCGTGTCGGCGCTGCCCAGCATGCCGATTTTGACCGCATCTGCCCCAATGTCGCTGAGGACGACCGAGATCTGTTCGCCAACTATGGCTGGCGGAACCGGATGCACGGCATAGACCCGCTCGGTATTTTGCACAGTGACGGCGGTAATCGCCGAGGCAGCATATCCGCCCAGCATGGTGATGGTTTTGATGTCGGCCTGCACGCCCGCGCCGCCGCCCGAATCGGACCCAGCAACCACAAGCACGCGCGGCATTCGGCGCTCGGTCATGCCGCCTCAATCTCCGCCACGATGCCGTCCACCAGGGTTTTGAGTTCGGCCATATCATCGCCTTCGGCCATCACCCGGATCACCGGTTCGGTACCCGATTTTCTGATCACCAGCCGCCCTTTGCCCGCAAGCGCAGCCTCGCCGTCCTTGATGGCCGACCGAACCGAAGGCTTTTGCAAAGGCTCGCCGCCCGAAAAGCGGGCATTTTTCAGCAGTTGCGGCACTCGCTCAAACTGCTGGCAAAGCGTTGAGGCAGCTGTATTTTTTCGTACCAGCTCCGCCATCACCTGCAGCCCGGCAATCAGCCCGTCGCCAGTGGTGGTGAAGTCGGTCATGACCACATGGCCCGATTGCTCCCCGCCGAGATTATAGCCCTTGTCGCGCATGGCCCGTACAACATAGCGGTCGCCAACAGGTGTGCGGACAAGGTCGATGCCGTCGGCTGACAGGGCGCGCTCCAACCCCAGATTGGACATGATGGTCGCCACCAGCGCGCCGCCCTTCAAGCGCCCGCTGCGCGCCCAGGACCGCGCAATGAGCGCCATAATCTGGTCACCGTCGACAATGTCGCCATTTTCATCCGACAGAATCAGCCGGTCGGCATCGCCGTCGAGCGCGATGCCCAGATCAGCCCCAACTTCGCGCACCTTGGCGCACATGGTATCGGCGTAGGTGGACCCGCAACCCGCGTTGATGTTAAAGCCATTGGGCGACACACCGATGGGCACGACCTCGGCCCCCAATTCCCACAGCACAGTGGGGGCAACCTTGTAGGCGGCCCCGTGGGCGCAGTCGACCACCACCTTCAGCCCCTCGAGCGACAGGCCGTGCGGCACCGTGGCCTTGGCAAATTCAACATAGCGCCCGCGCGCATCTTCCATCCGGTCGGCGCGGCCCAGCCCTTCGGATGGCTTGAGCGCCGCTCCGGGTGCCTCCATCAGTGCTTCGATGCTGGCCTCTTGCGCGTCGGTCAGCTTGAAGCCATCAGGGCCAAAAAATTTGAGGCCGTTGTCGCCGTGCGGGTTATGGCTGGCCGAAATCATCACCCCCAAATCGGCGCGCAGCGATTTGACCAGCATGGCAATCGCCGGGGTTGGCATGGGGCCAACCATGATCACATCCATGCCCGCCGCGACAAAGCCCGAGGCCAGCGCGGGTTCCAGCATATAGCCCGAGCGGCGCGTATCCTTGCCGATGATGACCCGGTGCACATGGTCGCCGCGAATGAAATGCTGCCCGGCGGCAAGACCCACGCGCATCACCATATCGGGCGTCAATGCGCCCTCGTTCACGCGGCCGCGAATGCCGTCTGTTCCGAAATATTGTCGCCCCACGCGGGCCTCCCTCATCAGGTCTGCGGCAGATTAACGGCTCCAAAGCACGGCGTCCATCGCGCCTGCGTCCAAATACGCCTGCGCCAGCGCCAAAGCCTGCCGGGTTTCGCCAGCATCATGCGCGCGGACAATCTGACACCCCTGCATCACCGACTGCACCGCCACCGCGAGCGAACCGGGCAGTCGCTCTTTGGGCGCGTCAACACCCGCAATGGCGCCTATAAAGCGCTTACGCGACGCCCCGATCAAAAGCGGGCGCCCCAACGTGTGGAAAATCGGCAAGGCACCCAGCAGCGCCAGATTATCGCCGATCACCCGCTTGCCAAAGCCGATGCCAGGGTCAAGGATCAACCGGTCGTTAGCGATGCCTGCAGCGTCGCAGGCGTCCATGCGCGCCTCCAGATAGTCAAACACATCCAGCACCACATCCACATAGCTCGGATTGTCCTGCATCGCGGCCGGGTCGCCCTGCGCGTGCATCAACACGATGGGCGCCGTGCTGCGCGCCGCGACATCCATCGCCTCCGGGTCGTAACTGAGCGCCGAGATATCATTGATGATATGCGCCCCGGCTTTGAGTGCGGCGTCCATCACACTGGCATGGCGGGTGTCGACCGACAGGATCGCCCCTTCGGCTGCCAGCGCTTCGATGACCGGCACAACCCGGTCTTTTTCGTCGCCCTCCCATACGGGTTCAGCACCCGGACGGGTCGATTCGCCGCCGATGTCAATAATATCCGCCCCGGCCGCCGTCATGGCGCGGCCGTGCGCGGTGGCGGCGCTCGCATCCACAAAGTCACCCCCATCGGAGAAACTGTCGGGCGTGACGTTCAAAACCCCCATGAGCCGCGGCTTGGTGAAGGCGATCGCCTGCCCTGCCCCCACGGCCATCACTCCGCGCGGGGCACCGAGGCCGTCCATCAGACTGCGCAGGCGCGCCGACTGCCATGCGGGCAGGTCTGCAACAAGACCCGCAAGGTCGGATGCGGGGATCAGCACGTCAACGCTGCGCTTTTCACTGGGGGCGCGGGCGATGATCCGCGCGCCGGAAAACCCAAGCGCCGAGCCACCCAGGCGCAAACCGCCGTGGAAATAGTCAGGCGCACCGGGCAGTGCGCCAACGGGTTGCAGATAGAACTTATAGGTGTCGGGCAGCGGTGCAAGCGCCTGCGCCGCTGCTTTAAGGTTGGCCATCAGGACTCGGGCTGGGGTTCAGCGTCCGGACGCGGCCCGGCACCGCGCCCCGTGGTCGGAATGGTGCTGGATGCCGAGGGTGGTGGCGCCGGCGGTGTTTGCGATGGGTTAGGCCGTGCGATTTGACCACCGTCCACAATGGTTTTGATCTCGTCGCCGGTCAGGGTTTCATATTCCAACAAGGCCCCCGCCAGGCGGTGCAAGGCGTCCAGATTGTCGGTCAGAATATCCTTGGCGCGGTTTTCAGCACCCGAGACAAAGTCTTTCACCTCGCTGTCGATCAGCTTGGCGGTTTCTTCCGAAACATTCTGCTGCCGGGCAACCGAATGACCAAGGAACACCTCTTCCTCGTTGGCGGCGTATTGCAGCGGGCCAAGCTTGTCGGACATGCCCCATTGGGTCACCATCGCGCGGGCCAATTTGGTCGCGTATTGAATGTCGCTCGATGCGCCCGAGGTCACCTTTTCATGGCCGAAAATAATCTCTTCCGCCACGCGGCCGCCCATGGCGATCGCCAGGTTGGAGTGCATTTTCTCGCGGCTCTGCGAATATTCATCGCGCTCGGGCAGGCGCATCACCATGCCCAGCGCACGACCGCGCGGAATGATCGTTGCCTTATGGATCGGATCGGTCGCCGGGCATTTCAGCGACACAAGCGCATGCCCGCCTTCGTGATAGGCGGTCAGTTTTTTCTCGTCTTCGGTCATCACCATCGACCGCCGCTCGGACCCCATCATGACCTTGTCTTTGGCGTCTTCAAATTCGTTCATGGAAACGATTTTCTTGCCGCGCCGCGCCGCTAGAAGCGCCGCCTCGTTGACAAGGTTCATCAAATCCGCACCCGAAAAGCCGGGCGTGCCGCGGGCAATGGTTTTGATATCCACATCGGGAGCCAAAGGCACCTTGCGAATGTGCACACCAAGGATGTGCTCGCGGCCATTGATGTCGGGGTTGGGGACCACCACCTGCCGGTCAAAGCGCCCGGGGCGTAGCAGTGCCGGGTCCAGCACATCGGGCCGGTTGGTGGCGGCAAGGATGATGATGCCCTCATTGGCTTCAAAGCCGTCCATCTCGACCAGAAGCTGGTTCAGGGTTTGCTCGCGCTCGTCATTGCCGCCGCCAAGGCCCGCGCCCCGGTGACGCCCAACCGCGTCGATCTCGTCGATAAAGATGATACAGGGCGCATTTTTCTTGGCCTGTTCGAACATGTCGCGCACCCGGCTGGCGCCAACGCCGACAAACATTTCCACAAAATCTGAGCCCGAAATGGTGAAGAACGGCACATTGGCCTCGCCCGCAATGGCACGCGCCAGCAGGGTTTTCCCGGTCCCGGGCGGACCAACAAGCAGTGCGCCCTTGGGGATGCGGCCGCCGAGACGCTGAAATTTTTGCGGGTCCTTGAGGAATTCAACAATTTCCTCAAGCTCTTCCTTGGCTTCCTCGATGCCGGCGACGTCTTCAAAGGTCACGCGGCCGGTTTTTTCGGTTAAAAGCCGCGCCCGCGACTTGCCAAAGCCCATGGCCCCACCGCCACCGCCGCGGCCCTGCATTTGCCGCATGAAGAAAATCCAGATGCCGACAATCAACAAAAATGGCAGAAAGCTGATCAGCAGGTTTAACAGAAAACTCTGCTCTTCTTTTTGGGCTTTGAAGGCGATGCCTTTTTCGTCAAGGCGTGACACCAGCTCGCGGTCGAACGGGTTGACCGTGGTGAACCGCTGGCCCGAGGTGTAAACACCGCGCACGTCCTGGCCCTGGATTTCGACGCTTTGGATGCGTCCGCCGTCAAGGTCGCTCAAAAACTGGCTGTAAGCGATTTCGTCAGACCGACCACTCGCCCCTTGCATGAACTGAAAGAGGGTCGCCAGCAACAAAATGATGAGCCCCCAAACCAGGGCATTGCGCAAAAAAGAATTCACAGGTTTTGCCTTTCAGTGGCGTCGCAGCCAATCATTATACGGGCCGAGCGTGGCTAAAAGATGAACGCACCGCATATATGCCTTAGCAAGACAGATAAGCACCGTCCATCATCTTGCAAGGTCTGGCGCGTCAAAGTGACGTGATTTTGCGTCAATCTGACACCCAATGGGGCCGAAGCAGCGTGATGGCAGCATGGTCCAAGCCTGCAACCTGCACGCGGCCGTCAGCCCGCCTCAGCGCGGGAAGCGCTTGGCGCTCGACATGGGCCAGCGCCTGAAGGGCGGCGGCACGGGTGCCCCCCTCGGCCTTGACCTGCTGCCAGCCCGCGTCACCGAGCGCGCCAATCTCGCCGTCTGGCACATGAACCCGCCAGCGGCCATCATAAAGGCCTCCGCTGGCGGCTAGGGCCACCGGCATGGCGGCGGCTTCGCGGCTGATGCGGACGGCGGCGCCGTTGGCACTGACCAAACAGCCAGCCAACGTTCGGCGCATTGTGGTGTTGGCACCGACACCGGCGCACAGAGCGTCATGAAGCGGGTCGACTGAGCGCGCGCGCAGTTCTGTTTCGATTGGCGCGACCCAGTCCAGCACCGCCCGCAGTACGCGAAGGCCAATCTCGACCGGCAGCTCGGCAAGCGCGGACTGGCCAATGGACACAATCCCCATATCCGACACCAAAACAGATGTGCGCAAAAATGTATTGGTCCACACCTCCAGCGCGGCGTCAGCCTGGGCGATGCGGCGCACAGCACCCACAAGATTATCATCTGTCAGACCCGCAACGGGGGCCTCTTTCAGCCAGGCGCGTAGCCGCACCCGGTCAAAACGCGGGTCTTGGTTGCTGGGATCATCGACAGGGGTAAGCTCACGGCCGCCAAGTGCGGCAAGGATATCGGCCTTTGGAACGCCCAGAAACGGTTTCAGACGCGTGACCATATGGGGGAAAAACAGCCCCGGTGCCTCGGTGGTCATCGCCCGCAGGCCGCGCACCCCGCTGCCGCGCGCGAGGCGTTCAAAAAAGGTTTCCACCTGATCATCCCGGTGATGCGCTGTCAGCAAAACCGGGATATCCGCCTCAGCGCATACCTCTTCCATTGTCTTGTAGCGCGCGCGCCGCGCCTGAGCCTGCACATTGGCGGCTGCGTCGATGGCCTCAGCCTGCAGGATATGACAGTCATAGCCATAAGATGCGGCAACTCGGGACACATAGGCGCATTCCTCTGCCGCCTCGGCGCGCAAGCCGTGGTCGACCGTCAAGACGGCCGCCCGCTGTCCGATGCCATGCGCGGCGAGCAGAAGCGCTAGGCTGTCCGCCCCCCCGGATACCGCAAGGGCAACAGGGGTTGTGCGCGGGATATCGCGGGTGTCGAGGGTGCTGCGCAGTGCTGTGCACAGCCGGCCAAGCGCGCGGTCCTGATCAGTCACACTGCGCCGAGGCCGCCAGCCGGGTCGCGCGGTCCAATAGCCGCCTGGACGCCTTGTCCCGCGTGCGCTGCAGTTCGGCAAGCGCGCTGCAGGCTTCGTTGCCGCTATCGAGTTGTAAGAGAACCTGCGCCAATTCAAACAGCGCATCGGGGCGTTTTTCATGGTCGGGGAAATTATCGATCAGCAACAAAAATTGACGCGCCGCCTCGCCCGGACGGTCCATTTGCAAATTGACCCGCCCCAGCCAAAAATGTCCATTACCCTTGATCTCGCCATCGGGGTTGGTCTGCAGGAATAATTCCATCGCCTTGCGGCCGTTTTCCAGGTCGTTGCGCCGGATGAAATCAAAGGCATATTGAAACTGCGTCGCCGCATCGCCCTGCGGCAAGGCAACCGTCGGCGCTGCGGGCGCAGGGCGCGGTGTGGCATTGGCAACCGGCGCTGCGGGCGTCGCTGATGATGTCGATGCTTCGGGGGCTTGCGTGCGCGCCCCAGCAGCAGACAAGGTCGTCACCTCGCGGCGCAGCAGGTCAAGCTCGCTGCGCAGTTCGCGGTTGCGAAACTCCAATTCTTCCGCGCGGCCGGTCAAAGTACGCAACTGCCGTTCTACGGCCCCGATTTGCACGTTCAAATCCGCCAAAAGACGCCGCAATTCGCCGGCGTCCATCCGCGCGGCATTGTCCTCTGCGATCTCAGCGCGCAAGGCCTGTAACTCGGCCTCAAGGGCGAAGACCCGGTCGCGCGTCGATTGGGCGTTAAGCGGCGCAGGCAGCAATACAGCACCAAGGACAACAGCAGCAGCAAACAGGCGAACACAACTCACAAGGTAGTCTCCATACATCCAGCACGCCGTCTCAGGTCACCACAGAATCGCGGCAAAACCGGGGCGCAAAGAAAAGGCCCCGCCCCGCTGAGAAAGAGGGGCGAGGCCAATACGAAACGAAACGCTGGTCTTAGCGACCGACTTTGGTCACGCCGCGACGGTTTTGGCTCCAAACCGATTGGCCGCTGCCAACCACTGCCGGGCGCTCTTTTCCGTAGCTGATGGTGTTGATCCGCGAAGACCGGACACCCAGCGCAACCAGATAATTTTTCACCGCTGACGCACGACGGTCACCCAGCGCCAGGTTGTATTCGCGCGT
>JASBSO010000231.1 GCA_030148905.1 Kordiimonadaceae bacterium | reverse complement strand
GTCTTGGCACCCCGGCGGTGACCACCCGCGGCTTTGGCGAGGCCGAGTGCCGGCAGGTCGCCGATTGGATCAATGAGGTTTTGACCGGCTTGATCGACAATGGCGAAGTCGGCAATACAGAGGTCGAGAAGGGCGTCGCGGCCAAGGTTGCAGCCTTGTGTGCGCAATACCCGATTTATCCACATTCCACACTGGGCTGAAGGCGTTTAGGGGGCTTTGATGCGGTGTCCATTTTGCCAAAATGAAGATACGCAGGTGAAAGATTCGCGGCCGACCGAGGACAAGGCGTCCATTCGGCGGCGGCGGTCTTGTGCGGGGTGCGGGGCGCGCTTTACCACCTTTGAACGGGTCCAGTTGCGCGAGTTGACCGTTGTGAAAAAAAGCGGCCGCCGGGTGCCGTTCGAGCGGGAGAAGCTGGAACGGTCGCTGGACATCGCCCTGCGCAAACGCCCGGTCGACCCCGATCAGGTCGAACGTATGGTGACCGGTATCGTACGCCGTCTCGAATCGATGGGTGAACCGGAAATCCCAACCGATCAGGTCGGTCATCTGGTGATGCAAGCGCTGGAGGCCCTCGATCCGGTGGCTTATGTGCGCTATGCCTCGGTCTATAAGAATTTCCGCGAAACGGCTGATTTCGAGAAGTTTCTCGATAATCTTGGCGCCACCATGGACCGCTCCGAGATGGCGGCACTCGACGACTGATGGTGCAGGACACCGTCCGACATGCCGCCTGATCTCGACCAACGCTTCATGCGGCACGCGCTGGCGTTGGCGCGCAGGCAGCTCGGCTCTGTCGCCCCCAATCCCGCGGTTGGCTGTGTTTTGGTCAAAGACGATGTCATTATCGCGCGTGGGGTCACGGCGGATGGGGGGCGCCCCCACGCAGAAGTCTGCGCCCTTGATATGGTAGGACGTCAGGCGCACGGCGCAACCGCTTATGTTACGCTGGAGCCATGCAGCCATCACGGCCAGTCCCCCCCATGTGCCGAGGCCCTGATATCAGCCGGGGTCGCGCGTGTTGTGGTGGCAACATCTGACCCCGACCCGCGCGTCAGCGGGCGCGGGATCGCTGCCCTCAAAACAGCGGGCATTGCCATTGATATGGGCTGCCTGCGACACGAGGCGGATCATCTCAATGCCGGGTTTTTCCGCCGCGTGATGGATGGTCGGCCGCATTTTACCCTGAAACTGGCGACCAGCCTGGATGGTCGCATCGCGCTCGCATCGGGGGAAAGCCAGTGGGTGACGGGCCCTCAGGCGCGCAAGGCCGGGCACGTTTTGCGCGCGCAGCACGATGCCATTTTGGTCGGCAGCCAAACCATTTTGGACGACAACCCACGCCTGACCTGCCGTCTTGGTCGCAGAGACGACCGCGCTGATGACAGCGCGCGCCGATTGGTCCGCATCATTCTTGATGCTCGCCTGCGGACGCCCACCGAAAGTCATGTGGTTCAAACCGCCGCAGACGTACCAACATGGATTGTCACATCGACCAGTCATGCCGCGCGACCGGATTATGGCGCCGCCAAATTGATCGGGCTTGAGGACCCGCACGACCTCAGCGCCGTTGCGCAGGCAATCGGTGGCCTGCAGTTGAACCGTGTGTTGATCGAAGGCGGCGGGCAGGTCGCCGGCAGCTTTTTGACAGCCGGTCTTGTCGATGAACTGGTCCAGTTTACCGCCCCCAAGGCGCTGGGCAGTGATGCACGCCCTGCCGTTGCAGCCTTGGACCTCGCCAATCTTGGTGATGCTCCAACATTTGTTCGCAGCAGTTTTTCGCCGCTTGGGTCGGATATTCTTGCAAGCTATGTCCGCGCAGAGTAAGCGAGGGCCATGTTTACCGGACTGATTACCGATGTTGGCACCGTCACCGCGCTGGAGACACGCGGCGACCTGCGTGTTCAGATACAAACCGCCTATGACATGGGCGGTGTTGAGCTGGGGGCATCGATCGCTTGCAACGGCGTGTGTTTGACCGTTGTGAAAAAGGGAGACGATTGGTTCGCCGCCGATATCTCCGAGGCAAGCTGTGCGGTCACCACCTGCGGCAGCTGGCGCAAAGGCCAGCCGATCAACCTTGAACGTTCGCTGAAACTTGGCGACGAAATGGGCGGTCATATTGTTTCGGGCCATGTGGATACCACCGGTACCATCACGCGCTGGGCCGATGTCGGCGATTCGACCGAACTGCGTGTGCGCGTCGAGGCGGGGCTTGGCCCAATGATCGCCCCCAAGGGCAGCATTGCCATTGACGGTGTATCCTTGACGGTCAATGCGGTTGAGGACGATGCAGACGGCACCGAATTTTCGGTCAATATCATCCCGCACACACGGTCTGTCACGGCCTTTCAGGCTGCATCCGTGGGGCAGGCGGTCAATATCGAATTTGATGTGCTGGCGCGCTATGTGGCGCGGCTGCAGGCCTATGCAACGGCACAAACGAGCTAAAGACGACATGCGTGAATTTCTCTCTCCCATCGAAGACATTATCGACGATGCCCGCAACGGGCGGCTGTTTATTTTGGTCGACGATGAAGACCGCGAAAATGAAGGCGATCTTGTTATTCCGGCGCAAATGGCAACGCCCGATGCGATCAATTTCATGGCGCGCTTTGGGCGCGGGTTGATCTGTCTGCCGCTGAGCGAAGACCGCGTGGACGCGCTTGATCTGCCGCTGATGAGCCCCAACAACCAAAGCCGCCACCGCACCGCCTTTACGGTATCGATTGAAGCCCGTAACGGGATCACAACCGGTATTTCGGCAGCCGACCGGGCGCATACGGTTGCGGTTGCGATTGACCACCGGATGAGTAAATACGACATCGTCTCGCCGGGGCATATTTTCCCGCTTGTGGCGCGCGACGGCGGGGTTTTGGTCCGCGCCGGTCATACCGAGGCGTCGGTGGATATTTCGCGGCTTGCGGGGTTGAACCCGTCGGCGGTGATTTGCGAGATCATGAAAGACGACGGCACCATGGCGCGCCTGCCGGATCTGATCGATTTTTCGCGCGAACACGGCCTGAAAGTCGCCACCATTCGCGACCTGATCGCCTACCGCCTCAAAAACGAGGTGCTGGTCAGGCGCCTATCTGAAACGGAGTTTACACGCTTTAACGGGCACACATGGTCGATGGTCGCCTATGCGGCCATGGGGTCCGAAAGCGAAGTGGTCGCGCTCCAATATGGTGACTTTGGCGAAAATGACCCGGTGATGGTGCGCATGCACAGCCTCAACCCGCTTGAGGACCTGCTGGATATGGACCATCCGCGCAGCGGCCAGTTGAGCCGCGCGATGGAAATGATCGAAGCCGAAGGGCGCGGTGTGATGGTGATCTTCCCCGGCCTTTTTGCCATGCGCCCATCGCAGGTGATCAACGAGGGCCCGCCGCAAAAGCGCGACAGCGCTCTTAGGGATTATGGGGTGGGGGCACAAATTCTGCGCGATTTGGGCGTGTCCAAAATGATTTTGCTGTCCAATACCGCACAAAACATTGTCGGCCTTGAAGGTTACGGCCTTGAAAAAGTTGACCAACGCCCCATTCCTGAGCGTAGCACGGATCAGAAGAAGGAAACCTGATGTCTCGGTTTTTGATTGTAGAAGCCCGGTTTTACTCGGATATTGCGGATGCGCTTGTTGAAGGCGCGCGCGATACGCTGGCCAATGCCGGTGTCGATGTGGAGGTCGTGCAAGTGCCTGGCGCTTTGGAAATTCCGGCGGCGATTGCGATCGCGCACGAAGGCGCGGTCCATTTTGACGGCTATATCGCGCTTGGCTGTGTTATCCGCGGCGAAACAACGCATTATGATTATGTCTGTGATCAGTCGGCGCGCGGTCTGCAAGACCTGGCGATCAAGTACCGTCTTGCGATTGGCAATGGCGTTTTGACCGTTGAAAATCGCGATCAGGCCTGGGTTCGGGCCGACCCCATGCAAAAGAACAAGGGGCACGACGCCGCCAAGGCGGCGCTCGCCATTGCCGCGCTGAAATCCAAATGGAGCGTAGCCTGATGGTTGCTGGTCCCACATCCAAAGCTATCGGTGGAAGCCCGCGCAGTGCGGCCCGTTTGGCGGCTGTTCAGGCGCATTATCAGTTGATGTCGTCTGACCGACCGAACGCGCGCGGCGTTGCAACCGAGTTTACCGCGCACCGCAGCGGACAGGTGATTGACGACGAAGAATATGTAAAATTCGATGCGGCCTTGTTCGAAGACATCACGCTTGGCAGTTGGCAACGCTTTTGGGAATGCGATGCCGCGCTGGAGAAACGCCTGCCCGATGCCTGGCCCCTGAAGCGGCTGGAGCGCACCCTACACGCGATTTTCCGCTGCGCGGTGTACGAGCTGATGGCGCGTCCCGATGTTCCGACCAAGGTCATTATCAACGAATATCTTGATGTTGCACACGGCTTTTACGAGCGGGCGGAAGTGTCGTTTCTCAACGGTGTGTTGGACAAGCTGGCACAGGACCTTCGCCCCTCCAACTGACGGGATGTGATGACCGAATTCGACCGGATCGAGCAGTTTTTTGCCCCGCTGGCGGCACCGTTCGGATTTGCGCTTCGAGATGATGCGGCGGCCCTTCCCACAAAACCGGGCCATGATCTGATCCTCAGCAAAGACATGCTGGTCGAAGGGGTGCATTTCCTCAAAAGTGCTGAGCCCTTTTCGTTGGCGCAAAAGGCGCTGCGGGTGAACATCTCGGATCTGATCGCAAAAGGCGCGGTGCCTAGCTTTTACATGCTGGGTCTTGCGACAACGCCTGCACAAACGGACGATTGGTTTCGCGCCTTTAGTAATGGGCTGGCCGCCGATCAAAAAACATATGGCCTGTCATTGCTGGGGGGCGACAGTGTACGCGCGGGCACCGATCCGACCGCCAATTTGGTGATCAGCGTTACGGTTTTTGGCTATGTGCGGACCGGGCAAATGGTCCGCCGTGCCGGTGCACGCCCGGGCGATCATGTGTTTGTTACGGGCACATTGGGCGATGCTGCCGGCTGGCTTGCCACCTATCAGGTGGGCACGTCCGACCCGGCTTTGCAACCGGCCTATGACCGGCCAAATCCGCCTGTCGGTGCGGTGGATGCCATCAGGCGCTATGCTAGGGCAAGCGCCGATATCTCCGACGGCCTGGTGGCCGACGCAGACCATATTGCTCGCGCTTCTGGTGTGCATATCGATCTCTATGCTGACCAGGTTCCGGCGTCAAAGGCGCTGGTTGCGGCATTTCCCGATGTGCGACAGCGGCTGGCTTTGATGCTGTCGGGCGGCGACGACTATCAAAGCCTGTGCACGGTAGCAGCCGACAAAGCCGCAATTTTTAGCCAAATTCTCGACGACCATGGCGTAAGCGCCACCCATATCGGACAGGTTAGCGACGGCAGCGGTGTGACCGTCTTCGATCAGAACAGCGACATAATGCAACTTGACCGGTCTGGCTTTACGCATTTTTAAGATAGGCTTCATAGGCTTTCGTGCATTCAGTCCAACCAGAGGCTAATCGTCATGGCAAAAGACCCCATCCCCCCCGCAGAAGACGCAGGCAGCTCTGGCGGAAAGATTCTTCTGCTAGTTGGTTTGGTTTTGGGCGTGATTGGCGGCGCTGGCGGCGGGTATATCTTTTTTCAAAGTGCAGAAAAGGTCCTGGATAACGGCGAGCAAGAGGTCGTCGTGGAGACAAAGCCCGAAGTTCCCGAGCAATTGATCAATCTGGACTTTGATCGGATCAACGTGCCCGTTTATGTCTCGCGCGATGGACGGCGGCGGTATTTAGGCAATTATTTTGTCGATTTGCGCTTTCAGTTCACCAACGAAGAAAAAAAGGTGCAGGTCGACCGGCAAAAAGACCGGCTGCGCCATAATTTGCTGTCGGCAATCTCGAATGCAGACCTGTCGGTTGAAGGCAGCGACGGTCAGATTGACCTAGACCATCTCCGCGAGGTGTTGATCGCCCGGTCAGAATCGGTTGTCGGCAACGATATGATTTATGACATTGTCATCCTGCAAGCGGTTCGCCTGAACCATTAAGCCCCGCCTTTGGGTATAAAATTTCAACAGCAGCGGCCTTTCGTGACATAACCGTTGAACTTTTCCTCCGGCTTGATCACACTTTGGTCGTCGCCAGATTGGGATTATCGTTCGTGTCTGGGGTGGCGACGCTCAATTGCCCAGATATTACGGACTGATATTGAATCCGGAGGGGGATTCTCATGGATGCAGTAACTGTCGCAATTGTTTGCGGCCTCGCTGCCGTTTTATACGGCTGGCTTACCCGTGGTTCGATTTTGAAGCAGAGCGCGGGATCTGAAAGAATGCAAGAGATAGCCGCGGCCATCGAGGAGGGAGCAGGCGCCTATCTCAACCGGCAATATCGCACCATCGCGATTGTTGGGTTTATCGTGGCCATTGCCCTGTATTTTGCGCTGGGTGGTCTGGCCGCAATCGGCTTTACCATTGGTGCCGTGTTGTCGGGGGCGGCCGGATATATCGGCATGCTGATCTCGGTGAAGGCCAATGTGCGCACCACAGAGGCCGCGCGCACTGGCCTGCAGGCGGGTTTGACCGTTGCCTTCCGCGCCGGAGCGGTAACGGGTATGCTGGTTGCCGGGCTCGCGCTGTTGGCAGTGGCCGGGTATTTCAAGATGCTGACCACCCATCTGGGCATTGCGGCCAATTCGCGCGAGGTCATCGATGCGTTGGTTGCGCTGGGCTTTGGGGCGTCGCTGATCTCGATCTTTGCGCGCCTTGGCGGCGGCATCTTCACCAAGGGGGCCGATGTGGGCGCCGACCTGGTGGGCAAGGTGGAAGCCGGCATCCCCGAGGATGACCCGCGCAACCCTGCTGTGATTGCTGACAATGTCGGCGACAATGTGGGCGACTGCGCCGGTATGGCCGCCGATCTGTTTGAAACCTATGTGGTGACCGTAGGTGCCACCATGGTGTTGACGGCGCTGTTTGTCACGCAAGGCGTGGCGGACCTGATGGCCGCACCGCTGATCATTGGCGGCGCGTGTATTCTGACGTCGATCATCGGGACGTTTTTCGTCAAGTTGGGGGCGTCGAACAACATCATGGGGGCCCTTTATAAGGGCTTTATCGTCACCGCCATTCTGTCGGCGATTGTGATGTATTTTGCCATGGATTTTGCCCTGGGCGGCATCAACACCACCTTTGCCACGAACGCCACCAGCTTTAGCGGCATGGACCTGTATATTTGCGGCATTCTGGGCCTGGTGGTGACGGGTGTGATCATCTGGATCACCGAATATTACACCGGCACCAATTACCGGCCGGTGCGGTCTATTGCCAAGGCGTCCGAAACGGGGCACGGGACCAATGTGATCCAGGGCTTGGCTGTGTCGCTGGAGGCGACGGCCCTGCCCACCATTGTGATCTCGATCGCGATTTTGGTGGCCTATGACCTGGCCGGTGTGTTGGGTCTTGGCTTTGCCGCGACGGCGATGCTGGCGCTGGCTGGCATGGTGGTTGCGCTTGATGCCTACGGCCCGGTCACCGACAACGCAGGCGGGATCGCCGAAATGGCCGAACTGGACAGCGAAGTGCGCGACCGCACGGATGCGCTCGACGCTGTTGGCAACACCACCAAGGCGGTCACCAAGGGCTATGCCATCGGCTCCGCCGGTTTGGCGGCTCTGGTGCTGTTTGGGGCTTATACCGCCGATGTGCGCGAGATTTTGAAGGTGGAAAACCTGACCTTCTCGCTGTCGGACCCGTATGTGGTGGTGGGGCTCTTTATCGGCGCATTGCTGCCCTATCTCTTTGGGGCCATGGGGATGATGGCCGTGGGCCGCGCGGGCAGTGCTGTTGTCGAGGAAGTGCGCGAACAGTTCCGCAACAACCCCGGCATCATGGAGGGCACGGCCAAGCCGGATTATGCCCGCTCGGTTGACCTGCTGACCAAGTCGGCGATCAGCGAGATGATCCTGCCGTCCTTGCTGCCGGTGTTGGCGCCGATTGTGATTTATTTCGTGATCGACGGCCTGGCCGGGCAAGAAGCGGCCTTGTCTGCGCTCGGTGCTTTGCTCCTTGGTGTGATTGTCGGCGGTATTTTTGTCGCCCTGTCGATGACGGCAGGCGGCGGTGCATGGGATAACGCCAAAAAATATATCGAGGACGGCCATCACGGTGGTAAGGGCTCGGAAGCCCACAAGGCCGCGGTCACGGGTGATACGGTGGGGGATCCGTATAAGGACACCGCAGGCCCTGCGGTCAATCCGATGATCAAGATCACCAATATTGTCGCGTTGTTGCTGGTGGCGATGCTGGCGCACTAAGCGGCCAGATCACTCAACAATACGCTCAGAAAGACGAAAGCCCCGGTTTTGCCGGGGCTTTTTCTATGCTTAGCCGTTGGGTGTGCGCGTCGGGCCTTGCTGGCCGCCGGGGCCTTGCTGCGGTGCCCCAGAAAAGCGACCAATGTTCGAGAACAATTGCTGAAACAGGTTGAGGTCGCGCCCGCGCGTGGGGGTCTTGTCGGCCACGGGCACAATCGCCCGGCGGTCATCCAGGCCGTAATTGTCAATTTCTGTGACCACGCCCGCATCATTGAACGTAATCGCCAGAACGCGGTGCGCCGTTGCTTCGGGCCAGTAAACCGGACGCTGGCGAACCTTGGTCGAAACATAGTACCAGCGATTGTCAGCAAAGGTTGCCTGCACGGTTGGCGATCCAAGCGTGGAAAAGACCGATTGCTGATTGTCGATGCCGGGTGTGATGGCGTCTGCAAGCTCCGCATCAAAGACATAACCGCGCGCCACTTCGCCAGTCGTGCAGGCCGCGAGGCCAAGCGGCAAAGCCGCAGCGAGTATCCAGGTTTTGATCCGTGCATGCGTCATTGAACAGTTACCCCAAACATCCAGACTGCCGCGCTTTGGATTGCGCGTTCAGCCATACCGTGATAGGGCGGACGCAATTTTGGGTCAACTGCTTTCCGGCCTACTCTTGTACGGCTGGGCAGAAGAGGACAAATGTGTGCGGTTGTTGAAGCGTCTTTTGGTCAGCGAAACGGTTGAGCGTGCGCACCGACTCTATGCGGCTGTCGTGGCCGTTGCCCGGTCGCCGGTGTATTACACGCGCTACGGCGTTGCCGACAGTTTTGACGGGCGATTTGACATGATCGTCGTGCATCTTTTCCTGCTGGACAGCGCCCTGAAGACGCTCGGTGAACAGGATGTGTCGGTCGCGGTGCAAGAAGCATTTATCCGCGATATGGACAGAAACCTGCGGGAAATGGGCGTCGGCGACCTGAGCGTCGGTAAGCAAATCAAATCGATGGGGGCGGCCCTTCTCGGCCGGTTGCAGGCGTACCGCGATGCCTTTGCCGCCGACGATATGCGCACGGCCCTGTCGCCGGTGGTGTGGCGCAATATTTACCGCCGAGACGAGGGCGCACCCAGCGAGGCATGCACCGAATTGTCGCAAACTCTCATCACGCTTGGTGCTGCGTGGCAAAGTCTGGGCGATGCGCTTCTGGCGGCCGACACGCTTCCCGGCCCCGAGCAAGGATCATAAGATGCAGCAGGCATTTGACTATAGCGTTGACCGCCGCGACATCGGCAACAAAGCGACCGAGGTGCGGCTTCTGGCAACAGAGGCAGAAAAAGCGGCGATCGCCGAGCGTCTCAGCCTCGCTTCATTGACGACACTCAGCGCCCGGCTAAGCGTGCGCCGCGCGTCCGGTATGGTGCGCATCGAAGGCCGCGTTGAAGCTGAGGTCGAACAGCGCTCGGTGGTCTCGCTTGAGCCCGTAGCGGAGACGGTCAACGAGGCATTCGTCTTGGAGCTTGTCTCGGAAGAGGAGGCCGCACGCCGCGATGATGACGAGCACTATGCCGACCCCGACGCACCCGAATATGACGCCTTGGAGGGCGACAGCGTACATCTGGGGGAAATTGCCATTCAAACCCTGGCGATGGCGCTCGACCCCTATCCGCGCCGGGCGGACGAGGATTTGGCCGATATGGCCGCCGGGCAGGTGGAAATAGACGGCGATCCTTTAAAGCCGGCGTCGCCGTTTTCAGTGCTTTCAGGGCTCAAGGCGAAGGAATAAGGCGCTGCTGGCTTGTTTTTCGCACCGAAGCGCTTAATCTCATGATCAATGGGCTCTGGGATGGGGCAGATGACGGACGAGCGGCCAAGGCCGCCGCCGCCATAACAAGAATGAGGGTTAAGTGTCCAAGCCAATCATAGTTGCCATCGACGCCATGGGCGGCGATATGGCGCCCGATATGGTGGTTGCAGGTGTGGCAAGCGCGCGTGTGCAATATCCAGAGATTCGGTACCGCCTATACGGTGACGGGGGACGTCTTGAGGCCTTGATCGGCGATGATGCCGCTTTGTCAAAGGCCTGTGACATTGTGCATACCGACACGGTGGTCACCTCGGACGACAAGCCGTCACAGGCGCTGCGCCGCGGGCGCGAATCGTCCATGGGGCTGGCGATACAAGCCGTGAAAGACGGCGAGGCCAATGTTGCCATTTCTGCCGGTAATACTGGTGCTTTGATGGCGCTGTCCAAGTTTATGCTGCGGATGCTGCCGGGGATCGACCGCCCGGCTTTGATCTCGCCGATGCCGACCCTGCGCGGCGAAAGCGTGATGCTGGATTTGGGGGCCAATATCGAGTGTTCAACCGAAAATCTGGTGCAGTTCGCCATTATGGGCGCGGCCTATGCCAATGCGGTTTTGGGGCTGAAAACCCCTAAAGTCTGTTTGCTGAACGTCGGCTCTGAAGACTTGAAGGGCAATGACCGCGTGAAAGACGCGGCGGAAATTTTGAAAGGTCTGGACGGCCTGCCGATTGAATATGGCGGTTATATCGAAGGTGACGCGATTGGGCGCGGCGAAGCCGACGTCATCGTCACCGATGGCTTTACCGGTAATATCGCGCTGAAGACCATGGAAGGTACGGCGAAATTCGTTGGGGCGATGCTGCGCCAGGCCTTTGAAAGTTCGCTTTCGTCCAAATTGGGCTATGTGTTGTCGCGCTCGGCCATGCAGGCGCTCAGCGATCACCTGAACCCCAATAACCACAATGGCGGAGTCTTTTTGGGGCTGAACGGCCTTGTGGTGAAAAGCCACGGCGGGGCCGATGCCAGCGGCTTTGCATCGGCGGTGACCACGGCGATTGACCTGGTGCGTCATGACATGCAGCAGCAAATCAGCGACAATCTGAAATATCTGTCGGATACGCTGGACGCGGCCTAGCGCATGCGGTGATGCAGCTGCTGTCTTATGGTCAAGAGATTGCCTTAAGACTTATCGGTAAGCACCTATTGCATAACAAAAAATACGATTGTTATTTGACTCATCCTGCGGCAAGGGCATAGGCTTTGCGCTCTGGGTGCAAACAGGCGAGGGCAAGGCGATGGCAAAGACTTTGACGCGGGCAGACCTGACCGAAGCGGTCTATAATGCGATTGGCCTGTCGCGAAACGAGTCGGCGACATTGGTGGAATCGGTCCTGGACGAGGTGGCGGACACCCTGGTGTCGGGCGATAATGTCAAAATCTCCTCCTTTGGCAGTTTCCTATTGCGTGAAAAATCGGGCCGTATTGGCCGCAACCCCAAAACGGGGGAAGAAGTGCCCATCGAGCCGCGCCGCGTTCTGGTGTTTCGGCCAAGTCAGGTCATGAAAGACCGTATCAACGATGCATGATGGCTGCGCCCACCGGGGCGGGCACTCCTCTTTATTCTAGCGTGCTGGGTCGTATGGAAGATTCAAAGGCACAAGACGCCTATCGGACCATTTCAGAAGCGGCAGACATGCTGGACCTGCCGCAGCATGTGCTGCGGTTTTGGGAAGGCAAATTTCCGCAAATCAAACCCTTGAAGCGTAGTGGCAACCGCCGGTATTACCGGCCGGCCGATGTGGAAACATTGCTGGCGATCAAGCAGCTTTTGCACGAAGACGGCTATACCATTCGCGGGGTGCAAAAGCTGTTTAAGGAACAGGGCTTGCGCAGCACCGTCGCCATGGCGCTTGGCCGCGACGATGACAGCGAGGGCGCATCCGAACCCGAAGCTGCGCCGTCACCAAAGGTGTCGGCAAGGTCCTCCGCCAGCGAGCCTGCCGGTTCTGATGGCACGGTGCCCGCCAGTGATGCGCGGTCCGTCCCGGCGAAGCTGGCCGACCGGGAAACCCTGAAAGAGATTCTGATTACACTGAAAGCGGTGCGGGCACAACTTGACTGACCGCCGCAATATGGGTGTTGCAATCATATGCGTGCGCCGCTAATGTCCGCCGCGCCGCGCGCCCCATTGAGCGTTTTTCTGTCGGAGAGTAGCTCAGCCTGGTAGAGCACTGTGCTGGGGGCGCAGGGGTCGCAGGTTCGAAGCCTGTCTCTCCGACCAATGTTAAAGCCCTGCTTATGCAGGGCTTTTTCGTTTTCCGGTCTATGGCCTGCGCGGGGGTGTGCATTCACCCCCCATGCACCCGTGGCGGCTCATGCCAGTCCGCCGGAAAAATGATGCGTTTTCATCACCCGGATCGGCATCAGCGACACCGCATGCCGTTTGCAGGTGCGGCATTGTATCTGCGTAGCAACTTCATCCAGATGCATGCGGTCGTGCATGTCGCCGCGGTCCAGCAGGTCGGCCGGGCGGTCATGCCAGTGATAGCCGCAGTGCTGGCATTTCATGCGAAACCGGTATCCATCGCGGTAGTCATAGAGCTGCATCATCGTCACCAAAAGTCTTCAAGTTCGGGCACCCGGTTAAAGGCGATTTTGCCGCCCGCATAGCCGCCGGGCGGCGGGGTCCACGGCCCGATGCTGACCAGGGTTTTGGCGCTACGGGCGTTGATGCGGTCGATGGTGTCGCTGATCGTCTTCCATTTTGCGCGGGTGCTGTCGTCGCGCAGGAACAGATCATGCTGGCGCATCTGGGCGGGCGACAGGTCAAACAGCGCAACATGCAGGCGTTTGATGCGGATGGTGGGCGCGCGTTCAGACCGGGCCTTGTCCCACAAAATCCGCAAGGCGCGCAGGGCCGCCTGGTCGTCACTCGCCTGATAGAGCAAAGTCTCGCCGTACCAGCGGTCATCATGGGTGCGCAGCCACAGGGCAAATTTGTTCGCCAGATATCCCGCGCGCCGCACCCGCCGGGCGGCCTTGGTGGTCAAAAGCCTTGCCGCTTCAAAGGCATGGTCAAAGTCGCGCCACTCGGGTGGTAGCACCCGGCCATGGCCAAACATGGACCGGGCGGCGGGTTCGGCCTGCAGGTCATAGCCGTGGAGCGCGTACCAAAACCGTTCCCCCGTGACATTGCCCCATAGTGCCCTAAGCTGCTTGGGCTGGGTGTTCCACAGGGCTTCCACCGTCCACAGACCGGCGTCGATCAGGCGGCGGCGCATGCGCGGACCAATGCCGGGAATATCGTCCAGCTGCAGACCGAGAAGAGGGCCGGGCAGGTCGCCCGGCCGCAGGATGGTCAGGCCATTGGGTTTGTTCATATCGCTGGCAATTTTGGCGAGCTGGCGGTTGGGCGCCATGCCAATGGAACAGGTAACACAGGGGCCAATCTCGGCAGCAATGCGCGCCTTGATCCGCTGTGACAAGTCCGCCGGGTCGGCAATATCGCGGGCATCCAGTCGGCACGTCACCTCGTCGATCGAGCAGGCAATATCGATGGGAATGATCTTTTCGATCGCCAAAATCAGGCGCTGATGCACGTCTTCATAGAGGTCGGGGGATTGCGGCACCAATGTGATCGACGGGCATTTCTGGCGGGCTTCGACTACTCCCATCCCGGTTTTGACGCCGCTGGCCTTGGCGTCTCGGCGGCGACCAACAGCTTCCAGGACGACGCTTCGATCGATGCCGCGCTAACCGAGCTCGATTCGGCGATCGCCACTCTGCGCCAGCAGGCTTCGACCTTCGGTTCGAACCTGTCGGTGGTGGAAGTGCGTCAGGACTTCACCAAGAACCTGATCAACACCCTGGAGACCGGCGCGGCGAGCCTGACGCTGGCCGACACCAACGAGGAAGGCGCCAACCTGCTGGCCTTGCAGACCCGCCAGCAACTCTCTTCGGTGGCCTTGTCGCTGGCCTCCCAGGGCGATCAGAACGTGCTGCGGCTGTTC
>JASBSO010000210.1 GCA_030148905.1 Kordiimonadaceae bacterium | reverse complement strand
GCCAATGGCTCCGCCCGGTTCCCGGGAGACAGCGCGGTGTGGCGCCTGCCCGATTCGGGGACGCCCAACAGCATCCTTGCCGCACTCGGGTTCTTTGGGCTGGGCCTCGCCAAACCGGACACACAACCCCCCGCCGATTTTGATGCGCCCGATATTCCAACGGTCGAACTGCCATGCCTTCACATGTCTCCTCAGGCAGAGGCGGGCGACCGACCTGCGTCGTCCCTTCCTCTCGGCCAAGCATGGACCATGCTTGCTGAGACGGCGGACACTGCGGCCGACATATGGCTTGGCCCTGCTCCCGCCCCAGATCCGGCGACGTCCATCAGGCCCACGCGGATCGCAGACCAACACACCGCCGACATTCTGGCCAGCCGGTCGGGGCTTCCGCCCGCGCTTATCCTCGACCGGCTGGGATTTGCCCCCATCGTCGCGGGGGCAAATGGCTGGCATTATGCCGCGCGGCCCGACGAGCCACAGCCGCTCGAGGCCCTGCCCCCCCTTTTGAAGGGTGGACCAGTACGCCATGCCTTAGAGGAAAACACAGGCCTGCACACGGCGCGCCCACATGTCACGCTTCCGGCCGGGGCGGGCTACCGGCAAACGTTGGTCACCGATGCGGCACAGGGCCTCCTTTGGCGGGTCAATGCGGCCCTCAGCTATTTTGAACTGACGCTCCTGCTGGGGCATAGCGCGCCTGTGCAAGTGTCGCTCGGTGCAGACGTCCCGGACTTATGCATCGCCCGCGGCGGCATGCGGATATTGCATGCGGGGCAAGCGATCAGGCTTGCCGCATCAGCCAGCGGGCTATTGTGTCTGGACTTTTTCCCATTGAACGGAGCAGGATTCGCACGCACAGAGGACATTGCCGAACATCTGCGGCGCGGCGCACTGACAGTGGAACGATTGGCCCATGACCAATAAAACAGACCCCTCCAGCCTAACGGCAGCCATTCGGGCGACCGGGCGGTTTCCGCAGCGTGCCATGGATGTGGTGGACCAGTTGCTGGCAAGCCTGCAAGAGGCCCGCACTCCGCCCCCGCACCCGGCACCCGGCATCGCCCTTGACCGATTTGAAGCCCGCGCTGACATGGCGAGCTTTGTTGGCGGCGGCTGGGGCGCGCTGGTCGACAGCCCGACACCGCATCGCTGGATGACGCGGACGGCGAGCCTGGCCGTCCCCCGGCTCGACGGCCAAAACCGTATGCTGCACATCTCCGTCGTCGGCAGAGCACGACCGGCGCATTTGAAAAACCTGGCTGTGGCGGCGGACGGAAACCTGCTCGCCCCGGCATGCCAGCGGCGCGGCGTATCACGCTGGACAGTGAGCGCCCCGCTTCCCAAAACCAGCCTGACCGGCGCGCCTTATTTTGTCCTGACGCTTGCGACAAGCGGAACCGGACATGTGCGCGGCGTCGAGGGTGCAGTCAGCCTCGCGGTGGCGGGCTTCGTCATCGAATAGGTTTAGCTGCCGCCCTCGCGGCGCAAAAGGCTTTGCGAAAAGGGCATGGTCGACCCCTTGGTCGTGGCATGCAAGCCGAGATGGTCCACCAAATCCCACGCCAGGCGGCGCGCGCGATCATCAAGTTCCGAACAGTAGCGTGCGCTCAAATTGATATCCGGCAGGGTCGCCGCAGTTGTAGGTGCGCGGTGTATATGCGATGACAGCGCCTCGATCACTTTGGCGGGCTGGCGGCAAAAATCTTCATAGGTCAAGGCAATCAGCCCATCCAAATTGCCGATTCGCCGCGAAACAAACGCATCCGCCCCGACGATATCAGGCAAAAACTCGATCATCCGGGTCAGGGCATAGGGGCGCTGTTTGAGCGCGCGCCGCTGTTCAACGGTCATGGCATATACCGACGGCAAGGGTTGGCCCATATAATGCTGAGCCAGCACAATCTGTCGGCACCGGTCGCGCATTTGCCAATGCAGAACCTTCACCCCCCACTTGGCCATAGATTTGCGCAAGCGGCCTTTGGGACGATTATCACTATTGTGGAGCCCATAAAGAATAGCCGGTCGCAACACCAAAAACATATGGTCCGCCACAGACATAGCCCGCACAAAACCAGCCAGAAAGCGCAGCAGCGAAAACCGCATACCGGTTTCCAAAAGTCTCTGCACTGCGGTTGGAAAGACCTCAACCGCTGCACCCATGCCCGCCGTCTCCACAGCCGATAGCAACAGCTCGACCTCGCTGCCCTGGCCCGCCAAAACAAAGGTCGGCATCGCGTGATGCGCAGCCTGCGGTGCCGCCTCAGGGCTTACATCTTGCAAGGCTTTGATGTCGGGCAAGGCTTGTTCGATCAACAGTCGCGGCAAAAGCCCGTAAACCACATCCACAATGCTGCTGCTGGGATAGCGGTCTTGAAGCCGAGCGCACATTTGCGGCGAGTATGCGGCCATCAGAACATAGACCGTGTCGGCGCTGTCGAGTTCGCTATCCACCGCATCAGCAGCGATGAATTGTTTGGCCCGGCCTGGCCATTTTCTGCGCAGCGACGCAACAAGCTTGCGGTCAACCACCACCCGCTCGCGCGGGGTGAGAGACTTGAACAGCTGCAACAGCTTGAGCTGCGGCAACATTTTGACAAAACTGGCGTCGAACTGAACCATGGGTCTTGCCTTATAGGTCGATGCGCGCCGGTGCGCCAGCGTCTGCATTGCTGATTGTCAAACTGTCGGGCACAGGGAAAGGCCGCTTGGTCATGGGGAAGCCAATGCGCAGGTCCTGCGAAGCGGCCTGCCAGCTGGAAAACGCCCGGTGGTAGGCGGCGCGGTCGCCGACAACCTCGCGGCGGAACGCCGAGGCGGCGCAGCGATCGTCCGGGGTCCAGATGATGCCCGAACGCGGCTCGGTCGTCAGCGAGCCCGCACGAACAAGCCCAGTGTACAGCCGGTGCCGCAAATGCCGCACGCCACCGGGCCCGAACACACGCGACAGCCGGGCCAGATATTCGCTGTCTGCGGCGATCCTTACGCTATCGAAATATCCGGCGCGTGCCAGAACCTCGGCGCGCCGGATCATCAAGGTGATCGGTGCCATGCGCTCGGCTCGCCCGTCCACAACAAGCGCGCGGCCATCGTCGTCCACCCGGTCCCACTGCACCGTGCATCCGGCAACAGCCGGCGCAGTTGAGAGATATCCAAGCTGCACCGCCAGCCGGTCAGGATGCGAAACATCATCGCTGTCATGAAAGGCAACATAGTCGGCTGCAGACTGCGATAAAGCCCAGTTTTTGCACCAATAGGTGCCCCGGTTCACCGGCGAGCGGAACACTTGAACCGCCGGGTGGCGCTGCGCCAGGTTGCGCAAAATTGAGGGGCTGTCATCGCTGCTGGCGTCATCGACAATCGTCAACCGGTCCGGCGGGCGGCTTTGATCAAGGGCTGAGCGGACCGCCTCCTCGACATAGGATGCGGTGTTGTAGACGGTCATAATGACCTCAAGACTGGCCGTTTGATTGCCCTTGGCAGCCCGCACCGCGCGGCTGCGCTGGCGGTGCAGAAGGCGGCGCCCCGCCGCGCGCAGCGGCGGCCAGCGCGAGTCGATCAGATAGCCAACCGGATCGGTGCGCAATTTGGCAAATTTTGACATTCCGGCCCGTCCAAATGCCTGGCCTTAAAGCCGCAGCACCACGCCTGCCGACAGCGCCAATTGATAGAAGATCGTGATGATATCCTTGGCGATCTGCAGGCTTTTTGTCGCCACTTTGGGCAAAACAAAAATCTCGTCGCCCGGCACCAGCTTCACCCGCTTGCTGTCGATCTTGCCGCTTGAGACACGCTCGAAACTGCCGTCGCGGTGCAGCAGCAGGATGTTCGAACTGCCACCCGACTGGGTGAACCCGCCCGCCTGGTCAATATAGTCCTTGATGGTCGCATCTTCGCGGAATGCGGTGGCACTGGGAAACAGCACATCGCCGTGCACCAGAACAAGCTTGCTGATGCGCGGAATGTGCACAACGTCACCGGGTTCGAGCAAGATGTCGTTGCGCACTACGGCGTCCGACAGGGTGACCTGACCGCGGGGTTCAATTTTTTCGGCGCGGTCAACGAACTGCAAAATCAACTCGGCTTCGCGCTGGCGCAGCTCGGCCTCGTCCGAAGTGTGGGACCGCGCGGTGAGCACGCTGCGTTCCAACGCCCGCAGCTGGGCGTTCAGCATCTCGCGCTGACGGATTTTAACGCTTTCGCGAAACAGCTGGATCGCATTGACCTGTGCATTGTCACCCAGCTGGACACGTTCCAGCAATTCGCCGAGCGTCGCGCCGTAATCGAGCACATATTCCTGCTGCGAGACATGCTCGCCCTCAACCCGCACGGAAATCGTGCCCTGGTTCTTGTCGGACCGAACCTCCAGCACGTCGCCCGCATATACGGCGACATCATAAGCCTGAGCGAGGGGGATATATTCCACCTCGGTTTCGCGGCGGGTGTTGCGGTTGATCCGCACATGCGTAGCCTGCGGGTTGGGCCGCGCCAGGGCAAACACCTCGCGCACCGTGGTCTCGGCCGTTGCAAATTCGAAGGTGAACGGATTATTGACCTCGCCGTCCACCCGGACCCGGCCTTTGACTGGTGCCACGACGATCACGTCGCCGTCGGACAGCTGAAACAGCGGCAACTGGCCGGTCAGTAGAAAGTCATAGAGATTGACGCTGTGCAAAATCTCGCCGCCGCGCAGGATGTTGACTTCAAGGAAGGAACCGCGCTCGGGGTCAATCCCGCCCGCGGCATCGAGAAAATATAAGATCGAGTCAGAGGCATGCCCGGCATAAAGGCCTGGCGTGCGCACAAAGCCGGTGGTGAAAATTTTCACCGGTTCGGCCCCCGCAAGGCTGGCATAGACACCGACATTGGTTTTATAGACCCGTGCAACCGCATCCGCGACAAAGCTATTGAGCTGGTCATTGCGCACGCTCAGCACCTTTACAGGGCCAACCGACGGCACAAAGATATTGCCCTGCGCGTCAACGATCATTTCCCCGTCAAAGGTAAACCCACCCCACAGCCGAAGCGTGATCCGGTCGCCCACAGAGACCTGATAATTGGGGTTGAAGCCGATAAAGGACTGCGCCGCAAAACGGCCATTGAAAATCTGGTCGCCAAAAACGCGCCTGCCGCCCTCAACGGTTTGGGTCTCTTCCACCGGGACAGCCGTGGCTCCGGCCTCGGGAAGGGCGCGGCTTTGAAGCGGGCGCTCCGATCCCTGAAGGCGGGCCTGTTGCTGCTGCAAGGCCGGGATGGGCGGGCCTGCGGGTGCCGGCTGCGCCAAAACGGGCACGGCCAAACCAAGGGCGGCAAGCCACAGCAGAGCGAGAAATCCAAACTTATACATCACGGTGCTCCTGCACGGTTGCCCAAATCATGATCCCGATCCCGTAGGCCAGGCTCAGCAACACAAATACCGTCAAAATATTATAAAGGCGGCGCGGATATTCCGCCTCTTCGGGCAGCACCGGCGCCTGAACGACCACAAGGTGTTTCAGTTTGCGGTAGGCTTCGACGCGCGCCTGCTCCAGCGATTCGATGGCGGTGCGATAGAGTTCGCTGGCAAACTCCACCGTCAGCTTGCGCTGTTGAAACTCGACGCCGATTTCATTCAGCGTGCGCTGTTCGGCGCTGGTCAGCTTGGCCTGTTCCTTCTCAAGCTGACTGCGCAGGGCGCGCAGGCGTTCGCGCACGCTGACAAGCTCGGATGCATCCGCATTTAAAAAGGACTGAAGGGTCGATTCCTGCGTTTCCAATTGCACAATACTGGACCGCAGGCCCGAGATCATTTCCTGCTGGGCAGCACCCGTTGCCTCGGGGTCGAGAAGGTTGTTGGCGTTTTGAAAGCGCAGCAAATCCTGTTGTGCCGCACTCAGCTGTTCGCGCGCGCGGTTCAGCTCGCCCTCGACAAAGGCGATATCATCGCGGGCGATCTTTTGCCCCACCTCGTTAATAAAGATCTCGGACTGGTCGAGAATTTCCTGCGTCAGATCGCGGGCAAATTCGGGGGTGAAAGCCTGAACCGTGACCGTCAGTGTTTGCGCCGCATCATCCAGCAGGATCGTCACGCGCGACCGATAATAGTCGAGAAATTCCTGCTCGCTGGCGGACGCAGACAAGCGCGAGAAAAAGTCTCCGCCGGTGCTGTAATGCGCGCGCAACTGCTGTTTGGCTTCCAAGATGCGCAGCATATCCAGCGAGGAAATATAATCGCGCAAGATCAGCGCATCCTGCAAACCGGGGGCCGCGGGGCCGACGCCGGGCACCACTGCAATGGTAGGCGCGGCAGGCTGCGACGATTTGACAAACACCTGCGCCTCGACCGCGTATCGGTCGCTGGCGATCAGCAGAAAATACACCGCCGCCAGGGCCACCAGTCCCAGCACCCAGCGATAGGTGTCCATCGACATGGTAACGGCGCGCTGGCTGCGCTCGAACAGCGCCAGGTCGCCCTGCGCGGCGCTGTCGTCGGGCTTGGGCTTAAGCTTGCCCAGAATTTTTTTAACCGGTGTCGGCGCGTTCATGCCCTGTCCACATCACAAATTTCGATAACGATATATAGCGTTATCAACGCTTTCGTAGAATTCCCCATGGCCGAATGCAAGCAGTATTGCTGCGTTGCAGTGCTCGCGTACGAGCTTCATTTCGTGGCTGACGAGGATGATATTCGACCGGCTTCGCTTGTCTTCGAGGGCTTTTCTACACTTCTTTTTGAAATGCTGGTCGCCCACCGCCATGATCTCATCGATCAGATAGGTATCGAAATTGAACCCCATCGACAGGGCAAAATTAAACTTGCTGCGCATGCCCGATGAATATTCGCCAATGGGCATATCGAAGCTTTCCCCCAGTTCGGCAAACTCGGCGATATAGGCCTCGACATCGGGGTTGGCACGCATCCCGTACAGGCGGCTGACAAAGCGGACATTCTCGCGGCCGGTCATCTGGTTCACAAGGCCCGTCGACAGCGCCAGCGGCCAGGACATCACATTGCGCGTGACCACCTTGCCGGTGTTGCCCTGATCAAGGCCTGCCATGATCCGCAGCAGGGTCGACTTACCCGAGCCATTGCCCCCGAGAATCGCCACGTCGCGGTCGTTCGGGATATCCAAATTCAGGTCGCGAAACACATATTTCGCGCCAAATTTGGTGGGGTAATATTTACTGAGATTGCGAATCCGGATCATTGGGACATCAATCGCCGCCAATTGAGGCTGTATTGCGACAAGGCAAACACCACAAGACATACAACCCAGGTAAACAGATAGGCGTTGTCGGCAACCGGGCTTTCATAGGTGCCCAGCCACCCCTCGCGGATAAATTCCATCGGGTGCACCAGCGGATTATAGGAAATCCAGGTCCGGTACGGTTCGGGGATGATGGTCATGGGGTAAAACACCGCCGACAAAAACATCGCAGGCAGTGTAAACACCCCCAAGATAACCTGCACTTCCTTGGCGAAACGCGACAGCATCGCCGCCCCAATACCAACCGACATCGCCAAAAGCCATAATGTCGCGCCGTAACCAAGCACCATCAGCACGTCTTTTGGCATGCTGGAAAACCCCCACCATGCCAGCACGGCGATCAAAATCGCCCCGACAAACACAAAGAGAAAATATTCCACCAGCGCCGTGGTCAAAAACACATCAAACAGCGTGATTTGCCGAAACATCCCAAGCTGTTTGGCTTTTGAGGCGGCGGTTTTGGTTTTGTTCATGGTGAACTGCCACAGCATCTTGAACGGCAAAAATGCCGCCAGCACAAACACCGCTGGCTCAGCATAGCCAAATTCGCCGCGCCCGCGCAGGCCAAACAGGATGATGAACATGGAGATCATCAGCATCGGCTCAAGGATCAGCCAAAAATTCCCCAGCACATAGCCCGTGAAACGGGTTTTCATTTCGCGCAAGAAAATCGCCGTGATGACATCACGCTGAATGGTAAGAGGATGGCGGGCTTTCATAGCGTCTTCGGCGTTTTATCCGACCATATTGCAGACAATAGCCGCCATT
>JASBSO010000180.1 GCA_030148905.1 Kordiimonadaceae bacterium | reverse complement strand
GCCCGCCGGATTTTGGCAGTGCAACGGCTGAGATTGTGGACATGCACAAAACCTCCGAAGGCGCACAGCATGCCCGCCTTCGGCTGCACCCCCGGCGTGCGGGGGACGCAGTGTTGTTTCATATCGGCGATACGACCGGGCTGATGCAGGTGCGGGTCAATGGCAAAGACGCCGCCCTGTCTGTGGACGGCGACGGATTCAGCGTGATTTCCCTTGCCACGCCCGAAGGCGGGATCGAGGTGGAGATTATGACCGCGCTTGAGGCGGACCTGCCGCCCGCGCAGTTTTTGTCGATTACCGCAACCCTGCCTGCGGGCATTGCCGCCGCCTTGCCTGCACGTCCCGCAGATATGATGCCCGCCAGCGGCTATGGCCGCATCGGTGCCTTCGGCACCGTATGGATGGGCGAGGTTCGCTTCTGAGGCGTCAGCGATCAAACCAGCCGTTCAAACGGTGGTAGCCCGCCCGGCAGGCCGGCAACTGTTTTGAGCGCCTCCGGGTCGCCCGTCGTCAACAGGCGCAGCGTTCCGGTGCCTGCGGCAAAGCGGCTGGCGTGTCGGCGGCGATAGTCCACAAGTGCGCGGGCCACCAGTTCGGGTTGGCCGTAAAGCTGTGTGGGTGCGGGCAATGCAGCGCGAAACATCGGTTCCACCAGCGGGAAGTGCGTACAGCCCAGCACCGCTGACGGGGCAGGGCCGCCCGCTTTGTCCAACGCCTCGGCGACATAACCTTCGACCAGGCCCTTCAAGGGGCGCGCGCCCGCGCCGCCCTCGATCGCATCGACAAGGCCCGGGCAGGCTTGTTCGATCAGCCGCACGCCCGGTGCACGCTTGGCGACCTCGTCGCGGTAGGCGCGCGACTGGATGGTTTTGGCGGTGGCGAACAAAATCACCGTGTCATCATGGTCAGACCGGGTGTTTTCTGCGTGCCAGGGCTGGCCAGTGACGGCCTCCACCATCGGCACCAGAACACCCAGCACCCGTCGGTCGGGATAGGCGTTTGCCAGCCAGCTTTGCTGCAGGGTACGCAGCGCAATCGCCGCCGCCGTGTTGCAGGCCAGGATCACCACCGAAGCGCCGCGGTCAAACAGCGCCGACACGCCGCTTTGGGTCCAGTCCAGAATCTGGGCGTTGCTGCGGTGACCGTAAGGCGCATTGGCATGGTCGCCCAGATACAGGATGTCCATGTCGGGCATCGCCGATCGGATAGCCGCCAAAATGGTCAATCCACCCGAGCCAGAATCAAATAAACCGATCACAAATGCATGCCTTTCCAGCGGGATTGTTTGGACACCCTTGAAAATTCCTTTTGCGGTTTCACCGAAGATATTGTCATCATAGTGGCGAGGGACTTGGGTTTAAATGCGCGATTACTGAAATTGACGAATTGGCACAGCCCTGATGGGAATGGCCTGATATGACAAAAGGGCTGGTACCGCATGCCCCTGAAAAGACCAGGAAAGGGAGACCGACGTGAAACTTGCGATCATCAAGGAGACCCGAGAGGCCGAGCGCCGGGTCGCGGCCTCGCCCGATACGATCAGGAAGCTGATCGGCCTTGGCTTTGAATGCGTGGTGGAAACGGGTGCGGGCGACGCCGCCTCTTTTCACGACACGCATTTCACCGATGCGGGTGCGTCGATTGCCGCTACGCAAAGCGAGGCGGTTGGCAGCGCCGATGTGATTGTGTCGGTTCAGGGCTTGGAGGCTGATGCCGCCGCTGCCGCCAAGGCGGGGGCGGTGCATGTTGCCCTGTTGAACCCCTTTGTGGAAAGCGACCGGCTCGGCGCGCTGGCAAAGGCCGGGCTGACCAGTTTTGCCATGGAGTTTGTCCCGCGGATCACCCGCGCACAGACGATGGATGCGCTCTCCAGCCAGGCCAATCTGGCCGGTTACCGCGCGGTGATCGAGGCGGCGCAGGCTTACGGCAAGGCCTTTCCGATGATGATGACAGCAGCCGGCACCATCGCCGCCGCCAAGGTGATGGTGATGGGCGCGGGCGTTGCGGGCTTGCAGGCGATCGCCACCGCCAAGCGCCTGGGCGCGGTGGTGTCCGCCACCGATGTGCGCCCCGCCGCCAAAGAGCAGGTCGAAAGCCTCGGCGGTAAATTTGTCATGGTCGAGGACGAAGAAACGGCAGCCGCTGAAACCGCTGGCGGCTACGCGAAGGAAATGTCGGATGAATACAAAGCCAAGCAAGCGGCCCTGATTGCCGAAACGCTGGCCAAGCAGAACATCGCCATCACCACCGCACAAATTCCCGGCCGCCCGGCACCGGTGCTGATTTCGGAAGACATGGTCAAATCAATGCAGCCGGGCAGTGTGATCGTTGACCTTGCGGTCGAATCCGGTGGCAACTGCGCGCTCTCCAAGGTGGGAGAGGTGGTCGAGATTGGCGGTGTGACCATCATCGGGCACCGCAATATGCCGTCGCGACTCGCCGCTGACGCGTCGTCGCTTTATGCCAAAAACCTGCTGGCCTTTCTAACGCCGATGGTGACAGACGGCGCGCTGGCTATCGATTTTGAAGATGACATTATCGCCCAATCGCTGGTGACCAAGGACGGTGCCATCGCGAATGAGCGGCTGAAGGACTGAGGAGCAGACCCATGCATGACGTTGTCCTAAACCCCTTTATCGCGCAGTTGAGCGTCTTCGTTCTGGCGATTTTTGTCGGCTATTATGTGGTGTGGTCGGTGACCCCGGCGCTGCACACCCCGCTGATGAGTGTCACCAACGCCATTTCCAGCGTGATCATTGTCGGGGCGCTGATCGCCGCTGGCCCAAACGACTGGACGCCGGCCAAAATCCTGGGCGGTATCGCCATCGGCCTGGCTGCGGTCAACATCTTTGGCGGCTTTGCCGTCACGGCGCGGATGCTGGCCATGTACAAGAAAAAAGACAAATAGGGAGCGCGGGTCATGGAACAATTACACGCTGACCTGACCGCCGTTGCCTATTTGGTGGCCTCGGTTTTGTTCATTATGTCGCTGCGCGGCCTGTCGCACCCCGAGACCAGCCGGAAGGGCAATGTCTACGGTATGGTGGGTATGCTGATTGCGGTGACCACCACCGTGCTGAACCCGGTGATTGTGTCGCTGGATGCGATCGTCACCGGCTTGGTGATTGGCGGCGCGATTGGGTTTATTATCGCGCGCCGCGTCGCGATGACCCAAATGCCACAGCTGGTGGCGGCGTTCCACAGCCTCGTTGGTTTGGCGGCCGTGCTGGTGGCGGCGGCGGCGTTTCTCGACCCTGGCGGTTTCGGCATTTTGGGGCCGGACGGCATTTTTGTCGCCAGCCGGGTGGAAATGTCGCTCGGCGCGGCCATCGGGGCGATCACCTTCTCGGGTTCGATCATCGCCTTTGCCAAGCTGAACGGCAATATGTCGGGTGCGCCGATTTTGCTGCCCGCGCGGCATCTGATCAACGCCGTGCTTGGCCTGTCGATCATTGGGCTGATTGCCGCCTTCGCGCTGTCGGACGGGGCAGCTGCGGGCGGCGGCCATCTGATGTGGTACATCATCGCCCTCAGTTTCCTCATCGGCTTTTTGCTGATCATCCCCATTGGCGGGGCCGATATGCCGGTGGTGGTGTCGATGCTGAACAGCTATTCGGGCTGGGCGGCGGCGGGCATCGGTTTCACGCTGGCCAATACGGCGCTGATTGTGACGGGCGCACTGGTGGGGTCGTCCGGGGCGATCCTCAGTTTCATCATGTGCAAGGGCATGAACCGAAGCTTTATTTCGGTCATCCTTGGTGGCTTTGGCGGTGATGATGCCGCCGCCGCCGTGGGCGCGCAGGAAACCCGGCCGGTCAAGCAAGGCTCGGCCGATGACGCCGCTTTCATCATGAAGAACGCCAGCAAGGTGATCATTGTGCCCGGCTAC
>JASBSO010000170.1 GCA_030148905.1 Kordiimonadaceae bacterium | reverse complement strand
AGGCCGCCAAGCTGCAGGGCTTTGACGTCGTCATGCTCGACACCGCCGGCCGCCTGCATATTGACGAAGCGCTGATGGCCGAAATCAAGGCCGTGAAGTTTGCCACCAATCCGGTGGAAACGCTGCTGGTCGCCGACAGCCTAACGGGGCAGGATGCGGTCAATGTCGCGCGCGAGTTTGACGGCCAGATCGGCATCACCGGCGTGGTGCTGACCCGGATGGACGGCGACGGGCGCGGCGGTGCGGCGCTGTCGATGCGCGCGGTCACTGGCAAGCCGATTAAACTGGTTGGCACCGGCGAGAAACTGGACGCGCTCGAAGATTTCCACCCCGAGCGTGTGGCGGGGCGCATTCTCGGTATGGGTGACGTTGTCAGCCTGGTGGAAAAAGCCTCCGAGACGATTGAAAAAGAAGATGCCGAAAAGCTCGCCAAGAAAATGGCGAAGGGCACCTTCGACCTGGACGATATGCGCACCCAGCTTCGCCAGATGAAAAAAATGGGCGGGATGAAATCCGTGCTGGCGATGCTGCCGGGCATGGGCGCAATGAAAGGCCTGATGGGTCAGGCCAATATGGACGACAAGATTTTTGTCCGCCAGGAGGCGATCATCAATTCGATGACGCCGAAGGAGCGGGCACGACCCCAGATTATCAACGCCAGCCGCAAACGCCGGATCGCAACCGGTTCGGGCACCAGCGTGCAGGAGATCAACAAGCTCCTCAAAGGGCATATGCAGATGGCGAAGATGATGAAGAAAATGTCGAAAATGGGCGGCAAAGGCGGCAACCCGCTTGCCGGAATGCAAGGCCAGCTTCCGCCCGGTTTTGACAAATTGATGTAACCCCAATTCTCTGATGTGACTATAAAGGACTGATATCATGGCACTTTCCATTCGTTTGGCACGCGGCGGTGCAAAAAAACGCCCCTATTACCGGATTGTTGTTGCGGACAGCCGCGCCCGTCGGGACGGCCGTTTCATTGAAAAGCTGGGCAGCTACAACCCGATGCTTGCCAAAGACGACGAAAATCGCGTCCAGTTTGACGTGGACCGCGTTAAGCATTGGCTGAGCGTTGGTGCGCAGCCGACCGACCGCATCGCCCGCTTCCTTGAAGCCGCCGAGCTGACGGCCAAGACCGAACGCAACAACCCCAACAAGGGCAAGCCCGGTCAAAAAGCGGTAGAGCGCGAAGAAGAGCGCCGCGAAAAAGCCGCTGCGGCTGCGGAAGCGGCCAAGGAAGCAGCGGCTGCTGCTGAGGCGCCCGCTGAAGAGCCTGCCGCTGAAGAAGCTGCGGCTGACGACGCACCTGCTGAAGAGACTGCGGCTGAGGAATAAGCCTCGGCGCTAGGGAGACCGCGCGTGGCGTCTTCGGATGACAAGTCATGGGTTGTGCTTGGAGCGATTAAGGGCGCGCACGGTGTGCGCGGCCTCGCCCGGGTCGCCAGCTATACCGAAGCGCCGGAGGCGATCTTTGCCTATGCGGGCCTGGTTATGGGGCCGGAGCGCACGCCGGTGACGCTGGAAAAACGCGGCCTTGCCAAGGGTGGCTTTCTGGCGCGGGTGTCGGGCCTTGCCACCCGCGAAGACGTGGATGCGGCGCGCGGCTTTGAACTGGCCGTTGACCGCGCTACACTTGGCGCGCCCGAGGACGATGACGCCTATTATCTGACCGACCTGATTGGCCTTCATGTGCAGGCACCGGACGGTGCTGCGCTTGGCGCAGTTCGTTCGGTTGAGAATTTCGGCGCCGAAGACCTACTCGAACTTGCCCTTGATACCCCCATCAAGGGGCTGGGGCGGTTTGTCTTTGTGCCCTTCCGCAAGGATATCATCACCGAGGTGGACATCAGCGCGGGTACGGTCACCGCAGACATGGCGCGCTGGCAGTCGGACCAAACCGGTAAAGAGGCCGAACCGCAGGGCGGCCAGGGTGATATAGGCGGCGAAGGCGGCTGATATGAGGGGCCCAGGCTTTACCGCGCAGGTCCTGACCCTGTTCCCGGATATGTTCCCAGGGCCATTGGGCGCGTCGCTGGCGGGCAAGGGATTGCGCGACGGTTTGTGGGCTTTAAAAACGCTGGACATCCGCGATTTTTCCAGCGATAAGCACCGCTCCGTGGACGACACCCCTGCTGGGGGTGGCGCTGGTATGGTGCTTCGGGCCGATATTTGCGGCGCTGCGATTGATGCAGCCCGCGCATCGGCGGACCCAAAGTGGCCGACGGTGTATCTCAGCCCGCGCGGCGCGCGCTTTGACCAGCGCATGGCCGAAGGCTGGCTTGAGCGCGGCGGTGTGACCATGCTGTGCGGGCGGTTTGAAGGCGTTGACCAGCGGGTGCTGGACGCCCGAGACGTCACCGAGGTGAGCCTGGGTGATTTTGTCCTTTCCGGCGGAGAGCCAGCGGCGCTGGCGATGCTGGATACGGTGGTGCGGTTGATCCCCGGTGTGATGGGGGCAGACGCCACACTGGATGAAGAAAGTTTTACGGACGGGTTGCTGGAATATCCGCATTATACCCGTCCGGCCGAGTGGGAAGGCCGCAACATCCCGCCGGTGTTACTCAGCGGCAACCACGGTGCCATCAAAGCATGGCGCCGCGAACAGAGCGAAGAATTGACCCGGATACGCCGGCCAGACTTATGGTCGTCCTATGTGCGGGCACAAGAAGAACATAAAGGATAAAGCGATGAACATTATTGAACGCCTTGAGGCGGAACAGATTGAAAAACAGACCGAAGGCAAAGATATCCCCGAGTTTCAGGCGGGCGATACGCTGAAAGTCAATGTGAAGGTGACCGAGGGCACGCGCGAGCGTATCCAGGCCTATGAAGGGGTGTGCATTGCGCGCGCCAACAAGGGCATCAGCTCCAACTTCACCGTGCGGAAAATCTCCTACGGCGAGGGTGTTGAGCGGGTTTTCCCTTTGTACGGCCCTGCGGTTGACAGCATTCAGGTGATGCGTCGCGGTAAGGTCCGGCGCGCCAAGCTTTACTATCTGCGCAGCCGCCGCGGCAAATCCGCGCGGATTGCAGAGCGCAAGGATTTCAATCGCGCCAACTAAGGCCAGGCCGCGCCAGACGCGCAAACCAAATCAAAGGCGGCTCGGGTTTGAGCCGCCTTTTTCTTTTTCCAACGCAAAAAGGATCAAAGGCGATGGGTCTTCATGTTGCAGTTGTGGGGGCGACCGGAAATGTGGGTCGCGAAATTCTGGCCATCATGGCCGAGCGCGGGTTTGAAGCGGAAACCGTCACCGCCATTGCGTCGCGCAAATCGATCGGGACGACCGTGACCTACGGCGACAGCGAGTTGAAGATCGTCGCGCTCGATGATTTTGATTTCAAGGGCGTCGATATCGCGCTGTTTGCCGCCGGCGGCAGCATCGCCAAGGAGTTTGCCCCCAAGGCCGCCAAGGCGGGCGCGATTGTGATCGACAACAGCTCGCATTTTCGCATGGACCCCGACGTGCCGCTGATCGTGCCCGAGGTCAACCCGCAGGATCTGGCGGGCTTTGCCAAGAAAAACATCATCGCCAATCCCAACTGTTCGACCGCGCAGATGCTGGTGGCCTTGAAGCCCCTGCACGATGCGGCCACCATTAAGCGCGTGGTTGTGGCGACCTATCAGTCGGTGTCGGGCGCGGGCAATGCGGCGATGGACGAACTGTGGACGCAGACGCGCGGCATTTTTGTTAATGACGAGCCCACCCCGGACAAGTTCACCAAACAGATCGCCTTCAACGTCATTCCGCATATCGATAAGTTCCTCGATGACGGTTCGACCAAGGAAGAATGGAAGATGGTGGTTGAGACCAAAAAAATGCTCGACCCCAAAATCAAGGTGACGGCGACCTGCGTGCGGGTGCCGGTCTTTGTCGGGCATGCCGAGGCGATCAATCTGGAGTTTGACGGCGAAATGTCGGCCCGGCAGGCGCGCGACATACTGCGCGAAGCGCCGGGCATTCTGGTCGTCGATAAGCCCGAAGACGGCGGCTATATCACGCCGGTGGAATGCGCGGGTGATTTTGCCACCTATGTCTCGCGTATCCGCGAAGACAGCACGGTGGAAAATGGCCTCAACATCTGGGTGGTGTCCGACAATTTGCGCAAAGGCGCGGCGCTAAACGCCGTGCAAATCGCCGAGGCGCTGTTGAACCACGGGCACATCGCCGTCAACAGCGCCGCTTAGGCGCTGTCGGACATGGCTGGGGCAGCGGCGCGTTTACTGCGCGGCTGCGCCGACTGTGTTCAGCTGTCCATCATCCAATGCATCGGCGAGGAACGCCTCCAGCATGGTCAGGAATTTCAGGCGCGACTGGGCATTGGTCAGACTGTGTCCGCCCAGTTCTGACATGCCCATGATATAAGGCTTGCCCGCAGCATCCAGCGCTTCGGCCGTGCGCTCGGCTTGCCGCCACGGCACGCGCGAATCGTCGCGCGCTTGAAACAGCATCACGGGGACAGAAATCTCATCAGCACGGTGTTTGGGCGAAACCATTTCATCTTCAACCCCTTCAAGGCCCATGCGTTTTATCCAGTCGGTCGCATCGATAAAAAAGTCTTCGTCGAAATTCTTCAGATGCGGAATATCGGTGACCCCGTTCAAAGAGACCGCACAGGCATAGAGCCCGGGTTCTTTGATCGCGCCCATCAGCGCAGCATAGCCGCCATAAGACCCGCCCACGATACAAATACGCCTGGCATCGGCCAGCCCCTCGTTGATGGCCCAGTGCGTTACGTCGGTGACATCGTCCTGCATGCGCCCGCCCCACTGGTTGTAGCCTGCGCGGCGCCACTGTGCGCCATATCCGTCTGAGCCGCGAAAATTGGGCTGAAGCACCAGATACCCGCGCTTGGCCAGAAACTGCGACCAGAAATCCCAGTGCGCTGTGCTGCGGGCATAAGGTCCGCCATGCGGCAAAACAACCGTCGGCATGGCCCCGGTTTGCCCAAGGGGCGTGGTGACATAAGTGGGCACCTCGGTGCCGTCGCGCGCGGTGATCATCACCTCTTTGGTGGCGGCCATCTGCTCGGGGTAAATGGGCTCGCGCGCAGGGGCGATATAGGCAAGGTTTTTGGCCTTGACATCAAACCAGTAAAAGCTCCCCGGATCGCGGTCGCTCATCGAGCGGACAATGTAAATCTCTTTGCCGCGCGCCTTGTCGACAATGATATTGCTGCGCCCCTTCAGCGCCCCGTCGATCAGGCCTTGAACGCGCTTCAGGCGGGCATCGAAATAGGCAATTTTCTGGAAATCTTCTGTGTACACGACCCCTGCAGGGATGCCTGTGTCCGGGTGGTCGAGGATATAGTCCAAATCAACCCGGTCATGGGTCATGACGGTATCCAGAATTTCGCCCGAAAGCAGCGACAGCGTATAGACCGACATGCGGTCAGATGCACCGCGCCCGCGCACATAAATCACATCGGGGTCGGCACTGAAACCGATGATGGCGTAAGTGTCCATCCAAGCGGCATCGCTGTCTGCGGTCAGCTTGCCTTTGGTGTCGTAAATCCGGATCGAGCGCTCTTTCGAGATCAGGTCGGTCCCCACACCCAGGCGAATGCGGTCCTTATGGTCGGCATACCAGGTTTGGATGCCGCGCGCATCGTCGTGGACGACTTTATATCGCCCGGTTTTCACGTTCATGCGGCGCACTTCATTGGCGCCGTCCAGGTCGTTATCCAGTTGAATAAGGACATAATTCGGCTCGTCCGGCAGGATGCTGACAATCTGGTGCTGCCACGGGGCCGATGCACGGCCATGCCGGTTGCGGCCATATTCTTCGCCCAGCACGATCCATTTCATGTTTTCGCCGCTGGCATCAATGGCAGCGAGCCGGGTTTCCTCCAGTCGTGTTGCCCCAAAGACGGCGCGCTTGGTGGAAAATCGATACGCGACCAGTAAGCGCTTGTCATTCGCCCACCAAATTTGAAAAGGCTGAGCCTCTTCAACCGGAGGGATCAGCACCCGCGACTTTCCGTCGAGGGTTTGCACAACACCGGCACGCTTGCCCTGATATGTGGTGAAATAGGCGATCTTTTGTCCGCTGGGTGACAGTCTGGGTTCGACAAAGGTTTCAAGCGCAGCAAAGGCCTCGACCGGTAACTCCTGCCTGTCCTCGGCCACGGTCATATGTGTCACTGTCAAAGAAACGGCGAGCAGCGCTTGCCAAGCGCGGCGAAATGTCATCATCTTAACCCCCATTATGATGCACACGAACACAGAACAACCTATGGCTGTTATATCTTTGGATTATGAAAAGCATGCTCCGTCTGTCAACCGCCAAACTGCAGCCCGCGGATGGATAGTGTGAATACATGCCCCCGCACATTGCTGTTCGTGCCCGGCAGCAAACCCAAGGTTATTGCCAAGGCGGCAGGCCTGACGGCGGACGCTGTGATTATCGACCTTGAGGATGCGGTCGCCCCGGACGCCAAGTGTGATGCCCGCCAGCATGTGGCGGACGCCCTGCGTGCGCTTGATTTTGGCGGCAAGCTGCGCGCGGTGCGAATCAACGCGCTGGACAGTGCGCACGCCGCCGCTGACGCGGGCATGGCGGCGACCGCCGAGGTGGATGCGCTGGTGGTGCCCAAGATGTCGTCAGTCGCAGATATCGACGGCGAACCGCTTGCCGCGCCGCGCGTGTCCGACATGCCGCTGTGGGTGATGATCGAAACCCCGCAAGGGGTGCTGAATGCAGCCAGCATCGCCGCCCATCCGCGCGTGCAGGCGCTCATCGTTGGTACCAATGATCTGGCGCTTGGCCTTGGGTGCGAAGCTGGCGGCAGCCGAGCGCCGATGCAAACGGCCCTGCAAATGGCGGTGCTGGCGGCGCGCGCGGCGGGTGTGCATGTTTATGACGGCGTTTATAATGACTTTTCCGCCCCAGAGGGCCTGCGCGCCGAATGCGAGGAGGGCAAGGCACTGGGCTTTGACGGCAAAACGCTTATTCATCCCAGCCAGATCGACATTGCAGCAGGCGTGTTTCGGCCCTCAGACGCCGAGGTGGAAGAGGCCCGCGCCCTGATCGCCGCCTTTGCGGCCTCAGGCGGCGGGGCGGTCAATTTCCGCGGTCGGATGATCGAGGATTTGCATGTGACGGCAGCAAAACGACTGCTGGGTGAGGGCTGAATGGGCGTGTGGGCGCACCTCCGTCGGGCGGTTCAGCGCCTGAATGCCAAGCGCGACCGGCGGTTTTTTTATGATCAGACGGTGGGGATATGGGACACGCCGCCGCTGACGCTCAAAGACGGCGATGTGCCGCTGACCATCATCACCCAGTTGCAAGCCAGTGACGTTCAGCCCTATCTCATTTGTATCAAGGCGCTCTACAGGCGCATCGGCTTTGGCCGGGTGATGGTGCTGGCCGACCGGATGACCGAGGCCGACAAAGCCACCATTGCCGAGCATATCCCGGGTGTCCGCTTTCAGGATGTGGCGGATATCACACCCGGCACCTGCCAAAAGGGCGGCACGTGGGAACGGCTGTGGACCTGCGTTGAGGCCTCTGCCAACAGCTTTGTCATCCAGATGGACTCAGACGTTTTGGCGCTGGGGCGCCTGCAGGCCGTAGGCGATGCGGTGCGCAGCAATACGGCCTTTGCGCTTGGTGGCCGGATGCAGATTGAACCCGCATCTGCCTATGTGGCCCGCGGCCATGCGCTGGCCACATCGCACATCAATATCGAGACCGAGCGGGCCTTTGCCCAGTATCCGGGCGCAGAGCGGGTTCACTATATTCGCGCGTCGTCGGGCTTTGCCGGCTTTGCGCGCGGCGGCGTGAACACCGATCTGATTGAAGACTTTCACGCCGCCATGGTCGGTATTTTGGGCGCGCGCTGGCGCGAATGGGGCACCGAGCAGGTGGCCTCAAATTTTGCCATCGCCAACACGCCGGGTGCTGTGCGGTTACCGTTTCCAGCCTATGCCAATTTCCTCACCGGCATGGACGAAATCATGGCCGAAGTCCCGACCGCCGAAGCGTTGCACTTCCTGGGCGCGCACCGCTATGAACGCGACGCCTTTGTGACCATGGCGCGGGCCGAAATCGCGGCGCTGAACCAGCAAATGGCGGGTTAAAAGCGCGCGCTGACCTCGACCCCCCAACGGAAGGGCTCGTTGACGAAGGCAGAGAAATTGTTGAAGTCAATGGCGCCTTCGATCGACCGGTTGTCGAGGATGTTGCGGGCAAACACAGACAGCTCATACGCGCCGCCTGCGGGGCGGTAGCCAATGCGCGCGCCACCTTCAATCAGGCTGCCATCCTGAAATTCGACGCTTTCCGACAGGAAGAAATTGACCTGGCTGCGGTAAAACCAGTCGGTGAAGACGAAGATTTCCCCCGCGTCGTTGTCCAGCGGGACGGTATATTCGGCGGCAAAATTGGCAATGAAGCGCGGCGCATTGGGCAGTGGGTTGCCGTCGATCAGCGCATTGCCGGTGTCCGGGTTGATGGGGTCCAGCACCGTACAGGGCGCCCCGCAAATGCTGACCTCCAGGTCGTCGTCCCTGATCTCGGTGTCGTTGAAGCTGAACCCGCCGGTCAGCTCGAGGTTGCGTGTGGGCGCAAAGCGCGCATCCACTTCAAAGCCGTACCCAACAACCTCATCGGCATTGAGAAGCTGGTTAAAGTTCCCAGCCCCGCCAACGGCGGTCAGCTGCTGGTCATCGGTTGAAAAATAAAAGCCGGTGATGTTCAGCTCGCCGCGCCCATCCAAAAAGCGGCTTTTAAAGCCCGCCTCGATGCTGTCGATGGTCTCGGTATCGGCAACCGTGACAGCATCACCAAAGACGATGCGGCCCTGCGCGTTGGGGGCCCGAAAGCCGCGTGCATAGCGCGCAAACAGGTTCAGGTCGTCATTGACGGCATAATTGACGGCAAAATCTCCGGTCAGCACCGTGTCATCCAGGTCTTCGGTGATGGGCCCCAGGGGCGGCGCACCAAAGGGGCCGATCAAACGCTCGGCTTCAAAATCCCGGCTCTCGTCCGACAAGCGCAGCCCGCCGGTCAGTGTCCATTGGTCGGTCAGCCTGTATTCAACCGAACCAAACAGCGCCCAGGCATTGGTTTCCTGATCCTGCAGCGCCAGGCCGTTCAGCGTGCCACCCGCCAGCGTGTCAAAGCTTTCATTTTCGATCTGCAGGTCCTCAAAAAAGAGGAAGCTGCCAACGGTGTAGGTCAGCTGGTCGCCGATGGTGCTGGTCCAGCGCAGTTCGCTGGTAAACTGGTCGTGCCCGGTAATGTTGTCGGCGCTTTCGGCTGCAAAGGGGATGAAGCCCGGCCCCGACGGCGGCGCGAAGGCTGCGCCAAAGCCACCGTCCACATCGCCGCGCGCTTCAATCTCGACCTTTTCATAAGCCAGAATCGAAGTGAAGGTGCCCGCATCCAACGTCCATTCGCTTTTCAGGCTGGCTCCGATGTTGAACACATCCAGATTTTGGATGGCGTCCTGGGCGGTTTCCCTAAGCGAAAAATCGTCCACCAGGCCGCCAACACCCGGTTCGATCACATTGGCCCGAAACAGGCGCGAACCCCCGTCCAAGTTACGCCCGTGAATGTTCAACAGCGATGAAAAATTGGGGTTCGGTTTATAAAGAAGCTGCGCCCGGCCAGCGAATTCGGAAAAATTCTCAAAGCCTTCCTCGCCGCCCGTAGGGAAGAAGGTGTTGTCGACAAAGTCATCGCGGCGCTGGAAGAGAACCGATAAGCGTCCGGTTAATTCTTTGCCGGCTAGCGGGCCGCTGATCGCGCCTTCGGCGTCGACCTGGTTAAACCGGCCGTAGGAGACCCGGCCGTAGCCTTCCAGCTCCTCGGTTGGTTTTGCGCTTTCAAACTTGATCGTACCCGCGGGCGTGTTGCGGCCAAACAGCGTCCCCTGCGGGCCGCGCAGCACCTCAACCCGGTCCAGGTCAAACACCGGAAAGCCTTTCAGGATCGGGTTTTCCAGCACCACATCATCATACACCAGGCTGACCGGCTGGCTGGCATTCAGGTCAAAATCGGTGTTGCCCAGCCCGCGGATGTAAAAGCGGGGGAAGGTCCGGCCCGACGACGCCTCGGCATAAAGGCTGGGGCTGCGGCCTGCCAGAAACAAAATGTCCTCACCGGCGGCGCGAATATTGTTCAACTCGTCGCCCGAGAGCACATCCAGCGAAAACGGCACATCGGCCAGCGTTTGCTCGCGTTTTTGCGCGGTGACCACAATCTCTTGCAGGCTGTCGGCGGCGTCTTCGGCGCTGAGCTGCGGTGCATACGCCCCGGCGGTCAGGATGGAGGTCAGCAACAATCCGGCCTTGCCGGCCCGCATGGGCGTGTGGGTACACATCATAACTCTATACGTCCTGTCTTGTCAGTCAGCCGCACCGCCATGGTCAGTATCGATCCATATGCGCAGTGCTTGATTTGGCGCTGTTTTGAGCAGGAATATTTTTGATATCAATAGCTATGTGTGTGCTCGGGCATAAACTTTCCGTTAGCAGCGCCGGTGAGGCGGGTAATCCTGGCGGATACCCTGTGCCCCCTAGCGGCAGCCTGAAATTCTGCCGCGGCTTCAACAGCAACAGGAGTGAGGGCCTGATTATGCTTCTTATCCTAGATGCGTCGACCAGCGATGGTCAAAATCCCTGCAAAAGGAAGTCTATCGCGCCCGTGATGGTCAGCCTGTAGGGCTCTTCAAGGTTGCTAATCTTTTCGCCCAGTCTTGCAGTGGGCAGGGTCGCCATGTCGGTCGTCATCAGCAGATAGTCCGCACCGTTCAGCGAAATGACAGGATGTAAACGGTCCAGCGGCTTACCCGTATAGTTGTTTTTCAAGATGAGCGGGATCACAAGCCGCGTTTGAAGCGCATCCAGAAAGTCAGCCTGCACATCGACAACATATGGCACGTCGGCGTGACCGAAAGCGTGCACATCAAAGCGCGCCATATCAGCCTGCCCAGCTTGGCTCGATCAGAACCCCCCGTTTGTCAACGCGCGCGTTATGATCGTTGATGGCCTCGCTATTGTCTGCAATCCACTGCGCCTGGCGCGCCGCCTTGATGGCGGCTGCGATCCCGGCTTCTGCGGCTTGGCTAGCATTCAGACCCAAAGCGCGCGCCTCTTTGATCACATCTTCTCGGATGGTTAAATTGACCGGACGACGCTTGGATGTTTTGGTGTTTGCTTGCGGCATCTCTGGTCCTTTTTCTGCAATCATTCTGTCAATTTCTGACATGCGCGTTAAACATACGCATTATTTATGTATATTTTATAATATCAACCCTCAGCCCAGATATATAGGCAGATCAAAAAACCCTGATCTCACTGAATTTTCAGCCCGTGTGGCAAAAGCCCGCTTGCCACAATGGGGGTCGCGCCCTATGACTAACACCACGCGCGGTCAGGCGAATTTGGCGCTGTTCTGTGCCGGTCCCGGGCGCGCATCAGGTCAGCAACTGCTGGACGTCGGTTCAGCATGTCAAAAGGGAGGTGGCCATGGCCACGACAGGGCGCCCCAAGTCGCCGCATTTGCAAGTTTATAAATTTCGCATGCACATGTTCACCTCGATCATGCACCGGGTGATGGGCATGGCGCTGGTGTTTGGCGCGGTCCTGCTGGCCTGGTGGCTGTCGGCCATCGCGACGGGGGCTGACTATTTCCATACCGTGTCGGTCTATGCGGCGTCGCCCTTTGGACGGCTGGTCCTGTTCGGGCTAACCTTTGCGCTGATGCAGCATCTGGCGGGCGGTATTCGGTATCTTTACACCGACACGGGCAAGCTGCTCAGCCTCAAGGCCAACACCAATTCGGCAACCTTTACGTGGGTGTTTTCCGCCATTGCCACGCTGGTGATCTGGACCGCAGCCTACAGCGTGATGGGAGTGCTGTTATGAGCAATGTTAGTCAAGATATGAAAACGCCGCTTGCCAAGGTGCGCGGGCTGGGCTCGGCCAAGGACGGGACGCATCATTTCATCATGCAGCGCGTCACCGCGATTGCCAACATTCCGCTGACGGTGTTTTTTGTCGTCTCGATGATCGGCAATGCCGGCAAGGGCCATGCCGACTGGGTGGCATGGCTCCAACAGCCATTGGTGGCGGTGCTGATGCTGCTGTTTGTCGCCAACTTCACCCACCATATGCGGCTTGGGGTGCAGGTGGTGATCGAGGATTATATCCACAAACCCGGCACCAAGTTTTCGCTTCTGCTGTTGAACAGCTTTGGATGTATTTTTATTGCGGCGTTGATGGCCTTTTCCATCCTCCGCGTAGCTTTTGGAGGTTAGGCGCATGAGCGAAACCTATCCGATCACGCTTCATACCTATGACGCGGTTGTTGTTGGGGCCGGGGGCTCGGGCCTGCGGGCCACCATGGGTCTGGCCGAAAAAGGCCTGAAGACCGCCTGCATCACCAAGGTGTTCCCCACCCGCAGCCACACCGTGGCCGCCCAGGGCGGCATTGCCGCCAGCCTCGGCAATATGGGCCCCGACACCTGGCAGTGGCATATGTACGACACCGTCAAGGGCTCGGACTGGCTGGGCGATCAGGACGCGATCGAATATCTGGTGCGCGAGGCCCCGGCTGCGGTCTATGAGCTGGAGCATTACGGCGTGCCGTTCAGCCGCACCGAAGAGGGCAAGATTTATCAGCGCGCCTTTGGCGGCATGACCACCGAATTTGGTGAAGGCCCGGCAGCGCAGCGCACTTGTGCAGCGGCCGACCGCACCGGCCATGCGATGCTGCACGCACTCTATCAGCAGTCGCTCAAGCACGACAGCGACTTTTATATCGAATATTTCGCCATTGATCTGATCATGGAAAACGGCGAATGCCGCGGCGTGATCGCGATGAATATGGAAGACGGCTCGATCCACGCCTTCCGGGCGCAGGCGACGGTGCTCGCCACTGGCGGGTATGGGCGTGCCTATTTTTCGGCGACCTCGGCGCACACTTGCACCGGCGACGGCGGCGGTATGGTGGCGCGCGCGGGCATCGCCATGCAGGATCTGGAGTTTGTCCAGTTTCACCCCACCGGCATTTACGGCGCGGGTGTGTTGATCACCGAAGGCGCGCGCGGCGAAGGCGGCATTTTGCGCAATTCGGACGGCGAACGCTTTATGGAACGCTATGCCCCGTCGGCCAAAGACCTGGCGTCGCGCGACGTGGTGTCGCGGTCGATGTCGAACGAAATTCGCGAAGGGCGCGGCGTTGGCGTGGACGGCGACCATATCTTCCTGCATCTGGAGCATCTGGACGCCGCCATATTGGCCGAGCGGCTGCCCGGCATTTCCGAATCTGCGCGGGTGTTTGCCGGTGTCGATGTGACCAAGGAACCGATCCCGGTGATCCCGACCGTGCATTACAATATGGGCGGCATACCGTGTAATTATCTGGGTGAGGTGATCAACCCCACCAAGGACGACCCTGACAGTACCGTACCCGGCCTCTTTGCCGTGGGCGAAGCGGCGTGTGTGTCGGTGCACGGGGCTAATCGGTTGGGCTCCAACTCGCTGATTGACCTTGTGGTGTTTGGCCGCGCGGTGGGCCATCATGTGCCGACTGTTGTCGACACCGGCGCCAAGCAAAAACCGCTGGCGGACGGCTATGCCGACATGGCACTCAGCCGCCTTGACGGTGCGCGCTATGCCAAGGGGTCGACCTCGACCGCCGAACTGCGCGCCAAGATGCAGAACACCATGCAGAAAAACTGCGCCGTGTTCCGCACCGAAGAGGTGCTGTCGGAAGGCTGCGGCCTGATTGACGAGGTTGTCGGCGGGCTCGGTGACCTGAAGACCACCGACCGGTCGCTGGTGTGGAATTCCGACCTGATTGAAACGCTGGAATTGGAAAACATGGTGCCGCAGGCGGCGATGACCATGTATTCCGCCGCCAACCGCAAGGAAAGCCGCGGCGCGCACATGCACGAAGATTATCCGGACCGCAACGACGACGAGTGGATGAAGCACACCGTCACCTGGTTCGAAGAGGGCAAGGTGAAAATTGATTACCGGCCGGTGCACAATTACACACTGACCGAAGAAGTTGAGTATATCAAACCCAAGGCGCGGGTTTACTAAGGGAGAATTGACAGATGGCTGAGTTCACGCTTCCGGCAAATTCGCGCGTCGGCAAAGGCAAAACCGTCAAGGCCGAAGGCGCCACCAACACCAAGGCGTTCCATGTGTATCGCTGGAACCCCGATGACGGCGAAAACCCGCGTATGGACACCTTCGAGGTGGACATGGACACCTGCGGGCCGATGGTTCTTGATGCGCTGATCAAAATCAAAAACGAAATGGACCCGACGCTGACCTTCCGCCGGTCGTGCCGCGAAGGTGTGTGTGGGTCGTGCGCGATGAACATCGACGGCGAAAATACGCTCGCCTGCACCAAGGCCATCGGCGACGGCAAAAATGTGTCGATCACACCGCTGCCCTCGCGCGAGGTGGTCAAGGACCTGGTGCCTGACCTCACCGATTTTTACGCGCAATACGCCTCGATCAAGCCGTGGATGCAGACCCAGTCGGTGACCCCTGAACGCGAGCGCCTGCAATCGCGCGAAGACCGCGAAAAGCTGGACGGGCTCTATGAGTGCATCCTGTGTGCCTGCTGCTCGACCTCGTGCCCCAGCTATTGGTGGAACGGCGACAAATATCTGGGCCCGGCGATTTTGCTGCAATCCTATCGCTGGCTGATCGACAGCCGCGACGAAGCCACGGGCGAACGGCTTGATGACCTTGAGGACCCGTTCCGGCTTTACCGGTGCCACACCATCATGAACTGCGCGAACGCCTGCCCCAAGGGGCTCAACCCCGCCAAGGCGATCAACGAGATCAAGATGATGATGGTCGAGCGCCGGAGTTAGACGGCGGAACGCTGGCGTGCATTGATTGGTTTGGTTTCGGTAGAGGTTGAGCTTTTGAGGCAGCTTATATCAAACTTGGCTGCAAAGTTTCATCCAAGCGAAGCACCCCAACCAATAACCATTGCTTTGGACGCTTTGAATGAGTCCCCAACGCGAAGACCATACCCTCACTGGGATATTTTTCGCCAAATATATGCGTAATTTGAGTTAGCGCCTTTTCCTCGCCATACATTTTTTTGAATCTAAAAAATGTGGCATCTGTCTCCCAATCCGCACACTCATGCGAGTGGGGCACACCTTTGGAGTCAACCCACTTATAGCGAAATGAAAATTCGCAAGGTTGTATCGGGTCTAATTCATTACCGAACAATGTGCCTTGTTTGGCAGCTGTCTCGTAGGCACGTGTCTCTTGATCGAATTGCTCTTGACTTTTCCTTGAGATCGTAAAATCCGCATATGAGGGACGGCACAGTGTCAGCGACTTGTCACATTGAGTCGCGGTTTCTAGGTCGGGGTCAATAAGGCTATTGACGAACGGCGTTTTGTCTTTGGTCGGCAGCTTTCCAGAACAAACTATAGTATCTTCTTGTACATGTCTGCTCTCACGTCGCTTGTCATTTCGTGGTGTAACCCATTGATAGTCAATCCAGTCCCATCGACTGAATTTCTGATCTTTGTTTAAGCGACGATAGGGAACAGGAAATAGTCTAGCCCAATCTCCATTTTCGTCGACACCTGCACAGCAAACCGTCTCAGAATATGTTTGGCTAGCGTGCGGGCGCGCTTTGACTAAAATTAGGGTGTGTCCATCATTCAGCTGCAATACAGTGTTCCGCAATCCCTTTTTGCACGCCAATATGTTGGATCTTAATGGCAAGACCTTCCGCAATACAACGTGCAACGATTGATCTGTGACAATCTATTGGATCACGTTCGTAACACATTAAACAAGTTCTTTTTTGATCAGCTTGATTACTTAAGTCCTTGAGAGCTGCTTGAGCCTCTTGCGATCGCATATGCTCACCGAATATACGACGGAACGTATCCAGATCGCCGGCTCTCGCAGCATCGCGTCCCGGCTTCGGGTCTCCAAGATCACGATAATGCACGTACTCAATTCCAGAGTCGAAGAGCATTTGTCTAAGTTGATTCTTTGAAAAACCCCGGCGCCGAGAGACTGTAACCTCGCGGACATCCGCCAGAATCTCGATGCCAAAATGCTTGAGCGTGGCCACAAAGTCCTGCGGGTCAGCTTGTTCGTATCCGACAGTAAACAACATCAATCGGCTCCCCGTTTTCCATCTTGAATCACGAGGCGCGATTCTTGTCAATCCCGGGCAAACGGCTTTCAACCCTTCGTCGCGTCTTCATACACGGTGATCAGATGCGCGAAGCGGTCTTTAAAGCCTTCGCCGTATCCGCAGTCTTTCTGCTTTTTCTGGCAGCGGTTATAGACCTTTTCCAGATATTTGATCTGCTTAAGGGCCAGCTTTTTGTCATCGGTCATCAACGCGATCAGCCCAAGATCGATGCGGGCATCGACATGACCGCTGTCGGCTTTGATCGCCCGGCGCAGCGACCGCTTGGCCTCGCCAAACTTGCTTTGCCGGGCCTCGGAAATGCCTTTCATATAGTGGAGCACGGCAATGCCGCCCTTAATGCCGACAGGATCCGTAGCGCGGTTGGCGGCGGCAGAGGCGCTGCCGGCAAGCGAACCCGCATTCGCGGTTCCATTTTCGCGCGCATCCGAAAAGGTGTTGAGGAAAAAGCGCGTGCTGGCCCCCTGCGACACTTCAACCTGGCTCAAAAACGTAAACTCTATCTCGGCCTTGGCGTAATCGCCGTCTCGGAAGGCGGCAAAGGCGTCGCGCAACCGGCCCGAAAGCTTGGCAAGATACGGGTCGGCGGTGACCGTGACCTCTTCCTGCTCGCGCGGTTCCGTGGGGGCTTCTGGCGCTGATGTCTCCTGTCCTGTCAAACTTAAGCTTAGCGCCAGGGCGAATCCCGAGAGAAATAGCACCACCTCACCGTCCCCTTCGTGCGTATCAGGAGCAGGCTAGCACGCACATCCCGCATTTTGCAGCCGCTAAGTGCGCAGCGATCCCTGGATGCGCTCTGCCGATTGCGCCGTTAGTCCCCGCCGCGCGCTACAAATCGGTCGCGCAGGGCCGTGATCTCAGCGTCGCCCAGTTTCAGCCCGTCGCGGACATAAGCGTCCATGCTGCCATAGTCGCGGTCGATCACATCGTACATGGCGGCGAGGAAGGCGTCTTCGACCCCCACCATCGGCATCACCATGTCGGCGGTGACATTGGCGTCGGTTTTCAGCGAGATCAGCTCGGCCAGGCTTTTTGATTTTTCCGCCAGATTAACCGCGCGGTTGGTGAGCAAAAAGTCGTCCATGATGGTCGTGCGGTCGACGCCCAAAATGTCCAGCAGCAGCGCGGTGGCGATGCCGGTACGGTCTTTGCCGGCCGTGCAGTGATACAGCACTGCCCCGCGCTCGGGCGCGTTCAGGACCGCCTGAAAAAACCCGGCAAGGCCGTCCGCATTGGCGATGGGGATCGTCTCAAACGCGCCGATAAACTGCTCGCGCACGCCCTCAACCCCGCCGCCCTTCGACAGTCCTTCGAACATCGCGTGCACCCAGGCGGCCGCGTTGCCGCCGATGGGGTGGGCGACATAATCGGGCGACCACATGCTGGTCCAGTGCACGGGGTGCAGTTTTTTTTCGGGCTCGGAGCGAAAGTCGATCACCACCTCCACGTCGCGGGCGAGCATCTCCATGCCGCAGGCATCGGTCATATCCGACAGATGGCCCGAGCGAAACACCTTGCCCCAGCGCACCACGCCGCCACCAGTGGTTTGATAGCCGCCGATATCGCGAAGGTTCTGAACACCGGCAAGGCGAATGATGCGCGGCGATTCTGTGGTCATGTGGTGGCCCTTTATGTTGACGGAGGCCATGGATATAGCCTTGGGTCATGATGTGCGTGGCGACTGGTCAAGTCAATCGAGCATGGTTATTTTGACGCAGCGATCATATGCCGCTGTGTTGAGGGGATTGATCATGCACGACTACCGACCGCCCGTGACGATGGACTGGCTGATGGACGACAGCATCGCGCCGGGGGCGGGGGTGTCGCTGGCCCGGATGACGCTGGCCCCAGACGCCACCTCTGAAGCACACCGGCACCCAAATTGCAGCGAGGCGATCCACCTGCTCTCGGGCCGTATTCGCCAGCGGATCGGCGATGTGTGGCACGAGATGACGGCAGGCGATACTGTGCTTATTCCGCAGAACACGGTGCATCAATCCCGTGCGATTGGCACCGATCCGGCGATTATGATGATTGCCTATTCCGCCGGGACACGCCTATATGAGACCGACAAATAAGCATGGATAATTCCCAACGTGCATGACAGCGCCCCCGAGACTCCCAAAACACCGCTTGACGCCTATTATCAGCGTATTTCAGACGGGGAACTGCGCCCCGACGGTGACCAGATGCGTCTTGTCGGTCGGCTTGACCGGTTGGCGGACGAATTGGCCGACTATCCCGAGCTGGAGATTGGCCAGCGCGGGCTGACTGCCAAAAGCTGGCGGATTTTTTCGCTGTTTGGCAAACCCCGGCAGGTGCCGCGCGGGCTCTATATCGAGGGCGGCGTGGGGCGCGGCAAGTCGATGCTGATGGACCTGTTTTTCGAGCATGCGCCCGTGCGGCACAAACGCCGGGTCCATTTTCACGAATTCATGCTGGATGTGCACGCCCAGCTTAAAGAATGGCGGCAAATGCCCGCCAAGGAACGCCTGGCGATGGGCGGGCGCGCCACCGACGATGACCCTATCCCGCCAACCGCCGCCCGCATTGCCCGCCATGCGACTTTGCTGTGTTTTGACGAGATGCAGGTCACCGACATTGCCGATGCGATGATTTTAAGCCGGTTGTTCTCGGAGTTGTTCGAACTTGGCGTGGTGGTGGTCACCACATCGAACCGCCCGCCCGAAGATTTGTACAAGGACGGGCTGAACCGCCCGCTGTTCCTACCCTTTATCGACCTGATCCGCGAGCGGCTGGACGTGGTGTCGCTGAACGGGCCAACCGATTACCGGCTGCAGCGTCTCAAAGGCGTGGAGGCCTATTATCACCCGGCGGACGAGGCCGCGACCAAGGCACTGGTGGCGGCATTTTTCCGCCTGACCGACCGCGACCCCGACGACCGTGACAAGGTGCCCTCAGCCACATTACAGGTGGGCGGGCGCACCCTGTTTGTGCCCAAGTCGCTCTATGGGGTGGCGGTGTTTTCGTTCAAACGGCTGTGCGCCAACCCGCTGGGGGCGGCGGATTATCTGGCGATTGCGCGCGCCTATCACAGCGTGATCATGGTCGGCATCCCTCAGCTTTCCCCAGACAAGCGCAACGAAGCCAAGCGCTTTGTCACGTTCATTGACGCACTCTATGAGCACGGGGTGAAATTTCTGTGCTCGGCCGCCGTTCCACCGGAAAAGCTATACTCCGAAGGCGACGGGTCTTTTGAGTTTGAGCGCACGGTATCGCGGCTTTTGGAGATGCAGTCCGAGGATTATCTGAGGCGCGGACACGGGCTTGCGGAAAAAGCCAGCCCTCAGGCTTAAAAATCAACGATTTACACAGGCCGTTCCATTTTTTGTGAATGCCCTCCGGTTTTGTTTGAAAGCCCCGGAGAATCGCGCTACCTAAGCCGTGGCTTGCGGGGCGGGTGCCTCTCAGGCCCCTTTTTCAGCGGGTAGGTGCCCGGGCAAGCGGTCCTTCCCAGCGCATTCGGAGACACTCATGGCACGACGTAAAATAGCACTTATCGGCGGTGGTCAAATTGGCGGCACGCTGGCGCATCTGGCAGCCCAGCGCGAATTGGGCGACGTGGTTATCCTCGACTTGCAAGAGGGCACGGCAAAAGGCAAGGCGCTGGATCTGGCGCAGTCTGGCCCGATTGACGACTTTGACGCCAAAATGTCCGGCACATCCGACTATGCCGATATTGCCGGCGCGGACGTTGTGATTGTCACGGCAGGCGTGCCACGCAAACCCGGCATGAGCCGCGACGACCTGATCGGCATCAATCTCAAGGTGATGAAAGCGGTTGGCGAGGGCATTCGCGACCACGCCCCCGATGCCTTTGTCATTTGTATCACCAACCCGCTCGATGCCATGGTGTGGGCGCTGCAAAAATTCTCCGGCCTGCCCACCAACAAGGTCTGCGGCATGGCGGGCGTGCTCGACAGCGCGCGGTTCAGCCACTTCCTGGCGGATGAATTCAATGTTTCGGTCGAAGACGTCACCACCTTTGTGTTGGGCGGTCACGGCGACACGATGGTGCCGCTGGTGCGCTATTCGACCGTGGCGGGCATCCCGGTGCCTGATCTTGTGGACATGGGCTGGACCAGCCAGGACAAGGTAGACGCGATTGTCGACCGTACCGCGAACGGTGGCGGCGAGATTGTTAAACTGCTTGGCAATGGCTCGGCGTTTTATGCGCCGGCAACCAGCGCCATTGCGATGGCGGAAAGCTATTTGCGCGACAAAAAGCGACTGCTGCCGTGCGCGGCCTATCTTGAAGGCGAATTTGGCGTCAACCAGATGTATGTCGGCGTGCCGGTAATTATCGGCGAAAACGGCATCGAGCGGATTGTCGAAATCAAGCTCAATGACGACGAAGCCGCCAAGTTTGCCAGCAGCGTCAGCGCCGTTGAAGGCCTGATTGCCGCGTGCAAGTCTATCGATCCTGCCCTTGCCTAATCAGGGAGCTTCCAGATGAATATTCATGAGTATCAGGCCAAAGGTCTGTTGAAGAAATATGGCGCGCCCGTTCTTGGCGGGTCGGTTGCCTATACCCCGGCCGAGGCGGTGGATGCCGCCAAGGAACTGGGTGGCCCGGTTTGGGTGGTCAAGGCGCAAATTCACGCCGGTGGCCGCGGCAAGGCGGGCGGTGTCAAGGTCGTCAAGTCGATCGAAGACGTGGAAGCCTCGGCCAAAGAGCTGATCGGCAAAACCCTAGTGACGCACCAAACCGGCCCCGAGGGCAAGGAAGTCGGCCGCATTTATGTGGAAGACGGCTGTGCGATCAAATCGGAATTTTACCTGTCTTTCCTTGTTGACCGTGCGACCTCCAAGGTGTCGATGATCGCATCGACCGAGGGCGGCATGGACATTGAAGAGGTCGCGGCCTCGACACCTGAGAAAATTGTCACCATCGGGATCGACCCCGGCACCGGGCTGATGCCCTTTCACTGCCGTCAGGTGGCCTTTGGCCTGGGGCTGACGGGGGGTGCGGCAAAAAGCTGTCAGAAGCTGGTCGCCAGCCTCTACAAGGCGTTTGTCGATCTGGACGCGGCGCTTTTGGAGATCAACCCGCTTGTTCTGACCGAAGACGACGACATGGTGGTCCTCGATGCCAAAATGTCGTTCGACAACAACGCGCTGTTCCGCCACGCCGATGTGCGCGAACTGCGCGACGAAAGCGAAGAAGACCCCAAAGAGATCGAAGCCTCGAAGCACGACCTCAACTATATCTCGCTCGATGGTAATATTGGCTGCATGGTCAACGGTGCCGGCCTTGCCATGGCGACGATGGACATCATCAAGCTCAAGGGCGGCGAACCGGCCAATTTCCTGGATGTGGGCGGCGGTGCGACGCGCGAGCGCGTAACCGAGGCGTTCAAGATCATTCTCTCGGACGACAATGTCGAAGGCATTTTGGTCAATATTTTCGGCGGCATTATGCGCTGCGACGTGATCGCCGAAGGCGTGGTGGCGGCCGCGCGCGAAGTGGCGCTGAGCGTGCCGCTGGTTGTCCGCCTTGAGGGCACCAATGTTGACCTGGGCAAGAAAATCATGGCCGATAGCGGCCTGCCAATCATTACCGCTGACGATTTGAACGACGCGGCGGAAAAAGTTGTTAAAGCCGTGAAGGAGGCAGCCTGATGTCAATCTTTGTCAATAAGGACACCAAGGTCATCTGTCAGGGCTTCACAGGCGCTCAGGGCACCTTCCATTCGGAGCAGGCGATTGCTTATGGCACCAAGATGGTGGGCGGCGTCACCCCCGGCAAAGGCGGCGAGAAGCATCTGGACCTGC
>JASBSO010000168.1 GCA_030148905.1 Kordiimonadaceae bacterium | reverse complement strand
ATTCAACCACCTCGGGGGTGTCATCCATACGCCCGCGATATTGCAGGCCGCGCGTCCAGGCAAAGATCGACGCAATCGGGTTGGTTGAGGTTTCCTTGCCCTGCTGATGCTGGCGGTAATGCCGGGTGACGGTGCCGTGCGCGGCTTCGGCCTCAACGGTTTTGCCGTCGGGCGTCATCAGTACCGACGTCATCAGACCCAGCGAGCCAAAGCCCTGCGCAACGGTGTCCGACTGCACGTCGCCATCATAGTTTTTACACGCCCAGACAAAACCACCGGCCCATTTCAGCGCACAGGCCACCATGTCGTCGATCAGGCGGTGTTCATAGGTAATGCCAAGGTCTTTGAACTGGTCTTCAAACTCGGTTTCAAAAATTTCCTGAAACAGGTCCTTAAAGCGACCGTCATAGGCCTTCAAAATGGTGTTCTTTGTCGACAGATATACCGGGTATTTGCGCATGATGCCGTAATTCATGCAGGCACGGGCAAAGTCGCGGATGCTTTCGTCCAGATTATACATGCCTTGGGCGATGCCGGCCTCTTGAAACTCGTAAACTTCGCGCTCAATCGCTTCGCCGCCGTCGGCCGGTTCGAATTTCATTGTCAGCTTGCCAGCACCCGGCACCAAAAAGTCGGTCGCACGATACTGGTCGCCAAAGGCGTGGCGGCCAATGATGATCGGCTGGCTCCAACCCGGAACCAGGCGCGGCACATTGCCCATAATAATCGGCTCGCGAAATACGGTACCACCCAAAATGTTCCGGATGGTGCCATTGGGGCTGCGCCACATTTTTTTGAGGCCAAATTCCTCTACGCGCGCTTCGTCTGGGGTGATGGTGGCGCATTTTACGCCGACACCGTGTTCCTTGATCGCATTGGCCGCGTCAACGGTGATCTGGTCGTTGGTTTCGTCGCGCTTTTCAACCGACAGGTCATAATAGAGCAGGTCAACATCCAGATAAGGTTGGATGAGCCGTTCACGAATCCATTGCCAGATGATCCGGGTCATCTCGTCTCCATCGACCTCGACAATTGGATTTTTTACTTTGATTTTGCTCATTGGCCCCTCACTTAGTTGGTGGTCAGTTCTGCGTTTGTGGTGGCTGTATAAAACAGCGCTTTTGGCATTTGACAGGCAAAAAGCGCCGACAAGGCGCGGCGCGTAAAATTCTAACAGCTACATAACGCCTTCGACGGAATTAGCAAGCCGCATCGGCGTCAAATGCTCGTTGTCACGGCCTTGTCATAGCAGCGAGCTGTCGACATTGCTGTTGTCGACGCGCGCAGCACGCAGAAACGCCATGGTTTCATCGACACTTGTGGTGTGATGCAGAAGGCTGACATTGTCGGCGCTGGCAAAGCCCTCGCGCACGATATCATGCAAGACATCGATCAATTTGCGCCAATATCCATCGCTGTCGAGCAATATGATCGGTTTGCTGTGCAAGTGGAGCTGTGCCCAGGTCAACACCTCAAAGGTCTCGTCCAGCGTCCCAAGCCCGCCGGGCAGGATGACAAAGGCGTCCGAGCGGTCAAACATCTTGTGTTTGCGGTCGTGCATATTGTGCGTGATGATCAGTTCATCAAGGCCGTCCTGCGTCACCTCGATCCGGTCAAGATGTTCTGGAATGATCCCAATGACGCGCCCGCCCGCATCCACGCAGGACCGCGCGACAACACCCATCAGGCCAACACTGCCACCACCGTATACCAGGCCCATATCGGCCTTGGCGAGCGCCGTGCCAAGCGCCTCGGCTGCGGCTTTGTGTGCGGGGTTTGTGCCAAAACGCGATCCGCAATAGACACAAACGGAGCGCACAGGATGTTCGTTGGACATGGAAGAGATACCATCATTGAATACAGAACAGGACACACGACAGCGATCATCGGCAAAACATATGCCGGGCACATGCCGTAGTTTTGACATTATCGTGCCTAAAATCTTGTTTCAATAAAAGGCGATGCTTGATAAGCATGGGGTCGCGATAGTGATGCGGGATAGGCGATGCCATTCAGTGCGAGTTCGAGTGTTTTTTCAAAAATCGGTCTCATTGTTATCGGTGCTTTGATCGCCGGTCTGGCCGTTTTTTTTCTATCGCAATCCAATCGCCAAGACCCCAGCCCGCAAGGCCCGGGCGTCCAATCAGCAGACACTGCGCCCAGTGCCGAACCGGCAGGGCCACAAGCGCCGCTACCGGCCTTTGACCTGGTGCGGATTTCGCGCGGAGGCACCGGCGTGATTGCCGGGCGAATGGCGCCCGGGGCCATTGTTGAACTCACCGCCAATGGTACCACGATTGCTGATGTGGTGGCGGACACGAATGGCGATTGGGTGATTTTGCTGGAAGAGCCGCTGGACGCCGGGGCGGTCGAATTGAACCTGCAAGGCCGCCTGCCTGGGGACGAAACCCTGTATGAGGCGGAAGAGGTCGTTGTTGTGTCGGTTCCGGCGCGGGCGAAGACGCAATTTGTCGAACGTCAGGAAGACGCGGTTGTTGCCATTGCCTCGCCCAAAAGCGGCGACGGTGCTAGCCGCATTTTGCAGCGCCCCAGCCAAACACCCTTTTCGGATGCCGCCGGAGCCCTGGCGGTTGATACGGTCGATTATGACGCTGAGGCCGGGCGCGGCGTTGTGACCGGGCGCGGCCTGGCGCGTACACAGGTGCGTCTGTATTTTGACGATGCGTTTCAGGGCGCGGTCAAGGTCAGCGACGACGGCGCGTGGCAAATCGACCTGACGGCGAAGGTCGACCCGGGGGAGCATATTCTCAGGCTCGATCAAACCCTGAATGACGGCGAAGTGCAGTTGCGTATCGAGCAGCCCTTTGCGCTGGATACCCCGATTGACCCCAGCACGGCAACGGCCGGGGTTTTGGTCAAGCCCGGTAATTCACTGTGGCAGATTGCCCGCCGCGTGTATGGCCGCGGTACGCGGTATACGCTGATTTTCCGCGAAAACAGCGAGCAAATCCGCGAACCCGACCTGATTTATCCAGGCCAACTGTTCCGCCTTCCGGCACGCCAGCCCGCAGGCGGTTAACGGATTTAGGCTGCGACAGGGCGCAAATGCGCGCGCAAGGCCCGCAGATGCGACTCGCTTTCCAGCAGGATCAGGGTCAAAGCTTCTATCAAAGCGGACCCCTTCAGGTGTACATCGGTCAATGTGACGCTTTCAAACTGCACATTGCCCTTGCGGTCGATGGCATAGGCCCCGTCAATGCCGCGATTGGCCGACTGGATCAGTTCGATCGACTGAAATCGCGAGGGCGCATTTTCGATAGTGAAATACAGCCGCCCCATATCCCCGCGCAGGCGGATTTTGCCGCCATGGTCCATCGGCTCGGACTGCGCCGAGAATCGGATATCTTCCCATGTAAAATCGAGGCGCGAAAATGCCGCATCGTCCAGCGTTTCAAGATGCTGGGCCGCAGTATCGAGCGTCGAGGTTATTTTCATGACCGAAACCTTTACAAGCGAAGGGCTACAATGCCCCTCAGTATGGGCCGATATACATAGCAGCTGCATACCACCCTGCCGCACGAATTTTAAACAAGCCTTAATGCCAAGTGATTTTTCACCTCAACATAGCTGTTATGTCTTTTTTTAAATATGCTATATGGCACGACCTGACCAATTGCGGTGACGACGAGAGAGCAAAATCTTATGAAATCCATGGACGTTGTGCGCATGCGCATTCACCCGCAGGGGCATATCTTTATTGCCCTGTTTTTTGTGGTGACCCTGGTGTTGTGGCAGTTCTCGGCCAATTTGGGCTGGATTGGGGCAATTTTAACGCTGTGGTGCGTGACATTTTTTCGCGACCCGGAGCGCGCCGTCCCCGATGAGGCGGGTGTGCTGGTTAGCGCGGCAGACGGCACGGTCAGCGCCATCAGCGAGGCTGTCCCCCCGCAAGAGCTTGCTATGGGGGACACGCCGGTCACGCGCATTTCCATCTTTTTGTCGGTCTTTAATGTGCATGTGAACCGACTACCCGAGGCCGGCACCATCAAACGGCTTGTGTATGTTCCGGGTAAATATCTGGATGCCGCCGATGATATGGCGAGCGAGCAAAATGAACGCCAATTGATCCTGCTGGAAACCGACACTGGCGAGCAGATCGCTGTGGCGCAGGTGGCGGGCCTTGTTGCGCGCCGGATCATCTGTACCCTCAAAGAAGGCCAACAGGTGGCCCGCGGCGAGCGCCTTGGGCTGATCCGCTTTGGCAGCCGGACCGATATTTATTTGCCTGCTGGTTACGAACCGGCTGTCAAGCTGGGGCAGATCATGATCGGCGGCGAAACGATACTTGCTCGGCGTAGCGAGGGCTAGAGCCTTGTCGCGCAAAGAGTCCCTGTCCTTTGGTGGCTTGTCGATCCGCTCGGTCATTCCCAATGTGATCACCCTGTTGGCGCTGGTGTCGGGGTTGACCTCGGTGCGTTTTGCCCTGCGCGAAGATTGGGATATGGCCGTGAGCGCGATTATTTTTGCGGGCGTGCTGGACGGGCTGGACGGCACCGTGGCGCGTTTGCTGAAAAGCACCAGCCGTTTTGGGGCCGAGTTGGATTCGCTCTCGGACAATGTGGCCTTTGGCGTGGCGCCCGCGATTGTTATTTTTCTCTATGCGCTTGGTCCGCTGGACCGGCTTGGCTGGGCTGTGGCTTTGCTGTTTGCAGTGGCGATGGCGCTTAGACTTGCGCGCTTCAATGCCGGAATTGATCAGGAAGAAAATCTGAAGCAGCGCCTGGGCTATTTGACCGGCATCCCGGCACCGGCCGGGGCAGGGTTGTTGATGGTCCCGTTATTGATTGACCTGACCCTGGGCGGCACGCCTGTTGGTGCGCACGCTGAACTTGTCGGGCTGTATACGGTCGCGCTTGCGTGTTTGATGGTCTCAACCTTTCCGACATTTTCGCTGCGACTGCTTAGGGTGCGGCGCGACTTTTTTGTGCCGGTGATGATGGTCATCGCGGTCATTATCGCAGGGTTGTTTGTGCACACATGGGTTGTGCTGTTGGTGACGGCGGCGCTCTATGTGGTCACCCTACCGGTCACCTGGGTCGCGTTTCACAGGCGGCGTCGTAAAAAAGGCTTTTGATCCTGCGATCGCTGAGATGCTACTCGGCGGCTTCCGGCAGGCTATGTACGGGCGTGACCTGTGCGGATTTGGATTTGCCTTGCTTCAGCGCCTTGCGGCGGAACCAGGGGCGGGCACCAAGGGCCAGCGCCGCCGGTGTAAACACCAGGGTGAGGGCGGTGGAGACCGCAAGCCCGAAAACAACAGCAATCGCCAGGTCCACCCAGAATTTCGATGTCGGCGAGCCATATTCGATCTGAGCGGTGAAGATGTTAACATTGAACATCAGCGCCATCGGCATCAGGCCAATGATGGTGGTTGCCGTGGTCAAAAACACCGGGCGCAGGCGCTGTGCGCCGGTTTGTACGATCGCCTCCATACGGTCGATCCCCTCGCTAACCAGCCGGTTATAAGTGTCGATCAAGACGATGTTGTTGTTCACCACAATCCCGGCCAGCGCCACAATGCCAATGCCGGTCATCACAACGGTAAATTCGCGCCCCGTCACCAGCAGGCCAAACAGCGCGCCAATGGCCCCCATAATCACCGACAGCAAAATCAGGAAAGTTTGGTAAAAGCTGTTGAATTGCGCCAGCAAAATCATACCCATCAGCGCCAATGCCAGGGTCATGGCACCCGCCAGGAAGCTCACGGCTTCCTGCTGGACTTTATCCGCACCGTCAAAGGTGATCTTCACAGCCGGGTCAAATTGCTGATCGGCGATCCAGGTTTTGATCTCCGCCAGAATACGGTTCACCTGCACGCCGGGTTTGACATTAGCGTTGACATTGACCGACCGCTCGGTGTCGGTGCGGGTGATTTTCCCGACCTTTTGCTGCGGCACCGTGTTGACCAGATTGGTCAGCGGGACCGCGCCCACATTGGTTTGAATAACCAGTTCGTCAAAGGCCTGCAGCCCGCGCGCATGGGCGGGAAAGCGGATGCGAATATCTTCCTCTTCAATCGCGTCATCGGGCCGGTAGCGCCCGGCGAGCATGCCATTGGTCATCAATTGAATGAACCCGCCAACGGTGGTGACATCGGTGCCATACCGGCCCGCTTCGCGGCGGTCTACATCCAGCGCCCAGTCAATACCGGGGACAGACCGCGTGTCTTCCACGTCGATTGTACCCTGTATCGATGTGACTTTGGCTTTTAACGCGTCAACAACGGGCGCAATTTTGGACGGGTCACCCGACGAGATTTGCACCTGAATATCCTTGCCGCGTAGGGGGCCAAATTCCGCCTCGGCGATTTCCACCCGAATACCGGGCATGTCGGCAGTACGGGCGCGCAGGTCGGCTTTCAGGTCTTCCAGCGGTTGGCGCTCCGACCAATCCATAAGCGTTAAGGTCACCTCGCCAACGAGGTCTTCTGCGCCCTGTAGCGACTCGTTCACAACAAAACTGTTGGACCACAGCGCTTCAATGCCCGACACGTCCTCAACGCGGGCTTCAATGTCTTCGACCAGATTATCGATTTGCGCAATCGACAGGTTGCCGCGCGCATGAATTTGCAGGCGCACAAAGGGTGGGTCATTGTCGGGGAAGGTACGGCTGCCAAGATTGGCGCTGGTATACGCATAGAAAATCAGCACCATGATCGCCGCCGTCCCTGCTAGAATTTTCAGCGGGTTGCGGCAAACGGCGTCTAGAATTTCGGCATACCAGCGCGTCACCCCGCGCAGCTTGCTGACGGAAAATCGCGCGTCGTGCGACAGGGCCTTGGCCTGATCGCTGGCGCTGTTGGACTGACCGCCAGTGACCGCCCCCATTGTGGGCAGAAAGATCAACGCCATCAAAAACGACCCGACAAGGGTGTAAATCACCGTAATCGGGATGAAGGACATAAAATTCCCCATCACACCGGGCCAGGCGATCAACGGCAAGAACGCCGCCATGGTCGTCAGCGTCGAGGACAGAATGGGCATGGCCATGCGCTGGGCGGCCAGCTTGTAGGCCGCTTCCTTGTCCAGGCCTTCGGCCATTTTGCGGTCAGCATATTCGGTGACCACAATTGCCCCGTCCACCAACAGGCCGATCGACAGGATTAGCCCGAACATGACGACATTGTTGATCGAATATCCGGCAAAATGCAGGCACAAAATCCCAAACAAAAATGACCCCGGCACCGAAATGCCAACCAGCATGGCTGAGCGTAAACCCAGGGCACCCACCACAATGATCGCGACCAGCAAAATCGCCGATGTCACATTGTTTTGCAGCGTGGACAGAAAATCGCTGACGACATCGGACTGGTCAAAGAGGAAATCCACCTCGACGCCTTCGGGCCAGTTGGCCGATAGCTGGGCCATAATCGCCTTTGCCGCGTCGGTGGTTTCCACCACATTGGCCTCGCCGCGTTTGACCACATTGATGGTATAGGCTGGAAACCCGCCATAGCGCGCCAGCGTGCGGGGTTCCTTGAATGTGCGCTGCACACGCGCCAACTCGCCCAGCGTGACAACGCCTGTGTCAGACCGCTTGACCGGCAGCGAGAACAAATCCTGCGCGGTTTGCACCAGGCCGTCCACGCGGATGGAAAACCGCCCCTGGCCGGTGTCAAGCGCGCCAGCCGCGACCAGGCGGTTATTGGCCTGTACGATATTAAACAGCTCGGTGGGGCTGATATTATAGGTGGCAAGCTTGGCCTCATCGACCAGAACTTCCAGCATATGTTCGCGCTCACCGCGGGTGTTGGCTTCCAGAATAAGCGGATGCGCCTCCAGGGCCTCGCGGCTGTCGCGCACCACGCGGGTCATCACAGTTTGGGGCAGGGTGCCGTACAGCACAACGGTAATCGATGGGTTGTCGGCGGTGCCAAATTCGCGCACCACGGGTTCAAGGCTGTCGTCTGGCAGGCGGGACTTGGCCGCATCGACGGCTTCGCGGACATCCTGGCGGGCGCGGTCCTGGTTGGTCTCCGGGTCAAACTCGATAATCACATAGGCGCCGCCTTCACGGCCAACGGCGAAAATCTTGTCGACGTCCTGCAAATTGCGCAGCTCGACCTCGAGCGGCTTGATCAGCAATTGTTCGGCATCCTCGGGTGAAATGCCGTCATGGCCGACCGAGATCAAAAAATTTGGAAAGCTGATGTCGGGCTGTTGTTCCTTGGTGATCGCACCATAAGCCCAAAATCCTGTGATCAGGATCATCGTCATCAAGGTGAGGACGACCTTTTTGTTGCGAAAGGCGAGGGCGATCAGGGCGTTCATCGTCCGGCTCCGGCGACGGCCTTGACGCGCTCACCCGCCTCGACAAAAGCTTGCCCGACGGTGATGACGTCAACCCGTTCGGGCAGTCCGGCGACCCAGATGCCCTCGGGCGTATCGTTCAAAATCGTAATGGGGAAAAACCTGACCATGCCGTCACCGTCCACTGCGCGGATACCGACAGCGCCCGACTTGCCCAGCACAAGCGTGGATGGCTCCAGCAAATGCGCCTGCTGCTGGCCCAAAAACAGGGTGAGCGTTGCCGTTTGGCCTTCGCGAATGCGCGTGTCAGTATTGGGCACCACCACTTCAACCCGAAAGCCACGCGTGGAGGGGTTGGCGATGCCAGCAATGAACCGCAAAGTCCCTGTGCGCGCCTCAAGGCCCTTCAAGGCCACAATCGCCTCGCTGCCGGTTTTTAATTTGGCGACATGATCTTCCGACACGTCTGCAACCACCAGCATCGGGTCGCGCTGCATCAACACCGCGCAGCTTTGCCCTTTTTGCAAAAAGGCCCCAATGTCTGCAGGGCGGCTGTCGACATAGGCGTCGAACGGGGCGCGGAGCTCGGTCACACGCAGTTCGCGTTTGCGCTGTTCCAATATGGCGCGCGCAGAATCAGCATTGGCAACCGCCACCGCCAGTTGACCGGTGGTGCGCACGCCGCGCTCTTGCAGTTCTTCTGCGGCGGCTTTTTCGATCAACCGTTGCCGCAATAAGGCTTCGGCTTCGGCAACGCGGGCTTTTTGCGTGGTGGAGTCCAGTTCGCAAATGATATCGCCTGCCTTCACCGTTGCGCCGCGGTCAACCGGGGTGGCAATAACGCGTCCTTCCAGTTCTGCGCGCAGATCAACCTTTCTCAGCGCTTCGCTGTGGCCGCGGACAGTGATGTCTTCGTCATAGAGAACCGCAGTGCTGGCCATTGTGCGCACAGAAAAGACACTGTCGTCTGGGTCGGCCGTCTGCACTGGCTCGGGCGGTGTACGAAAAACCATGCCGCCAACAAGATACACCACCAAAGCAGCAACGATCATCAATGCTGTCGTGGTGGGCTTCATGCATTTGTCCTCGCCGTTCGGGTCGCACCACCGTCATACGGCAACGCGTTTGAATTATCATACTCTAGAGTTTGGTTACGATGCGACCTTTATTTGCGATCAAAAAATCATAGGCCGCTTGTTGAACCTGAATGCCGTAATCCAGAACGAACTGACCAACCGGGCTGTCTTCTTCGGCGCGCATCAGTTTCAGAGCGTCAATTTGGCGCTTGTGGCTGGTGATGCGATCTTGAACGAGGCTGTTGATCCGCTCAGGCGCCACAGCTTCGGCGAAAAGCAACGACGCCAGAAATTCTGACCGGTTTTTATCCGGCCTTGGGTCTTTTGCCAGCGAGTCTTCAAGCGCCGCGCGCCCTGCCTCGGTCAGGCTGTATATTTTTTTGTCCGGGCGATTGCTTTGGCTTTCCTGGCGGCATTCGATGAGCCCCTCGGTCGTCAACTTGGTCAGTGCAGGGTAAATCGACCCATAGCTGGCCTCGCTGAAAAAGCTGAAAGACCCCTCAGCAACCATTTTCTTGATTTCATAGCCCGTGGCGTCACCCAGAGCCAAAATCCCCAAACACAACGTGCGAATGTCCATGCGAAGCCTTTATTTTGTACCGCATATTACATGGCGGTTGGCGGCGGTGAAGTAAAGACACTGACGAAGAATTGAAGCGCTTGGTATGGTCCTTGCTTATATCAGGGCGAAATCATCCCATTGCCCAGTGCGGCAACAGTTGGAATACGGTGAAATGGTGGTGCATTATGGACTTACAGCGATTTAAGACAGAGCTTAAAGCACGGAAAATGGCGCACACAGCGATGGCACGATGGGCAAGTTTTGCCGTTGTCGGCGTCAGCCTGACGGCGTGTGGATCGGTCACGGACCTTTACCGCGGCGACGAGATTCATGTCGCCGCGCGCACAACCGTCCTCGAGCAGGATGTCGAGGTTGTCAGCAAGGACTACCGCGAACTGATCAACCGATATGAAGCTTTGGAGCGCCTGTATATTGACCTTGCCGCCCGCCGTGATGAACAGGATTCGGCGCTCAGGCGGCTGGAGGCGCAAATCGCCGATGCCGCGCGGTCGCAAGAGCTACGGTCAACCCTGTCAGCGGTTGAAAGCAATGTCAGCGATCTGCAGGAGCAGTTCCGGGGTCTGGAAGACCGACTGTTCTCGGTTGAGGCTGTATCCTCAACGACCAATGCAGGCTTTCCCGAGGCGTCAACGCCGGAAAATGCCGTTTTAAATGGAACGCCCGGCGGTGCCACGGTGCCCACTGCGCCGATGTCGATCCCGGTTCAGGGGAGTGTCCCGGTGGGGGACAGCCCGCCCGCAGCCACCAACGCAAGCACAACCGAAGCGGAAAGCGCGGATGCCGCGCCTGAAACCCCGCGTTTTGGCGTGCATATCGCCAGCTACCGAAGCGATGATCAGGTTGCCGGCGGTTGGACTAGCCTGCAACAACGCCTGGATCAGGCAATATCTGACCTAGAGCCGCTCATTTTCTCGCAAAATCAGCCCGGTATCGGGCGCTTTTTGCGGCTGATTGTTGGGCCGGTAGAAAGCGAGCAAGAGGCCGAAGCGCTGTGTAATGATATTCGCGGCATCGACGCAGAACAATATTGCCGCGTCACCGATTATCAGGGCGATCAAATCCCTGGAAATTAAGCAAAGGTCACGGCGTGCGGGGTTAGCCCCGCACGATCATCTGCGAGAAGGACGCGATGGCGTCCGCCAAAAGCGTCGCGCCAATCGCGCCAAGGCTTATAAATCCAATCAACGCTAAAATGGTCATGGGATCCTCCGTGTTCTTTTCATGTTCTTATTGGATGATTGCATTGATGTAAAGAACAAAAAAAGAACATACGTAGGAATGGCTAAGGATCAAACTTTGCGCTGGAACGCAGATGCCGCGAAATGCTAAGATGAACACCAAGTGAATGGAGGCGCTTGCCGCCATGAAAAAACAAAGAAGAAGGTCTTGTGTGTGTCATCGACCCAATCCAAGGAGCGTAAAGGGGCTCCGCTAGAGGATCACAGCCGGTCTGCTGTTTTGGCGACCCAAGATCCTGCACCCAGCCGCGCATCAGTGCATCCGACGCCCGCCGTAAGCCAAGCGCCCGGGCACGACAAAGGTCGCAGGTCGTCAAGCCGTGCAAAATCCTATCCGCACCGCGGCATATTCAGCGCGATTGATTTGGGCACCAACAATTGCCGCCTGCTGATCGCCAGGCCCACCCGGTCTGGCTTTCGGGTGATTGATGCGTTTTCGCGTATTGTCCGCCTCGGCGAGGGGGTTGCCGAAACCGGGTTGCTGTCCGAAGAGGCGATGGACCGCACGGTGGAGGCCTTGAAAATCTGCGCGAAAAAGGTGGCGCGTCGCCGCGTGACCTGCATGCGTCATGTCGCGACCGAAGCCTGCCGTGTGGCGGGGAACACGCGTGCCTTTGTCGAGCGGGTGCGCGAGGAGGTCGGTATCAACCTTGAAGTGATCTCAGCAGCCGAAGAGGCCCGCCTTGCGGTGATTGGGTGCCAATCGCTGATCTCGCGGTCGTGCCGCCATGCGCTGGTGTTCGACATCGGCGGCGGCAGTACCGAATTGATTTGGCTGAAAATCAATCAAGGCCGTGCGGTTGAAATCAATGGCTGGATGTCGGTGCCCTGGGGCGTGGTGAACCTGACCGAACGCTATGGCCAGGGCAGCCTCGAATTTCCCGCCGGCACATATGAGGCCATGAAAGCCGAGGTGCGCCGCCATATCGAACCCTTTGAGGCGCAATACCAGCTGAGCGAGGCCTTGAAGATGCACAAAGTGCAGTTGCTGGGCACGTCGGGCACAGTGACAACGCTGGCTAGCCTGCAACTGGACCTGCCACAATATAGCCGCGACAAGGTTGACGGCGCCTGGATGCCGAGTGCGGACATGCTGGCCCTCAGCCAACAACTTGCGGCGATGAGCCACGCCGACCGCGCGGCCAAGGCGTGCATCGGCGATGACCGCGCGCGCCTTGTGGTAGCGGGCTGTGCTATTCTTGAGGCGATGCTCGAACTGTGGCCCGCGCCGTCTTTGCGTGTGGCTGACCGCGGCATCCGCGAAGGCATATTGCGCGGCCTGATGGAGAATGACATGCCGGTTTCGGTCAAGGTAAACACGGCCAATAGGCCTGCAGGAGGCTGATATGGCCAAGGGATGGAACCGGCAAACCCGCACACTCAGCCGCAGTCGCGGGGCCAAAGTGCGCGTAAAAACCGCACGCGGACGCAAAAACTCGTCAACGCGATGGTTGCAGCGCCAGTTGAACGATCCCTATGTTGCCGAAGCACAGCGGCTTGGGTATCGCAGCCGTGCGGCTTTCAAGCTCAAAGAACTGGACGAGCGATTTAAATTTTTGACGGGCAGCAAGCGCATCGTCGATTTGGGCTGCGCGCCGGGGGGCTGGTGTCAGGTTGTGCTGGAGGCCGCGCGCGGCGAGGTTGAACTGGTCGGGATCGACCTGCAAGAGGTTGATCCCATCGCCGGGGCGACGCTGTGGGTGATGGACTTTTTGGAAGAGGGTGCGGATGACCGGTTGCGCGCGCATCTCAGCGGGCCGGCCGATCTGGTGCTGTCTGACATGGCAAATTCGGCTACCGGGCACAAACCAACCGATCATATTCGCACCATGGCGCTGTGCGAGGCGGCGCTTGACTTTGCCTGTTCGGTTCTGCGGCCCGGGGGGCATTTTGTTGCCAAGGTGCTGCAAGGCGGCTCTGACCCGACGCTGATGGCGCGCTTGCGCGAAAATTTCACCAAGGTGCATCATGCCAAACCCCCGGCAAGCCGTGCCGATTCCACCGAATGGTTTGTCGTCGCCAAAGGCTTTCGCGGCGCATCCAATAAAAGCGATTGAGTTTCCGCGCCAGCGCGGTCATAAACGGGCGAACATTTGCACCCGGCTGCCGTGCCTTGTGCCTGTTCGGCAGCCCAACAGAGCGAGTTCGCCATGGACATTCGGTTGGGATTGACGTTTGACGACGTGTTGTTAGTACCGGCGGCCAGTGAGGTCATGCCGGCTGAAGTCGAAACCCGCACGCGCCTGGCGGGCGATATCCATCTCAATATTCCGCTTGTATCGGCAGCCATGGATACCGTGACCGAAGCCAATATGGCCATTGCCATGGCGCAGGCCGGTGGCATTGGCGTGTTGCACCGCAATTTGGATATCGATGTGCAAGCCGATATGGTGCGCCAGGTTAAAAAATACGAATCTGGTATGGTTGTTAACCCTTTAACGCTTAATCCTGACAATACACTTCAAGATGCGCGCGCGCTGATGAAGACGCACAGCATCTCCGGTATTCCGATTGTTGAGGCGGGCGATGCGGGGCCGGGCAAGCTGGTTGGCATTTTGACCAACCGCGATGTGCGTTTTGCCGACAAGCTGGACCAGCCGGTGGCTGAGTTGATGACCCGCGAGGTGGTAACCGTGCGCGAGGATGTCGGCAGTGCCGAGGCTCAGCGCCTGTTTCATCAGCACCGGATTGAAAAACTGATTGTCGTCGATGAGACCTATCGCTGTGTTGGGTTGATCACCGTCAAGGATATGGAAAAGGCGGTCACCAACCCCCACGCCTGCAAGGACGGCCAGGGCCGTTTGCGCGTCGCCGCCGCCACCACGGTGGGGGACAATGGTTTTGCCCGGGCTGAGGCGCTGGTCGACGCCGGTGTGGATCTGATCGTTCTGGACACCGCGCACGGCCATTCGGCCAGGGTTGTTGCGCAGGTGGAACGATTCCGCAAAGCGTTCAACACAACCAAGATCATCGCGGGCAATATTGCCACCGCCGATGCCGCCAAAGCGCTGATCGGCGCCGGTGTCGACGCGGTTAAGGTTGGCATTGGGCCCGGGTCCATCTGTACCACGCGCATTGTTGCCGGTGTTGGCGTGCCGCAATTGACCGCCGTTGCCGATGTGGTTGAGGTCGCCGACAAAGACAATATCCCGGTGATTGCCGACGGCGGGCTGAGAACCTCGGGCGATATCGCCAAGGCGATCGCTATCGGCGCCAGCGCCTGCATGGTGGGCTCGCTTTTGGCAGGGACAGAAGAAGCACCGGGCGAAGTGTTCCTGTATCAAGGCCGGTCGTATAAATCCTACCGGGGAATGGGCTCGGTTGGGGCAATGGCGCTGGGGTCGGCCGACCGCTATTTCCAGGAAGATGTGAAGGACTCGCTGAAACTGGTACCCGAGGGGATTGAGGGGCAGGTGCCGTATAAGGGGGCTGCCTCCAATGTATTGCATCAGCTGGTGGGCGGGCTGAAGGCCTCGATGGGCTATACTGGTCATGCCACCGTTGCCTCGATGCGGCGCGGGGCCGAATTTGTGCGCATCACCAATAGCGGCCTGCGCGAAAGCCATGTCCACGACGTGACGATCACGCGCGAGGCCCCCAATTATTCGCACAAATAGGCCCGCACTGTGCGCAATTCGGGCCGCTTTGCGGCAGTTATCGAGCTTCTGGACGCCATAACGGCTGACATGCTGGGCGATGGCCGCGCTGCCGATCAGGTGGCGTCGCAGTATTTTCGCGCGCGGCGATATATTGGCAGTAAAGATCGGCGGTTTATCGGCGACACCACCTACGCGATTTTGCGCGAATGGGGGCGTTTGGCCTTTTTGGCGGCGCACACACAGCGCCCGCTGAACGGCCGCACGGCTTTGCTGTTGTGGGCGGCCA
>JASBSO010000167.1 GCA_030148905.1 Kordiimonadaceae bacterium | reverse complement strand
CACGTCCGGCCGGGCGTTTCCACCGGCGAACTCGACCGCATCTGCCATCGGTACATCACCGAGGTGCAGGATGCCGTGCCCGCCCCTCTCAACTACCGGGGTTTTCCCAAGTCGATCTGCACTTCGGTCAATCACGTGGTGTGTCACGGTATCCCGGGCGACAAGGTGCTGAAGGCGGGCGACGCGGTCAATATCGACATAACCGTCATAAAGGACGGATTCCACGGCGATACCAGCCGCATGTTCTTTGTTGGCAAGCAAAAGGTGCTGGCCGAGCGACTGGCCCGCGTCACCTTTGATGCCATGTGGAAGGGTATCGACATCGTCAAGCCCGGGGTCAAACTTGGCGATATCGGCCATGTGATCCAGCAGCACGCCGAGGCCGAGCGGTTTTCGATCGTCCGCGATTTTTGCGGGCATGGCATTGGCCGCGTCTTTCACGATGAGCCCAGCGTGATGCATTATGGTCGCCCCGGCACGGGCATTGAACTGCGCGAGGGGATGTTTTTCACCATCGAACCGATGGTCAATGCAGGCCGCCCGGACAGCAAAATCCTTGCCGATGGCTGGACAGCGGTGACCCGCGACAAATCCCTGTCGATGCAGTTTGAGCATACCATTGGCGTGACCGCCGACGGTTATGAGGTGTTCACCAAATCGCCCAAGGGGCTTGACCAGCCGCCCTATGCGCTCTGATCGCGGCGTCTGAGCCTCGCTGTGGCGGAGGGGCAAAAATCACCCAAGGCTAACACCGGCCCTGCCGGCCACCGCGCGCGGCTGCGGCAACGGTTTCTGAGTGGCGGCCCGTCGGCACTGGCGGATTATGAGCTATTGGAACTGCTGTTGTTTCAGGCGATCCCCCGGCGCGATGTCAAACCCCTGGCCAAAGAGCTGATCGCTGCCTTTGGCTCGCTGGCGGCGGTCCTCAGCGCTGAACGCGAGGCGCTTAGCCAGCACGGTCTCAGCGACACGGTCATTGCCGTTCTGAAATCGGTGACGGCAGCGGCGCATGTGTTGACCCGTGCGGGCATCGAAACACGCCCGATCTTTGAAAACTGGGATGCGGTGCTGGATCATTTACGCCTTGAACTGGCGCACCGGCAGCGCGAGCATTTCCGGGTGCTGTATCTCGACCGGCAAAACCGACTAATCGCTGACGAATTGCTGTCGGAAGGTACGGTGGACCGCGCCGCCGTCTATCCGCGCGAAGTGGCGGCGCGGGCGCTGGCGTTATCGGCAACGGCGGTGGTGCTGGCGCATAACCATCCATCGGGCGATCCCGCGCCCAGTGACGCCGATATCGCCATGACCCGCGACCTGAACGACACCCTTGTCAAGCTGGGGATCAGCCTGCATGATCATATCGTTGTGGGAAAAACAGGGCACGCCAGCTTGAAAGCGCTTGGTCTTTTCTAGGTCGGAGCGTCGGCGGGGCTCAAAACAGTCTCTGCGAGGATATGCGTGTTCTGGTCGCAGTTTAAATCGACCAAAAAGGCGATGAAAAGCCTGCCCGTATCGGCCAAGGCGGTCCTGGTGACCCGAAATGGCAGGGTGTTGATCTTGCAAAAGCCCGATGGGCGGTTTGACTTGCCCGGCGGCAAGGTTGAACGCGGCGAGAGCCTCTATAAGGCGCTGCGGCGGGAAATTGCCGAGGAAAGCGGTATCGACGTCAAAAAATTTGATTTTGTCGCCAGCTGGATGAAAGACATGGTCGGCATGCCGAGACAGCGGTTGATGCTGGTGTTTCGCGCGCGGCTCGCTTGCAAACCCGCCGACATTGATCTGATCCTGTCGCAGGAGCATATGTGGGGCGATTTCCTGACCCCCAAAAAAGCGCTCAAGCTGAATATGGACGTCGGCTACAAAACCGCTGTCGCGACCAGTTTGCACCGCAAATTAACGGTATAACCGATGCGCTTTTCCCAGCTGTCATCGCCTAGCGGTGCCGCGCTGCAATCAACGCCAATCGGGCGTCGATGTCGGCGCGGGTGTAGGGCCGGCCTGCCGCCATCACCAGGCTTTGCTCAAACAGCGCGGTGGCATCCGTGCGTGGGTCGCGGTCTAACAGCACCAGGTCGGCGCGGTATCCCGCCTTGATCATGCCAAACATGTCCTTGTCCATAAAATAAACGCCGGGCGCACGGGTGCCCATGGCAAGAATTTGCCCAGGTTTCAGCCCGGCCTCCAGCATGACCTCAACCTCGCGCCAGATCGAAAAGCCGGGGACCGAGAAAATTTGCGGGGCATCCGACCCCAGCGCCAAATTCACCCCGCCGTCGGCAAAGGCCTTGAGCAGTTTTTGCCGGTTTTCAGCCACGCGCGGATTGCCAGCGGTGGTGAGCCGTCGGGCGGCCGCTTCCCACTGTGCCATGGTGGCATTGGAGATATATTTATTCTCAGGCCGTGCCATCAGGACGTCCAGATCACCGCCCGAGCGCAGCAAATTGAACAAGGCCTGCGTGGGTACAATCCAGGTGCCAGACCGGCGGGTCATTTCGGCGGCGCGGGCAAGGTCGGTTGCGGTAAAGTCGCGGTTGCCGCCGCCCAGCCAGGCGATATAGCCGTCCATATGGTCGATCGACGCTTGGCCCGCCTCCAGCGCGCGGACAATGCCAACATCAGCTGGCACATGCCCGCCGATGGGAAAGTTTCGAAGCGCCGCTTCGTCGGCAATGGCATCATATTCGGCGCGGGTCAGGCCCGGGTGGATTTTCTGCAAGTCCCAACCTTCGCTGGCATATTGGCGGATCTTGCGGCGGCCGTCCTCGGGCGATGACACCGTGTTGCCGTTCAGGCTTGGGGCTGCCAGATACAGCGTCGGCCCGTCGAGGTCGCCCGCCGCGATCATATCGCGCAGGGTAAACTGCACCGGGTTGCCAAGCATGCCGCGCACAGTGGTCACACCGCCAGCCAGATATAAGAACAGCGTCTCGCGCGTGGTCTCGGATGTCGGGCCAGCATTGGGCAGGTGGCCGTGCATTTCGGTCAGGCCGGGAATCAGAACCTTGCCGCGCCCGTCTATCACCTCGGCACCGCCGGGCACGTCGCCTGCGGCAGTCACCGACATGATGCGGTCACCGTCAATGATCACCGTTGCATTTGCGATGGCTTCCTCGCCGTCCATTGTCAGGGCCAGCACGTTGGTGATCGCAATTTTGTCGGCAAAAAGCGGTGCGCTGAGCACGCACATAGCAACGGCAATTTTGATGATGATGGTTTGCATATCCGGTCCCCTTTGGACGGCGATAACGCCATATCAAAGCTTAGCAGGCAAGCCCTGCACGACGAACAGTTTTTCGCGCGCGGTAGTCTGGCCCTGCCGGTCGCCAGCCAGCCAATTGCCAAGGCCGCAAAGGGGTGATAGCAAGAAGCCCCGCAGAAAGCACATCAGGATAATGCCAATGATCCCTCGCTATAGTCGGCCCGATATGGCGCATATCTGGTCGCCCGAATCGAAATTTCAAATCTGGTTCGAAATCGAAGCCCACGCTATGGACGCACAGGCTAAGCTGGGCGTGGTCCCCGAAGAGGCGGCAAAGGCCGTTTGGGCGCGCGGCAAATGGGATATTGCCCGCATTGACGAGATCGAGGCCGAGGTCAAGCATGATGTGATCGCGTTTTTGACCAATCTGGCCGAACATGTTGGCGAAGAGGCGCGCTTTGTCCATCAGGGCATGACCTCGTCCGATGTGCTCGACACCTGCTTCAATGTGCAGCTGACCAAAGCGGCGGATATCCTCATCGCCGATTTGGACGGTCTGCTGGCGGCCCTCAAGCGTCGCGCGGAAGAGCATAAATACACCCCCACCATCGGGCGCAGCCACGGCATTCACGCCGAGCCCACGACCTTTGGCCTGAAGCTGGCACAGGCCTATGCCGAGTTTGACCGCGCCCGCACACGGATGCTGGCCGCGCGCGAGGAAATCGCCACCTGCGCCATTTCGGGGGCGGTGGGGACCTTCGCCAATATCGATCCAGCCGTCGAAGCCCATGTGGCGGACAAAATGGGGCTGGCGGTTGAGCCGGT
>JASBSO010000165.1 GCA_030148905.1 Kordiimonadaceae bacterium | reverse complement strand
GCCCGCGAGCGCAAGGGTGACTATCTGGGCGGGACGGTGCAGGTGATCCCGCATGTGACCGACGCGATCAAAGAGTTTATCCTGGCCGAGCAGGAAGGCGTTGATTTCATGCTGTGCGAAATTGGCGGCACAGCCGGGGATATCGAAGCCATGCCGTTTATGGAATCGATCCGCCAGTTGTCGGTTGATCTGGACCGCGGGCGGGCGATTTATGTGCACCTGACCCTGGTGCCGTATCTGACGGCGGCGGGAGAGATCAAAACCAAGCCCACCCAGCACAGTGTCAAGGAACTGCGCTCTATCGGCTTGCAGCCCGATGTTCTGGTTTGCCGGTCGGAAGTACCGATCCCTGAATCAGACCGCCGGAAAATGTCGCTGTTTACCAATGTGGCCGAAAGCGCCGTTGTGCAGGCGCTCGATGTCAGCACCATTTACGAAGTGCCGATTGCCTATCACCGCGAAGGCTTGGATACCGAGGTGCTGCGTGCCTTCGGCATTGGGATCGAGCGCGGACCCGATCTGCGCCAATGGGCCGATATTGTCGACCGGATCAAAAACCCCGAAGGCGAGGTGACCATCGCGGTGGTTGGCAAATATACAGAACACCGCGATGCCTATAAGTCGCTGAACGAGGCGATTGTCCACGGCGGCATTGCCAACCGGGTCAAGGTCAATGTGCGCTGGATCGAGTCTGAGCTCTTTGAACAGCCCGACGCGGTGCAGCAACTGGAAGGGGTTCATGCGATCCTTGTGCCTGGCGGTTTTGGTAAGCGCGGCACCGAGGGCAAGATTGTCGCCGCGCAATTCGCCCGCGAACGCAAAATCCCCTATTTCGGCATATGCCTGGGCATGCAGATGGCCACGGTCGAAGCGGCGCGCAATATGGCGGGGTTCGAGGTTGCAGGCTCCAGCGAGTTTGACGACAGTCTGACCAACCCCATTGTTGGCCTGATCACCGAATGGCAAAAAGACGACGGATCGACCGAAACCCGCGACGCGGCCAGCGACCTTGGCGGTACAATGCGGCTTGGCGCCTATGATGCGGACTTGAAACCCGGGACAAAGGTTGCGCAAATCTACGGCAAAACCCGCATTTCCGAACGCCACCGGCATCGCTATGAGGTCAATATCGGCTATGTCGAGGCGCTGGAAAAAGCCGGTGTTGTGTTCTCCGGCATGTCGCCGGACGGCAAACTGCCCGAGATCATGGAATTGCCAGATCATCCGTGGTTTATCGGCGTGCAATATCACCCCGAGCTGAAGTCAAAACCCTTTGATCCGCATCCGCTCTTTGCCAGCTTTATCGGTGCAGCGGTTCAGCAAAGCCGTTTGGTGTAAAAATCGGCCCCATTCTTGCTTCTCTGGTGGCGATACGGCAGGATTTGCCCAAGCCATTGAGGATGACAATGCAAGATACAGTCAGTCGTGCTTTGATTGGAGCAGCGCTGCTTGGCGGGGCGGCGGTCATGATGGCGCCGTCTTATATGGCCGCAGCGCAAGATGAGGCGGTGCAAGACACGGCGACACAGGACGCACCAGACGAGCCGAGCAAGGACGAGTTGGCGCGCAAGGCCCGCATTGCCGAACTTGCCGCATTGTTGAACGCCACCCGCACGCGACTGGACACGCTGAGCGTTGACGCGTTGACGCAGGCGATCGAAGACACGCGCCGCCTTGCCCCCGATGACCGCCGGGCGTTGACAGAATTTACCGTTGCCCGTGCGCGCCTGGCTGGCCGCGACGGTGCCCAGAAAAACCTGCCCGCCTATTGGCGCGAAGCTTTGGCCGCACAAGCACAATTGGGCGATATCCCGACGTTGCAAGCCCTCAGCGCCGAAGGTGGTCGCGCCTTGAGCCAGCGTAGTTTTCACGACGATGCTGTGCCGATGCTTGAGCAAGCCAACCGGCTCGCTCCTAAGGGGAAAAGCAGCCAAGATGTTTTGGGTCGTATGCGCCTGCAATATGACGAAATTGCCGCCGCAGCGCGCTCGCGCGGGGCGGACTGGCGGCGGATCGAATTTCGCCTTGAAGACATGCGCCGCGCCGCGAGTGACTTTCCCATGTGGTCGTTGCCGCGCCTGATGGTGGCGATCAGCGAGGCCAATATCCGCGTTGTTTCAGAGCCTTATACCACCAGCAAGTCCGAGCATATTGATGTGTTGTACAAGGAAGCCGGGCTGATTGTGCAAGCGCTTGATGACACGCTTCCGGATGCATGGCGGCAAAGTTACCGCGAATTGTCGATCGTGATCGACGACTTTGCACCCGAGCCGGTGCGTCCCTACCATCTGTCGCGGCGGTAAGTTTTCTCTTAATCGGACTTGCAAGCGCGCGCGCCTTCGCCTAGGTGACGACAAGGATCACCGGTGGGAGGCACATCATGGCGGCAATTGTTGATATTTTGGGGCGCGAAATTCTGGACAGTCGCGGTAACCCAACCATCGAAGTCGACGTACTGCTGGAAGATGGCGCCTTTGGCCGGGCCGCAGTTCCGTCCGGTGCCTCCACGGGCGCGCACGAGGCGGTGGAATTGCGCGACGGCGGGGCTCGGTACCGGGGTAAGGGCGTCCTGGACGCGGTCGACCATGTGAACAGTGAAATTTTTGACGCGCTTTCGGGCCTTGAGAGCGAGGATCAGGTCGCGATTGACCAGACCCTGTGCGAACTCGATGGCACCGAGAACAAAGGCCGCCTTGGCGCCAATGCCATTTTGGGCGTGTCGATGGCGGTGGCGCGGGCCAGTGCAGACAGTCTCGGCTTGCCGCTTTACCGTTATCTTGGTGGCTTTACCGCGCGGATTTTGCCGGTACCGATGATGAATGTGATCAATGGCGGCGAGCACGCCAACAATTCCATTGATATTCAGGAATTCATGATCATGCCGGTCAACGCCGATAGCGTCGGTGATGCCATCCGCATGGGGGCCGAGGTGTTTCATGCGCTGAGCGCCCAGTTGTCCAAAGGCGGGCACAGCACGGCAGTGGGCGACGAGGGCGGCTTTGCGCCCAATCTTGCTTCGACCGAGGCGGCGCTCGACAGTTTGATGCGCGCGATTGAGGCCGCAGGCTATGCGCCTGGCGACGATTTCATGCTGGCGATCGATGCCGCATCGACCGAATTTTTCAAGGACGGCGTTTATGACCTCAAGGGCGAAGGGCGCAAATTTGACGCCGCCGGCCTTGTTGATTTCTGGGACGGGCTGGTGAAGGCCTACCCCATTTTGTCGATCGAAGACGCCATGGCCGAGGATGACTGGGACGGCTGGGAGGCCCTGACCAAGCAGCTTGGCGACACGGTGCAGCTTGTCGGTGATGATCTGTTTGTCACCAATCCTGCGCGCCTCTCGGACGGGATAGAGCGCGGCGTGGCGAATTCGATTCTGGTCAAGGTCAACCAGATCGGCACCTTGACCGAAACCTTTGCCGCCGTCGAAATGGCGCACCGCGCGGGCTATACGGCGGTGATGTCGCACCGCTCGGGCGAGACCGAGGACACCACCATCGCCGACCTGGCCGTTGCCACCAATTGCGGCCAGATCAAAACGGGGTCTTTGTCGCGATCGGACCGGCTGGCAAAATATAATCAGCTGATCCGACTCGAAGAAGAGCTTGGCCCTGTCGCGCACTATGCGGGGCGCGCAATCCTAAGAAAATAAAAAAAAAGTGATCTTTGGTGTTGTTTGCGTGATTCGCATCTGGTAGATTCGACTCATGGAGAGAGCCACCGAAATACGACTGCGTTTTCAGCGATTTTTGATCATGTCGCTGGCTTTGGTTGTGGGCTTTTACAGCCTGTCAAACGGCTACAATGGAACCTATGGCCTGCGCCATCTTCGCCAATTGGAAAGCGAAGAAATGGCACTTGCCGAACAGGCGCGATTGATCCGCGATCAGCGCTTTGAGCTGGAGGGCCGTATTCAGAGTCTGTCGAGTCACCGACTCGATCCAGACCTGCTGGAAGAAAGCGCCCGCAACCAGCTTGGCTTCGTCGACAAAGACGAAATTGTCATCTTCAAATAATAACCAAACATTCGTTTGATAACGAGAATTTGCGCCCTGTCCGTTTGCAAAAATGGGCAGGCGGCCTATAGTGTCGTTCAAAGGGATTGGGTGTCATGCGGTCTGTAGGGCACCCCAAATGAGGGACGTTCTTATGGCCAAAAAGCCAACATCCAAGAAGAGCGAGCAAGAGATGGCGCTCAAAGCGCCGTCTCCCGCGAAGGCGACACTCGCCGACCTGCAGCATTATTACCGTGAAATGTTGATGATCCGCCGTTTTGAAGAGCGCGCTGGTCAAATGTATGGCATGGGGCTCATCGGCGGCTTTTGCCATTTGTATATCGGCCAGGAAGCCGTGGTGGTTGGCATTCAGTCTGCCTTGAAAGACGGTGATAGTGTCATTACCGGATACCGCGACCACGGGCATATGTTGGCGCTTGGCATGGACCCAAAGGCGGTGATGGCCGAACTGACCGGCAGGAGCGGTGGCTCGTCGCGCGGCAAGGGCGGGTCGATGCATATGTTCGACCCCGAAAAAGGCTTTTATGGCGGCCACGGCATTGTGGGGGCGCAGGTGTCGCTGGGCACTGGGCTTGGCTTTGCTGCGAAATACCGCGAAACCGACAATGTGTCGGTGACCTATTTCGGCGACGGTGCGGCGAACCAGGGTCAGGTCTATGAAAGTTTTAACATGGCCAAGCTTTGGGATTTGCCGGTGATTTTTGTCATCGAAAACAACCAATACGCCATGGGCACCAGCGTCAGTCGCTCCTCGTCGGAGATCGAGTTGTACCGCCGCGGTGAAAGCTTCCGCATCCCCGGCATGGCGGTCGACGGCATGGATGTATTGGCGGTCAAGGCGGCGGCGGATTATGCGGTTGAGCATTGCCGCGCTGGCAAGGGGCCGATCATTTTGGAAATGAAAACCTATCGATACCGCGGTCACTCCATGTCTGACCCGGCCAAATACCGCTCGAAGGAGGAGGTGCAGAAAATGCGCACCGAAAGCGACCCGATTGAGCGGGTAAAAGCCAAATTGCTGGAGGCCAAGTCGATCAGCGAAGACGACCTGAAATCGGTCGATAAAGAGGTGCGCGAGATCGTGGTTGGCGCGGCCGACTTTGCGCAGTCCAGCCCCGAGCCCGATGCGGGCGAACTCTACACCGACGTGTTGGCATAGGAGGGGATGCGAGATGGCTATTGAACTCACCATGCCCGCGTTGTCGCCCACAATGGAAGAGGGCACGCTTGCCAAATGGCTGATCAAGGTCGGCGACGATGTCGCGCCTGGCGATGTGATTGCCGAGATCGAAACTGACAAAGCCACGATGGAAGTAGAGGCTGCTGACGAGGGCAAGCTCGCCAAAATTCTGGTGGATGAAGGCACCGATGGTGTCGCCGTTGGTGCTGTGATCGCGATCATTGCCGAAGACGGCGAAGACCTGGACGAAGCGGCGTCGGGGGCATCGTCCGCGCCTGCGCCGTCTTCTGACGACAAAGCCGAGGCACCTGCCGAAGCCGATGAGGACAGCAACCAGGACAGCGAGACGAGCGAACCCTCAATCGCGAAGGCGGTGGACACCAAGCCGCAAAACGACCCCGATATCCCCGAAGGAACATCGATGGTGTCGCTGACGGTGCGCGAGGCCTTGCGCGATGCCATGGCCGAAGAGATGCGCGCCGACGGTGACGTGTTTGTGATGGGCGAAGAGGTTGCCGAATATCAGGGTGCGTACAAGGTCACCCAAGGCCTGTTGGACGAGTTTGGCGCCAGACGGGTGATCGACACGCCCATCACCGAACACGGCTTTGCCGGGCTAGCGGCAGGTGCGGCCTTTGCCGGTCTCAAGCCGATTGTTGAGTTTATGACCTTCAATTTCGCTATGCAGGCGATTGACCATATCATCAACTCGTCGGCCAAAACCCGCTATATGTCGGGTGGTCTGGTCTCAAGCCCGATCGTCTTCCGCGGCCCCAACGGGGCGGCGTCGCGGGTTGCCGCCCAGCACAGCCAGAACTATGCGCCGTGGTATTCCGCAGTGCCAGGTCTGATCGTTATTGCGCCTTATGATGCGAGCGACGCCAAAGGCTTGCTGCGAGCTGCGATTCAAGACCCGAACCCGGTGGTGTTTTTGGAAAATGAGCTGCTATACGGTGAAAGCTTTGACGTGCCCGACCTCGCTGATTGGGTCCTGCCGATCGGCAAGGCGCGCCTGCACCGCAGCGGCAGCGATGTGACCTTGGTCAGCTATTCTATCGGGGTGGGCGAGTGCCTCAAAGCCGCCGACGTATTGGCGGAAGAGGGCATCAGCGCCGAGGTGATCGACCTGCGCACCATTCGCCCGCTGGATATGGACACCGTGATTGAAAGCGTCAAAAAGACCAACCGCATCGTCGTGGCCGAAGAAGGCTGGCCGCAATGTTCGGTGGCGTCCGAAATTTCAGCCCGGTTGATGGAAGAGGCCTTTGACTATCTGGACGCACCGGTCACCCGTGTGACCAACGCCGATGTGCCGCTGCCTTATGCCAAAAATCTGGAAGCGGCAGCGCTTCTGAGTGCGGACCAGATCGTGGAGGCCGCCAAGGCGGTAAGCTACCGCGACTAGAACAGGTGGCGTGAATGAGGCTCAAAGCCATAGACATGCAACGGCTCAACAGCCCCGGACGGTGGGACGCAGCGCTGCGCGCACCAATTGTGCCGGCCGGGGTCATGACCTTGTTTGCCGTGGCCTTGCAGATGCTCAACATCGCCGGATATTTGCAGTCTTTGTCGATTGATGGTGCAGTTGCTGCCGTCGATACCATCACCCAATATCTGTCGCTGGGCGTGATTTTTTATCTGCTGTGCTATGTGGTTGGACTTTTGGGCGTGGTTGTTTTGGGCATTGTGGCTCAGCCCCTTTGGGCGCGCTTTATGCCCGACCTTGGGCCAGGCCGTGTGTGGGGATTTGCGCGGGCCTTGCTTGCGCTCACTGCGCTTGGGCTGATGAGCATGGCGCTCGACCTGCCCCTGATCAGCGCGGTATTGTGGATCATGTGTTTGGGGGAATTTCACAGTTGCATGCCTGGGCGCGTTGAAAGCACCACAAAGAAAAATGGACTATTTGTTTGAACCGGCGCATGCGCCCATAGGAGCAATTGATGGCTATTGACATTACCATGCCTGCCCTGTCGCCCACCATGGAAGAGGGCACACTCGCGACCTGGCTTGTCAAGGAAGGCGATAGCGTTTCTGCAGGCGACGTGATTGCCGAGATTGAAACCGACAAAGCCACGATGGAGGTCGAATCGATCGACGAGGGCGTCATCGCCAAAATTCTGGTGGATGCCGGCACCGACGGCGTTGCCGTGGGCACGCTGATTGCGGTGATGGCCGAAGAAGGCGAGGACGTGGGCGATGTGGCCGCGTCTGCTGGGTCGTCGGGCGGGTCCTCCGGTGGCGGATCGGGCAAATCCGAAACGCCTGCACCCGCGCCAAGCGAGACCGACAGCAAAGACAACGGCGAGAAAGCACCCGCACCGTCGCCCAGCCCGACGTCTGCACCCAGTGCACCCAAAACCGAAGACGGCGACCGGATCAAAGCGTCGCCGCTGGCGCGCCGCCTGGCCAAAGACGCCGGGATTGACCTGGGTGACGTCACCGGCTCCGGCCCCGGCGGGCGCATCGTTAAGGCCGATATCGAGGGCTACACGCCGTCCGAAAGCAAGGCCAAGGCCGAAGACAAGCCCGCGGCTGCGGCACCCAAGCCCAGCGCTGACGCCGACTATGCCGGCCCGCACGACGATATTCCGTTCGAGGAGCGCAAGCTCTCCAATATGCGCAAAACCATTGCGCGCCGCCTGACCGAGTCCAAAACCACGGTGCCGCATTTCTATCTGACCATCGACTGCGACCTGACGGCCCTGATGGAGCAGCGCAAGGCTTTGAACGCGCGCCTTGAGAGCGAGGGCATCAAAATCTCGGTCAATGATTTCATCATTCGCGCCAGTGCACTCGCGCTGAAAAAAGTGCCCGCAGCCAATGTGCAGTTCGCTGGCGATAAAATGTACTGGTATGACCGCGCCGATATCAGTGTTGCGGTTGCCATTGACGGCGGTCTGGTGACCCCGGTTGTGCGCGGCGCTGATCAAAAGGGTCTCGCCAGCATCGCCGGCGAGATGAAGGATCTGGCAGGCAAGGCCCGCGACGGCAAATTGATGCCCGAGGACTATGCGGGCGGGACCTTCTCGATCTCCAATCTCGGGATGATGGGGATCAAGGAATTTTCTGCCGTGATCAACCCGCCGCAGGGCGCTATTCTGGCCATCGGTGCTGGCGACATGCGCCCGGTTATCCGCGACGGTGCGGTGACATCAGCGCTGATGATGAGCTGCACGCTGAGCTGCGACCACCGGGCGATTGACGGCGCTGTTGGGGCTGAATTCCTGGCGGCGTTTAAGGGCTTTATCGAAGACCCGCTCACCATGTTGCTGTGAGGCCGTGGTGGATAAGGTCAACATTGCCAAGAAACTGGCCGCGTTCGATGCGCAGTGGACCCCGCACGAGATCGCACGGCTTGATGGATATCAGATCAAGCTTGCCAAAATCGAAGGCGATTTTGTCTGGCACAGCCACGCGGACGAAGATGAATTGTTTTTCGTCCTTGATGGGCGGTTCCGCATGGACTACCGCGACCGGCAAGAGTGGGTCGAAGCGGGTGAACTGGTGGTGGTGCCCAAAGGCGTTGAGCACAAACCCTATGCCGAGGCCGAGTGCAGCATCATGCTGATCGAAAAGGCCTCAGCCGATCATACCGGCGGGGTGGATGACCCGCGCCGACAAGAGACTGCAAAAAGGATATAGCCATGAGCACGAACTTTGATGTCATTGTCATAGGTGGTGGGCCGGGCGGCTATGTCGCGGCTATTCGCGCAGCCCAGCTTGGCCTGAAAGCCGCCTGTGTCGAGCGCGAGCATCTGGGCGGTAT
>JASBSO010000148.1 GCA_030148905.1 Kordiimonadaceae bacterium | reverse complement strand
TGATCGCAGGCGGGCTTATCTATACATATAGCGTCTCACCCCAGGACGTGCCGGGCAATGCGGTGGGGGCGGCGGTGGCCTATGGCGGCATCTGGGGCATCAATACTGCTTATCGGATGCTGCGCGGGCGCGACGGCATTGGCATGGGCGACGCCAAGCTGCTGGCCGCCCTTGCCGCCTGGACAGGCCCGTTTGCCATTGCCCCAGCGCTGCTTGTGGCCAGTGCATCGGCGCTGATTTACGTACTGGCCCGACAAGTGATATCGCGCAACGTGAGTGCCAGCACCCCCATCCCGCTTGGGGTGTTTTTGGCGAGTGCGTTTTACGCCATATGGCTGTGGCAAATGCTGGACGACGTCAATTTTTACATCCCGCGCTTGATCTGAGACGGTTGACTGCCTAGCGTCGCGGCATGGAAACCAATTTCATTATCATTGACGATTTCCTCAACGACCCCGACGCGCTGCGCGCCGAAGCGATGACCCTCGATTATCCGGTGCTGGAGGAAGAGACCTATTATCCAGGTCGCAACTCGGTACAGCGCTTCCCGGTGAACGGGCTCGACCATCAGGTCGCCGCCATTCTGGGTCGGCGCATCGCGGCGCTGGACGGTTCAGGCCATCACCGGTTTCGCATCGCGCTGAAGGACGATGTTGGCAAAGGCGGTGTGCATATCGACAACAGCCAGTGGTCCGGCATTTTGTATATGACGCCGAATGAATTTGCCGAGGGCGGCACCAATTTTTACCGCCATAAGGCCACCGGGATGGAGCGGGCGCCGCTGACCGCCGCAGAGTGGGAACCCCACGGTTTCAAAGACGCCACCGATGTGTGGCGCAACCTGATCAAAAAAGACACGCTGAACGAGGACGCGTGGGAGTGCACATTTCATGTGCCGATGCGCTATAACCGGCTGGTGCTGTTTCGCCCGTGGCAGTGGCACAACCCAACCCCCGGCTTTGGCGACAGCCTGGAAAACGGGCGGCTGGTGTATCTGTTGTTTTATGTCGAAGTTTAGGGTCCTGACCCTAGGGCCCTGACCCTAAGCCTTGGTTTATTGATCTTGGGTCGCGCCGGACCTAAAGTGACTGGCTGATCCATCTGCCTGCTTCGGGGGAATTGTCATGTGTGTTCGTTTTGTCGTGCTGGTTGCTGTTGCACTGGTCAATGCTGGATTGGGCTTACCTGCCTTTGCCAACGATTCGGCCAAGAAATTTGCCCAGTTGGAGCAGGACCTGCCCACCCCCAATGTCTACCGCGACGCGACGGGCGCGCCTGGGCCGAATTACTGGCAGCAACGCGCGGACTACCGGATCAAGGTGCGGCTTGACGAAAAGGCCCGCCGCATCTCGGGCGAAGAGACCATCACCTACACCAACAACGCGCCGCGGGCGCTGCGCTATATCTGGTTGCAACTCGACCAAAACCGCTTCCGCGATGACAGCGTCGCCCGCCGCAGTGCAGTGGCCAGCCAGCGCGGCGGCAAGGACAGCCTGTCCTTTGGCGCTCTGCGCCGCCACCAGAGTTATAAAGACACCGAATACGGCCATGAAATCAAAGCTGTAACCAGCGCAGATGGGGCAGCACTACCCTATACCATTGTTGATACGCATATGCGGGTTGACCTGCCCACGCCGCTGGCCACTGGCGAAGCGATCAGTTTTTCCATCGCATGGGATTTCAACATCATTCAGGAAGCCTCCATCGGCGGACGCGGCGGCTATGAATGGTTTGAAGACAGCGACACCTATATTTATTTTCTGGCGCAGTGGTTCCCGCGCCTGGCCGCTTTTACCGACTATACCGGCTGGCAGCACAAAAACTTCCTCGGCGGCGGTGAATTCGCCCTTGAGTTCGGCGATTATGACGTCGAGATCACCGTACCCGATGACCATATCGTCTCGTCCACCGGCGTTCTGCAGAACCCTGAAGCGGTCTTAAGCGAAGTACAGCGCAACCGGCTGGAAGCCGCCGCGCGCGCCGACAAACCGCTGTTCATCGTTACGCCCGAGGAAGCTGCTGAAAACGAAGCCAGCAAAAGCGACGGCAGCAAAACCTGGCATTTCAAGGCGGACAATGTGTGCGACTTTGCCTTTGCCTCCAGCCGTAAATTCATCTGGGACGCCATGGGTCATGCCCAGACGGGCGGCGAGTTTGACCGGGTGATGGCGATGTCGTTTTACCCCAATGAGGCCGAGCCGCTGTGGTCGAAATACTCGACCGAAGCGGTGGTGCACACCATGGAGGTCTATTCCAAATACAGCTTCCCCTACCCCTACCCCACCGCACAGTCGGTCAACACCTGGGACGGCGGCGGCATGGAATATCCCATGATCACCTTCAACGGCTACCGCCCCACCAAAGAGGCAAATGTTGACGACCGCACCTACACCCGCAACGCCAAATACGGGCTGATCGGTGTGGTGATCCACGAGATTGGGCATATCTATTTTCCGATGACGGTCAATTCCGACGAGCGGCAATGGACCTGGATGGACGAAGGCATCAACACCTTTCTGGAATATGTGGCCGAACTGGAATGGGCAGAGGATTTCCCAGCCTTTTTTGGCGGCAAGACCAACCTGCTGGACGCAATCCCGACCTATATGCGATCGGAAAATCAGGTGCCGATCATGACCCAGTCGGACAGCATTTTGCAGTTTGGCAACAATGCCTATGCCAAGCCGGCGGCGGCGCTGACCGTGCTGCGCGAAACGGTGATGGGCCGCGAACTGTTTGACTTTGCCTTTAAGGAATATGCGCGGCGCTGGAAGTTCAAGCGCCCGACGCCTGCGGATTTCTTCCGCACCATGGAGGATGCCTCGGGCGTCGATCTGGACTGGTTCTGGCGCGGCTGGTTTTACTCGACCGACCATGTGGACCTCGGTATCACCGATGTGCGGCGCTATCAGATTTCCACCGAAGATCCGCGCATCGAAAACCCGATCAAGCGCGCTGAACATGCAGAAAATGAACCCGTGCCACTGCAGGTCAGCCGCAACCAGCAAGCTGGCCTCGTGGCGCGCGAGGACCGGCGCAGAGGGCTCAAGGACTTCTACAGCGAAAACGATCCCTTTGTGACCAACAACAAAGACATCAACGACTATAACAGCTGGCTTGAGGGCTTGTCGGCGTGGGAGCGCCGGGCTTACGACCGTGCGGTCGCCGACGGCGAGCATGTGACCTTCATCGACTTTGCCAACACGGGCGGGCTGGTGTCGCCGATTCCGCTGGTACTGACCTACGCGGACGGGTCAACCGAAAGCCTGATGATCCCTGCCGAAATTTGGCGGCGGAATGACAAAAGCGTCACCAAAATGATCATTGGCGACCAGGAAATCACCAGCGTTGAGATCGACCCGCACCACCAGACGGCGGATGCCGATTTCTCCAATAACCATTTCCCGCAGAAAATCGTGCCGTCGCGCATTGAGCTGTATAAATCCAACTTCAAGGCACGCAACCAGATGGCCGACGCGCTGGTGGAACTGGAGGCCGCCAAAAATGATGAGGCCGAGGGCGACGAGGTTCCGCTCGCCCCCAGCGGACATTAAGACTTGGCTGTCCAGTACAGCACCAGGGGGGCGCTGGCCTTTGTCGGTGCCCTTCTTTTGTCCCTAACTGTCGCCGCGCACCGCATCAACTCGGTCGACACGACGATTGCTTGGGTAGAGGCAGCGGCAGGCGGCGCGGGCCGCTGGCAGCTGACGCATCAGCTCCACTATCACGACGCACAAACCGCGCTGGTGCGCATATCGGGCGACGCGCGCCAGTCGGTGTTGGAGGTCGCAGGTCAGGCGCGGCTGCTGGCGCATCTGGCGGGCGCGTTTTCTGTCGCGGCGGACGGAACGCCCGTCGCCTTTGCCCCGCTTGGGGCCGAGGCCGACGGCGACTATGTGTATTTCTATTATGAAAGCGCTGAAGCACCAATACCGGCGGCGCTCAGCATTACCAACAGCATGTTGATGGCGCTGTTTGAAGGGCAACTGAATCTGGTCAATGTTGATGCGGGTGGCCGGGTGCAAACCACCGCCTTCATCGCCGGAGACAAGGCAAAGGCCGTATCGCTGCAATAGCTTTCGTGCAAACGTCGCTATAGGGGGCCTCGTCGGTTCGCAAACCGCCGAATTTGAACCCAATTATGTACCGCGTTCAGCGGCGAGCCATGCATTGACATGGGCTTCCAGAACATCGAGTGGAATCGAACCATTTTCAAGCACGGTATCATGAAACGCGCGAAGGTCGAATGCGGCACCGAGCGCCTGTTCGCTGCGCGCCCGCAGTTCGCGGATTTTCAGCTCGCCAATCTTATACGCAAGCGCCTGACCGGGCCAGGCAATGTAGCGGTTGACTTCGGCGTCGATGTTGGTGGGCGTCAGGGCCGTGTTGTCCAACATGAAGGTGACGGCCTGTTGCTTCGACCATCCCTTGGAATGGATGCCGGTGTCCACCACCAGCCGCGTCGCGCGCCACATTTCATAGCTCAGCCGACCCATTGTCTTGGCCGGGGTGTCATAAAGCCCCATCTCGATACCGAGGCGTTCTGAATACAGCCCCCAGCCCTCGAGGAAGGCAATGAAAAACGTCCCGTTGGCGCGCAAGGGGTGCATGTCGAGCTCTTGCTGGATTGAGAATTGATGGTGATGCCCGGGCACCGCCTCATGCACGCCCAGCGCCGGCAGCTCCCAAAGCGGGCGCTCGGAAAGCGCTGTTGTGTTGATCCGGTAAACACCGGCCTGGCCGATGTCCAGCGAACCGGGTTCATAATAGGCCGTGGTATTGCCAGGCGCTGACGCAGCCGGGATCGGCTTGACCGTATATGGCAGGCGCGGCAATTGGCCGAACAGCTTGGGCATCCAGCCATCGATTTCTTTTGCGAGGGCCGCAACATGCGCGACATAGGCGTCTTCATCGGTGGCAAAATATTGCGGATCGGTTCTGAGATGTTCGATAAACGCTTCGCGGCTTTCAAAACCGGCCTCTGACGCCAGCGCTTCCATCTCAGCGCGAATACGCTGAACCTCCGACAATCCAAGCTGGTGGATGGCGTCGGGGGTCATGTCGGTTGTGGTATAGGTTTGCGCCAGATGCGCATAATAGGCACCGCCCTCGGGCGTGGCGGAAATCCCAGGCACTCCCGCACGACAGGCGGGAAAATACTCTTCGGTGTAGAATGTCAGGAAATCCTGATAGGCCGGCAACACCACCGACATCAGCGCAGTACTGGCTTCGGCTTGCAAGCGCTCCCACTCGTCAGGCGCGATCGTGTCCGGGCGCTGGCGAAACGGTGCCCAAAACAACGAACCAGAAGGCTCTTCAAACACATAGGCTCGAATACGCGCTTCAAGCCCGCCCAGCACCGCGCAGGATTGGGTCAAACCGAGGTCCACCGCCACGCGGCTGCGGGCGATACCCTGGGCATTGACGTCGCCAAAGGCGTTAAGCCTGGCGATATAGCTGTCATAGTCCGACAGCGTAAAAAACGGTGAGGTGTAGGCAAGCGTTGCAAAGTCGGCGAACCAGCCGCTGAGATGGGTAAAAATGCTGTACCGCGTCTGGTCGAACGCGGCAGCGGCCAGCTGGTCTTCAAAGCTGCGTTTCATCAGCGCGTAATCAATTTGATCCGCGTCAGACAGCGCAGACGGGTCGATGGCTTCAAGGCGCGTCAGGAACGTTTTGGCTTCGGCGGTTTGGCGGTCGAACTCCGCGAGCGATAGATCAGCCAGCTTGCCGTCACCGCTTGAATTCCCGACCCGGGTTGCCAGCGTGGGGTTCGCACTGAGCGTCGCGTCCCACACCTCGTCGCGCAATTGCACAAAATCTTCGCTCGCACCGGCAAAAGCCGACGACCCGGCCAGGGCAACAATAAGGAAAACTCTGGCAACGCTCCTGATCGCAGCTGTAAGTCCAAGCATTCTTCCATCCACCTTTTTCACCGCAAAGTTTATCTTATTCATCACTGACGCCAAAGCCCATCAATTTAGTAGTTAACGCTCACTTCGATACCAATTGTCCGCGGGCGCAGCCGAACGCCTTGAAATTCCCCGCCCGCGCCGAGAAATTGCAGGTTTACAGCACCGTCTTCGTTGGTGAGATTGTCGCCATAGAGGTAGATGCCCCAATTTTCGGCCTCGACGCCCACCCTTGCATCAAGCTGCAATATATTATCGCTTGGCAGGCCTGTGCCCGTAATCAGAGTGGGATTGTCGCGCTCGGTGGCATAATTCAGGGCCACGCGCGCAAAGCCATCAAGGGTATCGGTAACCGGTTTGCGGTATAAGACAGACGCGTTGAAGGTGAAGTCTGATACGTCCTCCGCAGGGTCGCCCTCCATAATCTCGGTCCCCGGTACGTCTGACTTGTTGTCTGAGTCAACATATGAAGCTGCCGCTTGCAGGATCAGTCCATCCACCGGCTCATAGGACCCGGCCAATTCCAGACCAAAGATTTCAAGCCCGTCCGACGCGGTGAGCGCGCTGATGCCGGTTCCCGGAATCGGGAGCCTGACAGCGCGGTCGTCCCAATCGCTATAATACACCGCGCCGTCAAGAATAAGACGCCCATCCAGCATCGACATTTTACCGCCGAGCTCAAAAGTCCAGATTGAGTCGGGTGACAAGGCTGGCGGAGGCGGTTCGGGCAAAAAGTCCAGTAGCGGGATCAATGCACCGGGTTGCGGCTGTGCCCCGCGAAAACCGCGCGCCGCACTTGCAAACAGCAGCAGATCTTCGCTCACATCATAAGACAAGATAAAGCGAGGGCTGAAGTCTTCGCTTGTTTCATTCACTTCCGGAATGATCGTCGGCACACCGCCGAAGCCGGTTCCCCCTTCGACGGAAATCAGCGTCTCGTCAAAATACCGCAGGCCCGCTGCAAACCGCAGGCGGTCGGTAAAGGCGTATTCAAGCTCGCCAAAAATAGCGTCGGCATTGGATGTAATGGTTGCCGTGGCAGCAAGCAACACGGATGGAATCTCAACCAGGTCGAAGCGCTCGGCTTCCCGGCGAAAATAGCCGATGGTCAGATTTAACCCCTCAAGCACCTCGCCTGAAAACCGCGCCTCGTGGGATTGCACCTCGATATCCAAGTCAGCGGTGAAGGTTCCAAAACCCGGTGTTTCTGATGCACGCGCAAGCAGGAAATCGGTGTTGCCAAAAGCATAGAACAAATTACCAAAAGGCAGATCATAGGAGACGCGCGCAGAATATTGTTCATATTCAAGGCCTGCGGGGCTGCGCTCTGACACGACAAAATCGTCATTGGCATTGGCCGTCGAGTCGATGTTGTTGTCATAGCTCCAATAACTAGCGACAATATCAAGATTATCGGTCGGCGTCAGCCGTGCCTTAACCCGCCAATTGGTCAGTTCCTGATCGTTAATGTTATCTTCGACATCGCCCGGATTGGCTATATCGATAAAGCCGCCCTCTTCTTCCTGAACGATCACGCCGCGAATCGCAAAGACGTCTTCAATGATTGGCACATTGGCCATGGCGCGCACGCCGTATGTGTCTTCACCGCCGTCGGTAAAGCCATAAAAACCCTCGGCGCGGGCTTCGATCCGGTCGGTGTTCGGATCATTGGTGATGATACGGATTGTACCGCCCTGCGATCCCTCGCCAAACAGCGTGCCTTGCGGCCCGCGAAGCACCTCAACCCGGTTGAGATCAAATGAGCGAACGTCCGGATTGGTCGGCACCGTAACACCGGTGAAGGGAACCTCGTCAAGGTAATAGCCAACCGCATTGCCGCCCACACCGGTTGAAACCCCCCTTAGCGAAATGGTCGAAAGGCCACCGCCGCCATCGGTGATACTGAGCCCCGGCGAGTTTTGAAGAAAGTCGGCGATATTGCGCGACGAGCTATCGCGGATGGCTTCCTCGGAAAAGTTTGTGATCGCAATTGGCACATCCTCCAGCGCCTCTTCGCGCTTACGCGCGGTGACGGTGATCACCGAAATCACATCATCTTCTGCCTCGCTTGCATCTGCGTCGCTCTGTGCCCAGACGCCGCCTGCCGGCATTGCCAATAGTGCCGCACCCGCAAAAAGTGACGCACGGATAGTCCCCCATTCCGATTTCATCATGCCCTCCTAAGACAACGAGATAGCCCCCAAAAAAAGCATACGCTCTTTTTTTAGATTTGCAACACCCATGATATTGGGTATGAAAGAAGCAACAGAGAGATCGGAGTTACGTCATGCCAAAACGCGATCAGGCCTATATGACGTCGCAGCGCGACCGCATTGCGCAGGTGACGCTGGACTTGATCCGCGAGAATGGGCTGCACAAAGTCAGTATCCGCATGATCTGCAAGGCGGGCGGCTTGTCGATGGGGGCGTTTTACACCCATTTCGACAGCAAAGAGGCCGCGTTCGATGCGGCGATATCGCAGCTGTCCGAGCAGACCGAATTTCCCCCCCCTGTGCAAAGCTGGGAGATGTTCGAGGAGCTGTACCGCGCGAATCTGAAAATGGAACTGGCCCCGCAGTCTCGCGATACGATGCGGCTGTCTTTCGAATTTGCCGCCATGACGCTAGGGGCACCGTCAGACCGGCGCTGGTCCACCTTTATCAATGCACAGGACAGAATCTGCAGCTGGATCGAAAATGCGCTGATCACGCTGAATGACACGGGCGAGATTGTCACAACCGGCTCGATTTCGGGCACCGCCAATCAGATGTGGGCGCTGGGTGTGGGGGCAACCCACCTCGCCGTCCTCAATTCGGACCTGCATAACGACGCCTTCATTGATCAAATCCTTGATGCGATGCGCAGATTGGCAGGATACCGCAACG
>JASBSO010000147.1 GCA_030148905.1 Kordiimonadaceae bacterium | reverse complement strand
CATGGTCGAAGGGCTTGAGCCCAACCAACGGGACGTGCTTGCAGCAAAGATCGCGGCGATTGTTTCCGTAGACGATCTGCATTTGGAAATTTGCCCAGCCGACCAACCGACCGGGAAGGCATGTTTTTCATGAGCATGTCTCTGCCCCGTGACGGCCGGCGAGCGACGCGTGCGGTGCATTGTCAACTGAGAGTATCGATGTCGTGAAAAATGGCTGGGGCGGCAGGATTCGAACCTGCGCATGGCGATACCAAAAACCGCTGCCTTACCGCTTGGCGACGCCCCACCACTGTAGGTGTGGGCGGCTGTTTATTCGATGCTCTCAGACCTGTAAAGGGTTTTTCTAAACTTTTTGGTACGCCCTGTGCATTTCGCAGAGTGACTGGATTATCAGGATCAGTCCGGCTAACACTGGTCGGCAACAAAACCTGAAGCGGGGGAGCAAAATGACGGTTTTGGTAACGGGGGCTGCCGGGTTTATCGGTTATCATGTGTCGCTGGCTTTGCTGAAGGCCGGGCAGTCGGTTGTTGGCGTCGATACCATGAATGACTATTATGACCCGGCGCTGAAAAACGCACGGCTTGCCCAGCTGACCGACAATCCCAACTTTAAATTTCGCGGCTTTGACATCGCCGACGCCGCGCAGTTTGCCGAGGCGCTCACCAGCTTCGATATTCGGGTCATCATTCACCTGGCGGCGCAGGCGGGGGTACGCTACAGCCTTGAAAACCCAGCGGCCTATCTTTCCAGCAATCTGGTTGGGCACGGCAACATTTTGGAACTTGCCCGCCACACACCCAACCTGCAGCACTGTATTTACGCCAGCTCGTCGTCAATCTATGGCGGACGGGTTGACCTTCCGTTCAACGAAAACGACCGCGCCGACCACCCTGTGTCGCTGTATGCCGCAACCAAACGCGCGGACGAACTGATGAGCGAAACCTACGCGCATCTCTTTGGCGTACCGCTAACGGGCCTGCGCTTTTTCACCGTGTACGGCCCGTGGGGGCGGCCCGACATGGCGTATTACAGTTTCACCAAGGCGATCATCGAAGGCCAGCCGATCAAGCTCTTTAATAACGGCGATATGGGGCGCGACTTTACCTATATCGACGACATTGTGGATGGCATCATGCGCCTTTTGGACCATCCGCCGCAGGCTGGGCGCACAGACCAGCCCGGTGGATCAAAATCCGCGCACGCACTTTATAATATTGGCAACAATCACCCGGAACGCCTTAGCACTTTTGTTGAACTGATCGAAAAGGCCGTCGGCAAAACAGCCGTGGTCGAGAGGCACCCCATGCAACCCGGCGACGTGAAGGAAACCTATGCCGATATTTCCGCGCTTCAGCGCGATGTCGGCTTCTGCCCGACCACCGACCTGGAAACCGGCATCGGTAAGTTTGTCGCGTGGTACCGTCACTATCATGGACTTGGGGCTTAGGGTCAGGACTTAGACCCTCAGCCAGTCCTGCATAACCCAATATCCGGGCCAACATGTGCGGCAATGCTGCGATGCGGCGCTGGCGGCGGCGTCGGTTTCAAACAGGGCGAAACAGGTTGCACCGCTCCCTGACATGCGCGCCAACATACATCCCGGTTGCTCGCCCAAAGTCTCCAAAATAGTTGCGATGTCGGGGCAGTGTTCAACCGCAGCGGCCGTCAGGTCATTGCCGGTATTTTGCAGCAAGGCGGTTATGGTTGCGGGCGGGGTCTGCGCCTCGCGAAAGGCCTTGCCGCTTGCCCGGTAAGACGCAAACACCGCCGCCGTTGCACAGGCCCGCAAGGGGTTCACCAACACCGCGGGCACCCGCTGGGACATAGGCACAGGGTCCAATCGCTCGCCGATACCGCGCACCATGACGGGCTCCCCGGCAAGGCAGGCGGGGATATCCGCGCCGAGGGACAGCGCAAGCGACTGTAATGCCTTGAGCTCGATGGCCACTCCCCAAAGCCGGCACAGCCCCCGAAGCGCAGCCGCACAATCTGCCGACCCGCCGCCAATGCCGGCGGCTACGGGCAGTACCTTGGTCAGGGTGATATGCGCCCCGGTCTCCAGGCCAAGATAGGTTTGCAGCGCGCGCGCGGCTGCAGTGACCAGATTGCTGTGCTGCCAATCGGCCTCGGCCATCAGGTTGTCGGCAAAGGGCCCGTCAATCGCCAGCGAGATTTCGTCCGCCGGGGCAAAGGTCAGCGTGTCCCCTTGCGCGGTAAAGCCGAACTGACTTTCAATCAGATGGTAGCCGTCCGCTCGGCGACCAACGATATGCAGAAAGAGATTCACCTTAGCCGGGGCAATCTCGGTGATCGGATCTGCCACCCGTTTAGCTCTTCCCATTCAGGCCGCGCCGCAACTTTTCCAGCGCAGCGGTTCGCACGTCATCTTCGGGGTTGCTTTGCAGTACCTGGCGCCATTGATAGCGCGCTTCAACGCGTCGCCCGGCCTGCCAATAGGCATCGCCCAAATGATCATTGATCACCGCGTCTGTTGGCTCGAGGCTGACCGCCAGTTCCAGATATTCAATCGCACTGCCGTAATCGCCCTGCAGATAATGCACCCACCCCAGGCTGTCATTGATAAAGCCGTCATCGGGGCGGGCGGCAAGCGCCTTTTCGATCATCTCGGTGGCGCGCGCATGGTTCATGTCGCGGTCGATCCAGCTATATCCCAGATAATTGAGCGTTGTTGGCTCGTCCGGGCTTAGGCCCAGCGCCGTCAGCATATCAGCCTCTGCCTTGCCCCAATCGTCCATCTGATCAAAACAAACGCCCCGAGCAAAGTATAAATACCAATCGCTTTTGCGCTTGGGCCGATCTTCTGCGATCAGGTCTGAATAGACCGCCACAGCTTTTTCATAAGCGCCCTCTTCGCGCAAAATATCCGCATGGCTCAGCCGGTGGGCAAAGCTTTCGGGCTCAAGGTCCAGTGCGGCGTCGAGCGCGGACATCACCAAACCCTTGTCTTCAAGCTGGCGCAGGGCAGAAATCCGCCGTTGGCGCGCAACCGACGCCAGGGGCGAGTCCGTAGCGATATCACCATAAGTGCGCGCCGCGCTTAAATAATCGTCCAGTTCCTCAAACTGCGCGCCCAGCGTGACTTTGATGTCATCATGCTGGGGCTGTAAATATTCGGCAACGCGGAGATAGAAAACTGCGGCCTGGCGCGAATTGCCGCGCACAAATTCCGACGCCAGCCGGTACAAAATACTCGCGACCGCGCCCATCGGATGGGCCGCATTTAAACTTGGACCGCGCCCGGCCATGATGCGCTGTCCCTCGCGCGCCAAAAACTGATTGCCGCCAAAGCGTCGCATCGTTGTCTCAAGAAAGGCCTGCGCAGCGGAGCGGCTTTCTGTGCGGGCAAGCAGAGCCGCATATTGCACATAAGGTTGCAGCGTTGCCGGGCGGTCGGTGTCGGTCAGGCTTTGATAGCTGGCACGGGCTGTGTCCCGGTCGCCCAGAAAATCGGCGAGGTAGGCGCGCTGCTCGGCCACCAGCGCGGTAAAGCCGCCGCGGGCCTCCAACGGGTCAAGCGCGGTCTGCGCGGCCATCCCGTCGCCGCGTGCCGCATGCGCCCATGCCTCCAGGATCGGGACCAAAAACGCCGACAGTCCGCTGCGCGGGGCCACAGCGGCTTTGCCGTGCAGGGCATCCCATTCGCCCGCGGCAAAATGGCCAACCAATGGCACCAGCACCCCAAGGTCGCCGCCTGCCTCGTCACCGGCGGCAAACTGGCTGGCGACACTGGCGGCATCGGCAATGCGCCCGGAATAGACAAATTGAAAAAACGCCCGTCGGACAACCGCGGGGCTGTCCGACGCGGTGTCCACCGCCTCCTGGTAAAAATCAGCCGAGGCGTCTGCCTGGTTTTGCTGCTGAGCCAACAGGGCCGATATATAGGCCCCAAACGGCGTCGGCAGCCCCGGATCATCGCGGTGAAACGCGCTGTTGAGCGACGTCGGCGCCGGCCGCAGCGACCGTTCGTCAGCCTGCGAAGCCACCGAAGACAATGCCGCCACCAAAGCTGCAGTCAGCGCATACCGATTGAACACTCTTAACATCCTTTCGCGCACAGGCGCGGGTCACATATTGGGGTAGTTCGGACCACCGCCACCTTCGGGCACAACCCAATGAATATTTTGCGTCGTGTCCTTGATATCACAGGTTTTGCAGTGCACGCAGTTTTGCGCGTTGATCTGCAGGCGCACATCAGCCCCTTCACCGACAAATTCATACACACCGGCCGGGCAAAACCGCTGTTCAGGGCCTGCATAGTCCGCCAGATTCACCGCCACCGGCACGCTGTCGTCCTTCAGCGTCAGGTGCGCGGGCTGGTCTTCCTCGTGATTGGTGTTCGATAGAAATACGCTCGATAGCTTGTCAAAACTGATCACACCGTCGGGCTTGGGATAGTCAATCGGAGCATAATCCTTCGCCTTGCCCGTCGCCTCGTGGTCTTTGCCCCCGTGCTTGAGCGTCCACGGCATCAGGAAGCCAAGCCCCAGCGACTGCAGCCACATCTCCAGCCCGCCATAAATCGTGCCCAGATTGTTGCCAAACTTGCCCCAACCTGGGCCGAAATTGCGCACTTTGTGCAGGTCTTTATAAACCCAACTGTTTTCAAAGGCCTGTTCATAGCCTTCCAGTGAGGCCGAACCGTCAGAGCCTGCGGCCAGTGCTTCAAACACCGTCTCGGCAGCGAGCATGCCGGTTTTCATCGCATTGTGGGTGCCCTTGATGCGCGGCACATTCACAAAACCGGCCGAACAGCCAATCAATGCCCCCCCTGGGAAAGACAGTTTGGGCACCGATTGCAAACCGCCCTGATTGATGGCCCGCGCGCCGTAACTGACGCGCCGCCCGCCCTCCAGCATCTCGCGGATAGCCGGGTGCGTTTTCCACCGCTGCATCTCGTCAAAAGGGGACAGATACGGATTTTTATAATTCAGGTTCACCACAAACCCCAGCGCCACCTGGTTGTTCTCCTGATGATAAATAAAGCCGCCGCCCTTGGCGTCATCGATGGGCCAGCCCTGGCTGTGGATCACCAGCCCGGGTTTGTGTTTGGCAGGGTCGATGTCCCACAGTTCTTTGATCCCGATACCGTAGACCTGCGGCTCGCGCCCGGCGCGCAGGTCAAAATGCTCGATAATCTCTTTCGACAGCGACCCGCGCACCCCTTCGGCAAACAGCGTATATTTGGCATGGAGTTCATAACCCGGCGTGTAGGACGCCTTTTTCTCGCCGTCCTTGCCGATCCCCATATCGCCCGTCGCCACGCCTTTGACACGACCGTCCTCGTGATAGAGAATTTCAGCCGCCGCAAAGCCCGGTAGCACCTCAACCCCCATGGCTTCGGCCTGCTCGGCCAGCCAGCGGGTCAAATTGCCAAGCGACAGCGTATACATGCCCTTGTTCGACAGAATCGGCGGCAGCAACGCATGCGGCACGTTGGTTTTGCCGGTCTCGCTCAACACCCAGTGCTGGTTATCGCTGACTTCAACGCCCATGGGGGCGCCCTTGTCTTTCCAGTCGGGGATCAATTCATTGAGTGCCTTAGGGTCCACCACCGCACCAGAGAGAATATGCGCACCAATTTCCGAGCCCTTTTCCAGCACGCCGACCAGCAGTTCCTCGCCCTTGTCCTGGGCCAGTTGCATCAGGCGAATCGCCGCCGACAAACCCGATGGACCACCACCGACAATGACAACGTCAAACTCCATGGATTCGCGTTCCATATCTCTCTCCGATTAAATGTTGGCCCCATGGCTAATCCCGCGGCTGACCACGGGGCTGGCCCCAAGGTTGACCTGATGGGCTGAACTTGACCCGTTTTATGCATTGACCACACGCATTCGTCAAACATCGTCGTGCAGGTTGGGCTTGTGTCGGGCGTCTGGTATTGGCACCATATGCGCATGATCACCGACAGTTTTCATGATCCCGCACATGCCCTGAAATGGCTTGTGGACATGGGTGCCGACGAGGCCGTGTCCGACACGCCTATCGACCGCTTTGCGGCAACCAAAGAGCGGGCGGAAACACTGAAGGCTCCGACTGCCGACACGCGCACACCAAAGGCTGCACACGTCCGCCCTGCCGCCGCACCTAAGGCCCCGCCGACCGCCGACAGCGCTCTTGGGTCGATCAGTGAGGCGGAGGCGATGGCGCAAGCGGCCGAGACTTTGGATGAGCTTCAGGCGGCCCTTGCCGCGTTTAACGGTGGGCAATACCAGAAAACCGCCAAATCCTTGGTGTTTGCCGATGGCACCCCCGGCGCGGACCTGATGATCATCGGCGAAGCCCCCGGCGCGGAAGAGGACCGGTTGGGCAAACCCTTTGTCGGGCCGTCGGGCGCGCTTCTCGACAAAATGCTGGCCGCCATTGGCCGCACGCGCAACGACAGCGCCTACATCACCAATATTCTCCCCTGGCGGCCCCTGGGCAACCGCACGCCCGACCTGGAAACCGTCAATGCCTTTCTGCCCTTTGTGCACCGGCATATTGCCCTAGCCGGGCCGCGCGTCGTGATGGCGGTGGGCGGCGTGTCGGCCAAGGCCCTGACGGGCAAAGCCGACGGCATTACCCGGTTGCGGGGGCGCTGGCATAGGCTGGAAAATATATCACCCTCTGGTCATGATCTGGCCTTGATGCCGACCTATCACCCGGCGTATCTGTTGCGCAATCCGGTCTCCAAGGCGCAAGCTTGGCTTGACCTGTTGTCTGTGAAGGAGGCTTTGTCATCCGACGCCTGATCGTGTTTTTGAGTATTTTGGCGGCTGCAACCGGGATGATCCCGTATGTCGGCGCGCAGGCGCAGGACCGGCTGATCCCCCGGATCTTGAACGACCGGGACATCGGCCGCTATCGGTCTATTTTGGCGCTGCAAAATGAGGCCGACTGGGCGGCAGCCGACGCCGAAATCAAACGCCTCGATAACCCTGTGCTGATGGGACACATTCAGTTTCAGCGCCTGATGCACCCGACGGGATATCGCAGTTCGTTTCGCGAATTGCGCGACTGGATGGCGGCCCATGCCGACCACCCGAATGCCTGGCGGGTCTACCGGCTGGCGCGCAAACGCCAGGGCCGGGCCCGCGCCCCCAAACGGCCCGAGGCCACGAACTATCCCGGTGTCACCGGACAGGCCGCGCGCGCCCGCCCCAGTGTCGAAGGCCGCAGCCGGTTCGAACGGCGGGCGGTGTCGCGCTTTCTCTCCAATGTGCGCCGCTATGTGCGCAGCGGGCGCCCCGAGCGCGCGGAAAAACGCTTTTGGGCGATGCACGCACGCGGTATTCTGGCCCCGTTTGAGGCCGCAGACGCACTGGAGCGGGTGGCGGCCAGCTATTATTACAAAGGCGACGACAACAAGGCCCTGGCGCTTGCAACCTATGGTGCCGAGCTGTCCTATGACACCGAACCCGCGACCGATTGGACCGCCGGGCTTGCCAATTGGCGGCTGGGGAATATTGAAACGGCCTATCTGCATTTCAGCCGTTTGGGCGATCATGTTCATGCGGGCGACTGGCTGAGCGCCGCAGGCCATTATTGGGCGGCGCGTGCGGCCTACCGCAACCGCAACCCCGAATTGGGCGAAGAGCATCTGAAACAGGCGGCCAGCCTGCGCGAGTCCTTTTACGGCCTCATCGCCCAGCGGCAATTGGGCATGGATATTCACACCGACTGGACCCGCCCTGCCCTGACACCTGCGGTGGTGACGCGGTTGATGACCTATCCCGCAGTGCCCCGCGCCATTGCCCTGACCGAAATTGGTCGGGATGACTTGGCCGATGAGGAACTGCGCCTGTTGTGGGGGCGCGAAGGCACCAGCGTGCAACGCGACCTGCTGGCACTGGCGGCGCATTTGAACCTGCCCGCCATCCAGTTGCGCATCAGCCGCACCGGCGGCACGGGTGAAGCCGCACCGCTCAGCACACGCTTTCCACTGCCGGACTGGGAACCGGCAGACGGCTTTCGGGTGGACAAGGCGATTATCTTTGCCATGGTCCGGCAAGAATCAGGCTTTGGCTCGCGGGCGCGCTCAGGCGTCGGGGCGCGTGGATTGATGCAAGTGATGCCCGCCACTGCGCGAGTGATCGCACGCGGCAACAAGCTGCTGCGCGGCAACCGCAATCGCCTGTTTGAGCCCGAGTTCAACATGGCGCTGGGGCAAACCTATATCGAACGGCTGTTGGCGAGCGAATATGTTGAGGGCAATTTGTTCATGATGCTGGCCGCCTATAATGGCGGGCCCGGCAGTTTGCTGGGATGGAAGCGCGATGTGGATTATGGCAGCGACCCGCTGCTATTCATCGAATCGATCGGCTTTTACGAGACCCGCAATTTTATCGAACGTGTGATGGCAAATTTCTGGCTGTACCGCATGCGCCTGGGCCAGGATACCCCGTCTCTCGATGCGGTGGCGTCGGGTGCGTGGCCGATCCTGGATACGCTCGACACCGAAGAACAGCGCAACATTCAGCGCCTGCGCCGTCTGCGCCTTGAAGGAGGGGCCCCCTGATGCCCGGCATTGACGACACTCGCGACTTTATCCCGGTCGGCATCGCGGTGATGACCATATCCGACACCCGCACCGAAGCCGACGATGTGTCGGGCCGGATATTGGCTGACCGGGTCACCGATGCCGGGCACCGGCTTGCCGGCAGGGTCATCGTCAAAGACGAAATCGCCGCCATTCAGACCCAAGCCAAGGTGTGGATTGCCGACGATAGGGTTGATGTTGTTTTGGCGACGGGCGGCACCGGCATAACCGGGCGGGATGTGACGCCCGAGGCGCTGGAGGCGCTGTATACCAAGGCAATCCCCGGCTTTGGCGAACTGTTTCGCATGATCAGCTATCAGATCATCGGCACATCAACAATCCAAAGCCGGGCGACGGGCGGGCTGGCAGAGACAACACTGCTCTTTGGCCTGCCGGGGTCAAAAGGGGCGGTGAAAGACGCCTGGGACCAGATTCTGCTGACCCAGCTCGACAATCGTTACCGCCCCTGCAATTTTGTGGAATTGATGCCGCGCTTTGGCGAACGCTAAGGTCAGGGGCCTAGATCGGTTCCTGATTGATCGCCGCAAGCGTACCCTTTGCCACCGCATAAATGGTCCAGATCGACAATCCAAAGAGGATGATGATCCCGATGCCGACCATGGTCAGCACCAAGCCAATCAAACCAACCACAAAGACCGTCCAGAAAATCTCGATCTGATTTTTATAGTGGGCGTTGATCTCGTAAGTGGCGCCTGTGCCGCTTTTCAGATGCGCCAATATCACCCCGACGACGGACGCCAGGCCGCTGGTGACAATCCCCAGCGCATATAGCCCATAGATCAGATAAACGGTGCGCCAACCCTTTTCAGCGCGGTCATAAGATGTGGTCGTCATGATTTCCTCGCTCTATTTTTATATCGGACCGATACAAAACATATGGTGGGCACATACGCATATTTCAATATACAAACACTCCGCATCCCATTGTCAAAATCTTGCCATTTTTGGTTGTATCAATCGCCTGCATCTGACTAATCTTAGGCGGGTACAATTTTGATTGGGGGATCATCATGACCAAAATGGGGTTTGCAGCGGTGCTGATTGCCGTCCTGTCACTGACGGCATTTCCCGATGACGTGAAACGCTTTTCCACGGCCTACCGCGCTTATACGACCGCAACCGAAGCGGGCGAGACCGAGGCTGCCGCCGAAGCCATCGCAGACGCGTTTGACATTGCCGAAGACCTCAATGCGCTGACCGACGCACAGCGCGGTGCCATCGCCACCAATTATGCGACGGCACACATGGCCTTGCCCTTTTCCAAGCAGGACGAAGACCGCATACGCTGGGCATTCAAGCGCGCCATTCATTATTATGAACAGGCATATGGCGACGACGGACTGGAGTTGATCGACCCATTGATGGGGCTTGCATCACGCTACGCCAAAAACCATGACCTGCAGCGCACCAATTTGAATTTTCGACGTGCCCATAAGATTGCGGCCCAGCATTACGGCGACGACAGCGTCGCCACCGCGCGTGTAAACATGGAATGGGGCAAGGCGATCCTGGGCGATATGAAACAGCGCGGTGCCGACACCTATTTCGAGCGCGCCATTGCCGTGTTTGAAACCAAGCCCGAATACGAGGTGGACCTGGCGCTCGCGCGCTATTGGCGCGGTAAATATGCGCGCTCGGCGCACGACTATGACACGGCGCTTACCTATGTGCAGGATGCGACGGCGACCTTTGAGGCACACGACCCGACCTCGACCCTGGCGCTAGCGGGGCACGCCCTGATGGTCGATATTTATGAGAATTTGGGCGACAGCGAGGCCGCCACCCGGCACTGCCGCGCCATCGGCCAGCATAGCCCACGCACCGAAGACCAGAACTATATACCGATTTACAGGCCCAACCCTGAATATTCTGGATCGCGCGGCGAGGGGCATGTGATCCTCAAACTCGACATCAACGACGCTGGCTTTGTGGAAAACATACGTGTGGACGAGATCAAGGGCAGCCGGGCGCTGGCCAGGTCAAGCATCAAGGCGGCTGAGCGCTTTCGCTATGCCCCGCGCTATGAGGATGGCAAGCCCGTCAAAACCACCGACGTGACCTATAAATTCACCTACGCGATTGCCAACCGGTAGGACCTCTCCGCTCCGGGCGGCATGATGGGGGCTGGGCAGGACAGCCCCCATTTTTTTGAGGCCAGCGCCGACCCCACCCCGGTCAACCATTTATGCCCTTCCCCTTGTCCGCCTGCGGCGCTACCTTCTGTGACGGATTGATGACGCAGGCGCAAATGCGACCCGGGGAGACACGCATGAAACAGGTTTCGAGTATGCTTTTGGCGCTGATGGCGGCCACATGGCCCGCATATGGCCAAAGCGGCGCGGCGCAGGACGGCGCGCGCGGTGGGCTGATTGGCCTGGCGACCGACGCGATCCACACGCTTGAAGCCTTTGTCTTTGCGACCGTGCCGGTGTTCGGCGTCGAGGTGGAATGGATCGTCATTTGGATGGCGCTGCCAATGGTCATCCTGACCTTTTATTTCGGCTTTTTAAACTTGCGGTCCTTCGGTCGGGCCTTTCGGGTGCTGCGCGGCGATTACCGCGACGATACCGCCCCCGGCGAAGTGTCGCAGTTTCAGGCGCTGTCGACGGCGTTGTCGGGCACCGTTGGGCTGGGCAATATTGCCGGTGTCGCACTGGCCATCGCCATTGGCGGGCCGGGGGCGACGCTGTGGATGATCCTGATTGGCCTGTTTGCCATGTCGCTGAAATTTGCCGAATGTACGCTGGGGGTGAAATACCGCGATGTGCACGCCGACGGCACCATTTCCGGCGGGCCGATGTATTATCTCAAAAACGGATTGGCGGCGAACGGTCGTGCCAAGCTGGGGCGCAATCTTGCCTGGGCCTATGCGCTGATCGCCGTGGTGGCGACCGTGCCGCAAATCACCCAGGCCAACCAGGCCTACAGTCAGCTGTCGGGTGTGATCGGGGTGGACAATGACGGTTTTGCCCTGGGCTTTGGCTTTGCGATTGCAGGCCTGACCGCCATTGTCATCATCGGCGGTATCCGCTCGATCGCCAGTGTCACTGCGCGGCTGGTGCCCTTGATGACGGTGATTTACATCAGCGCGGCGCTGACCATATTGTTCACCAATTTCGGCGAAATCCCCGCCGCCTTTGCGACCATCATCGACGGCGCCTTTCACCCCGAACATTACGGCAAAAGCGCCGCGGGCGGGGCGCTTGGGGCGTTGGTGATCGGCATGCGCCGCGCGGTCTATTCCACCGAGGCCGGGCTTGGCACCGCCACCATTGCGCACGCTGCCGCCAAAACCCGCGAGCCGGTATCCGAGGGCATGGTGGCGCTGATGGAACCCTTTATCGATACGGTGGTCATTTGCACCATGACCGCCTTGGTCATCATCATCACCGGGGCCTATAACTTTACCGGCAGCGACGGCGTGCTGCTGGGCGATATTCAAATGACCAGCGCCGCCTTTGGCTCCGCCATCAGCTGGTTCCCCTATATTTTGGCACTGGCGGTGCTGCTGTTTGCGTTTTCCACCATCATCAGCTGGGGCTATTATTCGTCCAAAGTGTGGGGCTTTGTGTTTGGCGAGGGCAAACTTTCGATGATGATCTTCAAGATCATTTTCTGTGTGATCCTCATCCCCTCGGGCTTCTTCTCTGCCAAAACGGTGTATGCGCTGGTGGACAGCCTCTATTTCCTGATGGCGATCCCCAACATCATCGGCATTTACCTGATGGCACCTGAACTGCGCCGCGACACGGCGGATTATCTGGCCCGCCTTAAAGCGGGGCAGATCCGCACCGCCAAGCAAATCGCTGCCGAACCGGCAGCCGCAGAATGATGCGGCATTTGGCATGCGGGCTTGTCGCGATTGCCCTGATGGTCTTGCCAGCGCAAGCCAGCGACCGGGACGAGATGAACGCGCTGTTGGACACCCTGCACAGTGCTGCCGCCAAGGCCGACTGGGAGCGGTATTTTGCCCTTTATTCCGACAATGCGACCTTTATCGGTACCGATATCACCGAGTTTTGGACGGTTGACGAATTGAAGGCCTATGCCAAGGGGGCGCCCAATGGGTGGACCTATCACCCCGACACCCGCCACATTGATAGTTTACCCGGTGGCGACAGCGCCTATTTTCACGAGACATTGCGGCATGATCAATATGGTCTGTTTCGTGGAACCGGCGTGCTGATTCGCACAAAAGACGGATGGCGCATTGCACAATATCATCTGACGCTTCCCATCCCCAATGATCGTTTCTTCGACGTCGCACGCGGAATCCTTCCACAATAATAGAGCCTTGCTTCTGCTTGACCAAATGGTCAGACATTCGCCAAAAAACTGCCCCTTGATTGTGCCCCGCAAAATCCATGACACTGGTTTCGTGAACAGTGTTTCACAGGCCTGATGTGATTTGAAATATAATTACAAATTTATGGCGTCTAGGGTGCAAAGATGGGTGAAAGCACAGCATTTGGCGACGTGATCGCCTATTGGCAAAGCCTGCACAAAGCAGGCGGTGCCCGCGTGCCCGAGCGCGCGGCCTTTGACCCCAAATCGCTCGATCAGCGCTTTGCCCGCTTGTCGCTGATGCGCCGAACCGGGCGCTATGACATCACCGGCGGGCTTGTCAGCCGCGATGTGTCAGCGATGTGGCGCAGGCCTGTGGGCGGCATCAACACCTTTGATCTTGCCGCTCCCGATATGCGCGAAAATATCGCCCGGTTTTACGAAGCGGTGCTCGACCAGCCGTGCGCGGCACTGGTCAGCGAAAAATGCCGCGACAGCTCGGGCGTACCGCAAACTATCCAGTCGCTATATCTGCCAATGGCCGACCGCGACGGTGCCTCACGCTATGTTGTTGGGGTGACGCTGTCGGAAAAACCAGGCTTTCGCGCCAGCCTGCGCGAACAGCTGGTCCTGAGCCACTGCCAGATCACCGCACTGAAATTTATCGATCTGGGCTACGGCCTGCCCGACATTGCCTTCACTCCGCCGCCGCCGGGGCGGGCGGCCAACATGTCCGTCCGGCGCAACTGGTGGGACCGGTTTTTGCCGCAGTCCGGGCGTCGGAGCCGATCCGATGCGGACAAAACCCTGACATAGGGTCAGTTTTTCACCGGCTTGGGCTTGCCTAGCGTTTCCACCATTTTAAACACACGCTTGGGGAACAAGCGTTTGATCAGCAGTGCCACCATTTCGCGGCGACCGCCGACGGGGATTTCGGGGACGCCCTGCTCCATTTTGCGGACAATATGCTCGGCACAGGCGTCGGCTGCCATGCCGTGTTCGATCGCCTGATCTTTTTCGCCGTAGGCCGTGCCATCGCCCTTCAGGGCGTGCTCAGCAATCGCCGTTTTGATAAAGCCGGGCGTGACGGTTGTAACCTGGATGCCGTGCTGGCTCACCTCGGCCCTGAGCGCATCGAAAAAGCCCATCACCGCGTGCTTCACGGCGCAGTAACCGGTCCGATACGGCACACCGACCTTGCCCGCCACCGAGGCGGTGATGGCAAAATGCCCCGACCCCCGTGCGATCATGTGCGGCAAAAGCGCCTTGGTCAGGGCCACTTGGCCAAAAAAGTCCACCTCGAACAGGGTGCGGTAGGTCGCCATGTCAGTATCAACCGCCAGAGCGCGCTGCGAGATACCGGCATTGTTGAACAGCAGGTCCACATGCCCGGCAAAACCCAACGCTGTGTCGACCGCAGCGGCGACAGCGGCGGCGTCGGTGACATCGAGCGGCAACACCCAAACCGCGTCAGCGCTGGCACCCGCACCCACCACCGCATCGCGCACACGCGCAAGCTCAGCCTCGCGCCGCGCCGACAAGATCAGCTTGGCTCCGCGCCGGGCAAAGCTGTGCGCCAGCGCCTCGCCAATGCCTGACGACGCGCCGGTAATCCAGATAATCTGATCCTGAAACATTGCTAATTCTCCATGATTGCGCCAGCGGCGACAAGGGCGTCGATGTCCTCAGCCGTCAGGCCAAGCTGACCCAGAATATCGTCGCGGTCGGCATTCAGCATCGGGGCCGGCGTTTTCGCCCCGACATCCGCCCCCGACATCAACACCGGTGCCCTCAGCGTCGGCAAATCCTTGTTCAGCGGGTGGTCCATATATTCCACCAGCCCCCGCGCCTTGATCTGTGGATCGTCAAACACCTCGCTAAGCGTATAAATCGGCCCGGCGGGCACCGACACCGCGTCAAGCGCGGCACACCACTCAGCCGTTGTGCGGGTTTGCATGACCTCTTCGATGATGGGGATCAGCGAGGCGCGCCTGCGCACCCGGTCGGGATTGCGCGCATAGGCCGCGTCTTTCAGTCGGTTATCACCCGCAACCTCGGCAAAGGCGGCGTATTGCCGGTCATTGCCGACGGCCAGAACGATTTGGCTGTCGGCGGTTTCAAACACCTGATAGGGGACAATCGACACATGGGCATTGCCCTGCCGTTTGGGCTGAATGCCGCCTGCAAGCGCCCCCATGGCCTGATTGGACATCAGGCTGGTCATCACATCCAAAAGCGCCATGTCGATATGCTGGCCTTTGCCCGTGGTTTTGCGCTGATGCAGCGCCGCCAAAATCCCGATGGTGCCATACAGCCCGGTACACAGATCGGAGATCGCAATGCCCAGCTTTTGCGGCCCGCCGCCCGGTTTGTCGTCACGCTCGCCAGTGACCGACATCAGGCCCGACATCGCCTGAATGATAAAGTCATAACCGGCTTTTTCGCTATAGGGCCCAAACTGCCCGAAACCGGTGACCGAACAATAAATCAGGCCGGGATTGATGGCGGACAGGCTGGCATAATCCAGCCCGTATTTGACCAGTCCGCCTTTTTTGAAATTTTCCAGCACAATGTCAGCGCGCGCCGCCATGCGCTGAATCAGCTGTGCACCCTCGGGCGTGCGCATGTCGATGGCGATGCTTTTTTTGCCGCGATTGGTCGACAGATAATAGGTCGCCTCGCCAGTATCCCTACCGGCTGCGTCCTTCATATAGGGCGGGCCCCAACTGCGGGTATCGTCGCCAGTGCCCGGCCGTTCGACCTTGATGACCTCGGCCCCCAGTTCGGCAAGCAACTGCCCCGCCCAGGGGCCTGCCAGCACGCGCGACAAATCCAAAACAACAATTCCATCCAGCGGCCCGGCCACGGCGATCCCTCCCTCAAGACGCATTGGGCGCAAAACTTGCCTTGCGTCCGACACATTATGGGAGCACATCTAAGCCCCTATGGTCAAAATGTCATTTGAAACTCCAACCCTTCGGTCGCTTTTGCTGCGCGCGGCAGGCTCTGCCCGCCACAATACCGAGCTTTTGGTTTTGCTGGCGCTTCTCTGTGGCCTGGTGTCCGCCTGGATATTCGCCCCGGCGCAAGCCATCTTGCTGGCGGTGCAGGAGTTGCTGCGCCCCGGCGGAGAGGATAATCTGCAAGCCGCGTTTGACCTGCTGTCCAGCGGCCTCGCGACCCTGATACTTGGATATCTGGGGGTGCTGCTAGTGACCGCGCTGGCGGTTGTGCCGTGGGCAAGGCGGGTCGCGCCAGCGGTGCTGGCCCCCCTCGGCGGCGGTGCTATGGTCTATGTCCGTCGCGCAGGGCGTATGTTTGTGCACCTGGCCACCGCAGCCGGTTTGACCATTCTTGCCTTCCTGGCGGTTTTCACGTTGTCGACGCTTGTCGGGGCGGTGGTACCCGCACTCAACGGCGTGCTGTTCGTAGCCGCCACCGTTGTGGCGATCTGGATGCTGCTGGCGATTTCCGCAACTGCCCACCTGGCTGTGGGGGCCGAGGCGCGCGACCGCCGCGAAACCCTGTCGAGCGCGTGGCTTCGGGCGCGCATTTTCCTGCAGCCGATGGTCGGGTCTTATGCCTGCCTGCTGCTGCTGTTTGGATTTTTCAACATCCTGCTGACGGTTGCCGTGCTGAGCTTTGTCCCCGAGCGCCTGGCCCCGTATCTGGGCGATGTGATCAATTTTGCCATTTTTTATACCATCACGGCACTGCATGTTGCGGCGGTGTACGGCGTGCCCGATTTCCGCGATGTTATGGGCCCAAAGCCTTAAACACGAGGGGTGCAATCACCCTATTAGGGGCTAATGCTCTAACCTTTGTCGCGGTCGGCAAAGATGGCCTGACGTTTTTCCAAAAAGGCGGCCACCCCTTCGCGCATATCCGGGGCCCCGTGGCGGGCAACAAAGGCCTGGCTGGTCCACGCGTCATCATCGCCCTGCCCTTCGGCAATGTGGTCAAACTGCTGGCGCATGATATCGATTGCGGTGGGCGACAGCCGGGCAATATCGGATGCCAGGCTTGCGGCTGCGTCATCCAGGGTTTCTGGCGAATGCAGTTGATCGACAAGCCCATAGTCATAGGCGCGGCGTGCGTCCAGTTGTTGGGCCCCATACAGCATCAGCTTGGCGCGGGCGGCCCCAACGATGCTGACAAGCCGCGCCGTATCCCTGAGCGGGTATACGAGGCCAAGCTTCGCAGGCGTAATGCCAAAACGCGCCCGGTCGCTCGCCAGGCGCATATCGGCGTGCAGGGCAAGACCGCACCCCGCGCCAAAACACGCCCCCGGGATCACCGCAATGGTTGGCTTGATACATGCGGCCAAACGGCCTTGCGCCTCGCGCAGTGCGGCGCGGTTGCCCTCGGCACGCGCCGGGTCGTCGACCATAGTGGCAAGCTCGGCAATGTCGGCACCGCCCGAAAAGGCCGCAGGCGCGCTGGATGTGATCAAAATCACCCGCGCCGGGCTTTCCTCCAGCGCGGTCAATACCGCCACAAAACGCTGCCACAAGGCGGTTGTGAAGGCATTGCGCTTATCCGGCCGGTTGAGCACAAGCGTTGCCACATGGCCGTCTATCTGGCCGTAGAGTTCGGTGGTTGTGTCAAAAAGATCGCTCACATCTCTCTCGCTTAAAACAGTTCGCCCTGCACCCCGTCCGCAGGCTTATCAACTCGGCCCGTGGGTTGCAAACATGCCGAATCGTCAAAGCGCACATTGCCCACACGGCGGTCAACCGGATAAGCGCGAAAGGCGCTCTCTGGTGCGAAGGTACAGTTGGCCAAAAAGTCGCGTGGCAGCGGGTCATAAGCCTGAAGCCAGCGGTCATAGCTCTCCGGCATCACCACCAGCGGGCGGCGGTGATGGACCGGCTTCAACGGGCCATCAGCCGCCGTGGTTAAAATCGCGACCGTCTGATAGGCATCGCCGCCGTCCGGCCCGTGCCACACTTCCCAAATGCCGGCCATGGCAAACAGCCCGTCTGCCCCGCCAATATCGCCGCTGTCGGCGACGATGGCATAGGGTTGTTTGCTGCCGCCGCGGGCCTGCCATTCATACCAGGCACTCGCCGGCACCAGACAGCGGCGCCGCTTGAATGCCGAACGGAAGCTGGGCTTTGCGTCCACCGTCTCCACCCGGGCATTGATCATCGGCTTGGCCGGAATATCGGCCATCCACGGCGGAACCAGCCCCCATTCGCACGCAGCGAGCGTGCGCGGGACCGCGTTGCCGCTTTCGTCGCCCGCACGCACGGTCATCACCACCTGACGCGGGGCCAGGTTATAGCGCGGCGGCAAATTTGCACGGCTGTCGATGCTGAATAGCTCGCGCATTGCATTCAGTGTCGATATCAAGGCGTACCGGCCGCACATAAGCCCTCCGAAAATACGAACCGGGCTTGCCCGGCAGCGCGATGAGACTATAGTTGCGCCGTGACAAATTCAAACGACAGTGTGAAACGCCCGCTGGCGGCTGCGGGGGGCGTGGTTTTCAATGCCGAAGGCGAAGTGCTTTTGATCCAGCGGGGCAAGGAACCGCGCAAAGGCGCGTGGTCGGTCCCCGGCGGCAAGGTGGACTTTGGCGAACGCGTGGAAGATGCTTTAACCCGCGAGGTGATGGAGGAAACCGGCATTCAGATCGAAATTCTCGGCCTGATTGACGTGTTGGACCTGATCGGCCCGCGCAATGCCGCCACCGGCGAGGCGTCCGAGAAGCATTATGTGCTGATCGATTATCTGGCGCGCGCCATCGGTGGCACGCTGCAAGCCGGTGACGACGCCGCCGATGCCCGCTTTGTGCCAGTATCCGAGGCGGTGACCATGGTGGACTGGGACGAGACCGCCCGGATGATCGAAGACGGTGCCGAAATTCTGGCCGGTATTGAGGCTTTGGACGATGCCGACTGACGACAAACCCGCCCTGCGCTCGGCCACCGGCATGCTGGCGCTGATTGTTGGCCTGGCGCTCTATTGTTTTCTGGTCGCCGGGCTCGGTGACTTTGTCGCCCCCTTCGGTCTGTTTGCCGAGGTGGTGTATTATCTGGCCGCCGGAATTGTGTGGATATTTCCCGCCATCCGCCTCATCCGCTGGATGAACGCGGGCGAGCGGTAGGCGGATTAAAGCCCTTCACGCATCCTGAGCGCAGACGCCCCGCCGCACATAAGAATGGGCAATGCAAAGCCCTTGCACTGCCCACGTCGTCACGCGCCGCGCTTTAAAGCGAAACGGTCACCGTCCCGCAGCGGCATTGGCGATAGCAGAGAGCGCCCCAATCATATTGGGGATAGGCGCAGGCACCGGGCTCAGGTTCCAGCTATCAACCAATGCCTCGGGACTGCGGTAGGTCACCAGCACCTTGCCGTCCTGCTCGGTCACCAGCATTTTCATTGGCAGATCAAGCCCCGCAAGCGGGTTGGCCTGCATGATCGGCGTACCGGCCTTGGGATTGCCAAAAATAAACAGCGTCGTAGGCGAGAGGGTCAGGTCCGCCTTCTCAGCCGCCGCTGCGTGGTCAACCTTGGCAATGATGATCAAGCCCTTGTCTTTCAAAACAGCTTCGAGCGCGTCCACCGTCTCGGTGAAACTCCGTGTGCTTTCGGTGGTTTTGATACTGTCATGCGCCATAACCGGCCCTCCAAATACGAAAAAACAAAGGAAAAAAACTGTGCGAAACATACCGGTCCTCATGCGGTTGGCAGTGTATAGTCTTTGAACTGCTCGCGCAGATCCTTTTTCGAAATTTTGCCCGTTGCGGTGTGGGGAATTTCATCGATCACCTCCATCGCGTCGGGCATCCACCATTTGGCAATGCGCCCGGTCAGGTGTTGGGTCATCTCGTCAAAACTGACCGAGGCACCATCTTCCAGCACCACCAACAAAAGCGGTCGTTCGTTCCATTTGGGGTGAAAAATCCCAATCACCGCGGCTTCCTTCACCGCCGGGTGCGCGGCGGCCTCATTTTCAAGGTCGATCGAGCTGATCCACTCCCCGCCGGATTTGATCACATCCTTGGCGCGGTCGGTGATCTGCATATAGCCGTGCGCGTCGATACAGGCGACATCGCCGGTGTCGAACCAGCCATTTTCGTCAAGGATATTGCCGCCGTCGCCGCGGAAATATTCTTTGGCGATCCAGGGGCCGCGCACCATCAACCGGCCCGAGGTTTCTCCGTCGCGCGGAAGTTCGTTGCCGTCGTCGTCCTTGATGGTCATTTCAACGCCGAACACCGTTCGGCCCTGCTTGCACTGGATATCGAGCTTTTCCTCCTTGCTCAAATCGGCCACGGCGGCATTTTCGGTGCCCAGCGAGCCAAGCGGGCTGGTCTCGGTCATACCCCAGGCATGGTTGACCCGCACACCAAATTTTTCCTGAAACGCCTCGATCATGAAGCGCGGACAGGCGGCACCGCCAATGGTGACCGCCTCCAGCTTGCCGAGGTCCAGGTCATGTTTCACCAGATAGTCCAGCATCCCAAGCCAAACAGTGGGCACCGCAGCGGTAAAGTTGACATCTTCGTCGATGATCAGCTTGTGCAATGTTTCAGGGTCGTGATGCGGGCCGTTGAAGGCGATTTTGGCACCCGATGCACAAGCCGCAAAGGGGATGCCCCAGGCATTGGCGTGGAACATCGGCACCACCGGCAAAATCGACGTTGTCGAGCCGATGCCCAGCGTGTCCTTGCCCAGCACCAACAGGGTATGCAGGAAGTTGGAGCGGTGGCTGTACAGCACGCCCTTCGGGTTGCCCGTTGTCCCTGAGGTGTAGCACAGCCCGCAGGCGGTGTTTTCGTCAAATTCCGGCCAGGAATAGAGGCCTTTTTCGGCGCTGATCAGCTCTTCATAGCTCAGCACATTCAGGCTGCTTTCGGGCAGGTGCTCCTTGCCGACCATACAGATATAGTGCCGTACGCTTTTCAACTGGGGCGCCAGCTTTTCCACAAGCGGATGAAAGGTGATGTCATACATCAGCACCTTGTCTTCGGCGTGGTTGATGATATAGGCGATCTGCTCGGCGAACAGGCGCGGGTTGACCGTGTGGGTCACCCCCCCCATGCCCGAAATGCCGAACCATGCCTCCATATGGCGGTGGCTGTTCCAGCAGAGCGTCGCCACGCAGTCGCCAAATTTCACATCAAGGCTTTGCAGGGCCTCGGCGCATTTGCGGGCACGCAGGGCCATGTCGGCATAGGTATAACGAAATTCGCCGCCCTCGGGCAGAAGACCCATCAATTCGCGCCGGGGATGGTTGATTTCCGCATGCTCCAGCATTTTTGAAATCAACAACGGCCAATCTTGCATCAATCCCAACATAGCGCCCTCCACAGCGGTGATCGTGTTTTCTTCGACAGCGAGGATAACGGCCCCGCCCGGCAATTCAAGGCCGCAAACGCGCGATGTTCCGTGCGTTTTGCCGCACAGGCTATGGCTGGATCATGATGGGGTGAAAATCGCCCATATCCGCCAGAAATTCATACGCGCGGGTGTCCCAGACACCTGCGCGCGGGGCGCTGATCAGCCAAAGTTGACGGTGGTCTGTCGCGCGGGCACGGTCCGTTTCTGACGGTATAGCCGCACCGGACGGGTGGCTGTGCCACACACCCATCACCGCACCTGCCTCGCTGCGTAGCGCGCGCTGGGTGGACAGGATCAAAGCCGGGTCAACCTCAAAATGCGCCGTTGGGTTTAATGCCGTGACATTGTCACTTGGCAGCAAGCGGCGGATGACATAGCGCCCCCTATCCAGTGCCACGACCAACAGCCCGCACGCTTCATGCGGGGTAGCGGCCTCAGCGAGCCGCGCCATGTCGGCGCGGATTTGCTCGGGCAGGACACAAACGCTCATGGCAACACAAGTTCGGTGTGCGCCCCCGTTGTCAGATCGACCAGAATAATCCTGTTGCTACCGTCAGCCATGGAAAAGGCGAGCGTCAACACCCCAGGGGCATAATCCGCCGACACCAGACGCCCGCTTCGGGGGCGCACTTCACTCAGAAGGCCTGGGGGAATTTGCGCCAGAACCGGCGACGAGGCCGCCCCTCCCTGCACCGCTGCTGGCTGTCCGGTGGTGTTGGTCTGCGCTGCGATATCCGAACTGGTGGCAAGATCGATCACTTTATAAACAATCAGAGCCAGCAGGATAAAAATCGCCACCGCCATATAGACAACAAATCGCCCAAGCACAGGGTGCGCAGCGAGCGCTGCGGTAAAGGACAGCTGTGTGTCAGCGTCGTCAGTGACATCTTTCTTGGCTTGGGTCATAAGGGGTCCATGAATAGCGAGAGCGATAAGATATACGAAATTATGATCGAAAGCGCCCAGGCGGGTCAACGCCTGGATAAAGCGCTTGGCGAAAGCCTTGCTGGCTTAGGCTTGTCGCGGTCGCGCCTGCAAAAACTGATCGAAGGCGGGCATGTCGCCGATACAAGGAATGCGACGCAAGCCCTCAGCACCAAAATACGGGTGCAGGCGGGCGCGTGCTACCGCGTAACCATCCCCGACCCAGAAGACGCCGAACCGCAGGCCGAGGCCATCCCGCTGGATGTCCATTTTGAAGATGAGGCGCTTTTGGTGCTCAACAAACCCGCCGGAATGGTGGTGCACCCGGCCCCCGGCAGCCCAAAGGGCACATTGGTCAACGCGCTGCTGGCGCATTGCGGCGACAGCCTGTCGGGTATTGGCGGCGTGCGCCGCCCGGGCATTGTGCACCGGATCGACAAGGACACCAGCGGTTTGCTGGTGATTGCCAAATCGGACCGCGCCCACACCGGCCTTGCCGCCCAGTTTGCTGAACACAGTATCGACCGGCTTTACGATGCCATATGCTGGGGCGTGCCCAAACCCGCATCAGGCCATATTGAAGGGGCGCTTGGGCGCCACCCCGTTGACCGCAAGCGCATGGCGGTCCGCGAGGACGGACGCTGGGCGCGCACACACTTCCGCGTGGTTGAAGACTATTATCTTGGCGCCAAAGTGGTTGCGGCCCGCATCGAATGCCGTCTGGAAACAGGACGCACGCATCAGGTGCGTGTGCACATGACACATATTGGCCATCCGCTTGTTGGGGACCCGGTTTACGGTCGGGCGCGCCAACTTCCGGCGAATGCACAGGCCAGTTCTGTGGTGCAGGCGCTCAAGACATTTCAGCGACAGGCGCTTCACGCCCGGTCACTCAGCTTTGATCACCCCATCTCCGGCAAACGCTTGCATTTTAGCGCCGAATTCCCATCTGACATGAAGGCGCTTGCGGCTGCGTTTGCGTCTGCGGGGTGATATTTGCCACCGAATGACCATGAAAAGGTCATAAAATACAGATAGATAGGCCCAGTCATGACCAGCGAATCCAATCTTCCGACCTTGACGCCCGAAGGCAGCCTGACCCAATATTTGCAAGACATTCGGTCCTTTCCCATGTTGGAAGCGAATGAGGAATACATGCTGGCGCGGGCCTGGGCAGAGCACGGCGACCGCAAGGCTGCG
>JASBSO010000144.1 GCA_030148905.1 Kordiimonadaceae bacterium | reverse complement strand
CTGAACCGCCGGTTCATGCCCGGCATCTTTAAGCGCGTCGGTCACCGCAGCGGTGCGGCGGTCCTGCCACACGATCGCACGGGCAATAGGCGCGCCAGTTTTGCGGTCCCAGACGATGGTGGTTTCGCGTTGGTTGGTGATGCCAATGGCGGCGACGGCATCCGCGCCAACGGTTTTGACCACCTCTTGCGCGGTGTGCAATTGCGACTGCCAAATCTCGTTGCCGTCATGCTCGACCCACCCATCATCCGGAAAATGCTGGGTAAATTCCTTTTGGGCAACTGCGCGGCTTTCCCCCGATAGGGTAAAGGCAATGGCGCGGCTTGAGGTGGTGCCCTGATCTAGGGCGAGGATAAGCGGGTCGCTGGTCATGAGGTTTATTGTCCTCTCACTTCATGCTGAATCGATTTGGCCAAGTCCAAAAGCTCGGGCGGCGGGGCCATAACCCGGCCTGCCGGGCGGCGCTCGCCGGCTTCAACGCTGACGGGAATAGGCTCTTCGCGGATATCGGGGCAGGGGGTTTCCTCAATCACGGCACAGTAGGGATTGTGTGCGTAATTCAGGTCGATGATAAACGGCTTGCCAACAATATCGCGCAGGCGCAGATGCGACAAAACCCGCCCTCTCGAAAAGGTAGAACTTTGATTGCTCAGGTCGCGAAAATAAATACGGACCGGATCGTCGGTGGTGAAGTTTGTGCGTTCGACATACACGGGCAACTGGGTGCGGCTGTCGGCGGTTGTGATGACAACAAATCCAATATGGAGGCCGGGCTGCGTATGGCCGTCCTGGGTGGGGACAAAGCTGGGCTGAGCGGATTCAAGTGGGTCAAACAACGCGCGCAGCCGGTATGCCGGGTTATAGTCAAACCACAATTGCAGCAGCCCCCACAGCGTCTTGCCAAGCGTGTCCCTGTCATAGGCCGTCACCTCGGCGCGGTCGGTATAGGGCTGCGCGTAGCGCCAGCTGAGGATCAGGTCATCATTGACCCGAAGCTGCTGGCCAAGTGCAATGCTTTGCTGGCGCGCCCCCCGGTGCAGGGTCACGCTGCTGCCGCCGTCATAGCTCAGACGCAGGGAAGCGGGGCGCTCATCGCGGCTGAAAAACCAATTGCCAAACTCGCCAGACCGGCCATTGATGGTCACCTGGTCACCGTCGCGCAAAATGATACGGTCGCTGATCGCGGCGGGCGATACACTGGCATTGCGGTGCGCATCAATACGTTCGGACAGCCATTGATACCAAGCTTCAATGGGCGGTAAGGCTTGCGCCATTGCGGGCGGCCCCCACAAAAGAGTGCAAAGACCGACAAGGTGCAATAGCCGCAGAACATACATGAAATGAACGAAAACCGTCTTGATCCTGTTGACGCTCACGCTAAAAGCAGCAGACGCGCATGGCAAGGGGTCTGCCGATGTTATTCGCGCCGCAATGGAGACAGATATGGCCTTGAGCGTTATGGCGCGTTCGTTCCTGCAATCGACCGACTGGCATTTAGCCGAGGCGCAGGCTTTGCCCTATGATATGTCGGACCGGCGGTATTGGCGGCTTGTCGGCGGCCCGCGCCCGGCCTTGCTGATGGTATCCACCGCTGCGCATGAACCGATTGGGCCCTATATCCGCGTGGCGGATCATTTGCGCGCGTTGGGGGTGTCGGCCCCTGACATTTTGGCGGCCGACGCAGAGGCCGGTTTCGCGATTGTCGAAGATTTCGGTAGCGGAACATTTAATGCGCATCTTCAGGCGGGCGAGCCCGAGGGGCACCTGTATATGCTTGCGGTGGATGTGCTGGCGCATATCCATACCCATCCGCGCGCGGGTGACGTCGACTGCCCGCCCTATGATCAGGCGGCGCTTTTGCGCGAATTGGATGTCTTTGCCGAATGGTTTTTGCCGCACGCCACCTCGGTTGGCGACTGGACAGTCTTTCGCGCAGCCTTTGCACGCACACTGGACGATGTGGCAGAAAATCGCTCGGCTTTGGTGTTGCGCGATTTTCATATCGACAATCTGATGGTTTTGGAGGGGCGCACAGGGGTTCAGGCATGCGGCCTTCTTGATTTTCAGGACGCCCTGATCGGGGCACCGGCTTATGATGTGATGTCACTGATCGAAGATGCCCGCCGCGATGTTAGCGACACAGTCTATGAAGCCGCCATCGCCCGTTATCTGCGCTTGGTGCCAAGCCAGGATGAAACGGCGCTGCGCCGCGATATCGCAATTCTCGGTCTGCAGCGGCACCTGAAGGTGATCGGGGTGTTTACGCGCTATTATCAACGCACGGGGCGCACCAAATATCTCGCGCATCTGGTGCGCCTTGCCGGAATGGTGGAGCGCTGTTTTGCGCATTCTTCCCTGGCGCCGCTGTTGCCCTTGTTTTCGGATGCGTGCCCCAATCTGGCGGGTGATTGTCGCCGGATGGCGGCGCTCAACGGCTAAGCGCCCGCTGGAACGCAGCGCGGTACTGGTCGACCATGACCGACAGGTCGTATTGGCTTTCGACGCGCTGGCGGTTGCGCGCGCCGATCGAGGCAGCAAGGTCGGGCTTGGACAGCAAATCCAATATATGCTTTGCAAGGGTTTCGGCGTCGCAGCCTGCAATATAGGGGCGGTTGATCTCGGCCACGGTGCGGCGAATGTCGCCCACATCGGTCGACACCACAGGCAGGCGCATGGCCATGGCCTCCAGGAGCGCAAGCGGCAATTGCTCGGTGTCGGAAGACATCAAAAACATGCTGAGATGCGCCAGAAAATGTTCTGGGGTCTCTTGCGGTCCGGTAAAGAAGACCCTGTTTTTCAAGCCGATACGTTCGGCCAGAATTTTCAAGGCACGCTCGCCAATCCCGCCGCCAACAATCACCAGACCGATATCGGTGTGCACATCGACAACATGGCGAAACGCCTCGATCATCCGGCCAATGTCTTTTTCAGGTCTGAGCGCGGCGACCGTCCCGATCAGCCGCGCGGTCTCCGGCAAGCCCAATGCTGTGCGGTCCGGCCAGCCGTCGCGCCTGCGAAACCGTGCACAATCCACCCCGTTGGTGATCTGATACAGCCGGTCAGGGGCAATGCGCCAATCCGTGCGGGCGATATCGAACAATTGCACCGAGGGCACAACCACCATATCGGCGCGGCGGTAGACAAATCGGCGCACGCGCTGTCGGCGGGCCAGCTCGCCTTCAGCTTCGTCCGCGCCAAAGCCATCCTGAATGTGCATCAGCGCTGAGCGTTGTCGCCACCGGCTGGCCATCGCCACCTCGATTGACCCCCAATTATAGGTCACCACCAGGTCGGGCGCAGCCGTGCGCAAAAACCGGCGCGCCTGTCGCACCGCAGACAATGTCGCACCCTTGGGAAGCGCCGGTGCGTCGCTTTGCGCCTGCGCGCTGGGCATCAGCGCCTGCGCGGCCATATCGCCCGATAGCGACCACAGCCGGTGCTCGAATGCGTCGGATGTTGCCTCGATAACAGCGGCGGTGCGCCGCTGCAGGCCGCCAATTTCAAGCGACGGAAAGACATGAAGAATAACAGGGCGTTCAGTGGGCATTAGTGGCTCAAAAATACAGGCAAACCGGCCTGGTGGATAATATCGCGTGTGACACCGCCGACAATCATTTCTCGCCAGCGGGCATGGCTATAGGCCCCCATAACCAATAGATCAGCGCCCAAAGCTTCGGCGCTTTGCAAAAGCGTTTGGGCGATGCTGCGTCCGTCATGGGTGCGGCGTTCGACTGTAGGGGCAAGGCCGTAATGCTGCAAATACCCTGCGGCGTCTTCAAGACTGGGGCGGTCGGCGGGCAGGTCGCCCACTTGCAAAAGGATGACGTGCTTTGCCGCGCTCAGAAATGGGATGGCCTGGCTCATGGCGCGGGCGCCTTCGCTGCGACCATTCCAGGCGATCAGGACCGTGGCAAAGGGCGGGGGTTTTGCGCCCTCGGGGACCATCAACAATGGCTTGCCCGAGCGAAACAGCAGGTCTTCAAAAATATCGTCAGCGTCGCCGTCAGTGGGCGGTTGGCATAGGGCAAGGTCTGCCAGCCGCGCCCGCCTGCCAGCATGGTCGCTGATCAGGCCCGTGCGGATGGTGAAGGTCAGCGGGCTGTCGCTGGTCTGTGCACGCAATTCGCTCTCAACGGCTTGGGCGGCGGCGACCCCTTCGCGGTCGGCCGCGTCGCACAAATCCTGAATGGTTGCGGCGGGCAAGCCTTCACCCAGCAAGGGAATGGCTGCGCGCGGGTCGGGGCGGATAAATTCCACCGACAGATGCAGGCTATAGGCCCGCGAGACCGCCACAGCAAAGTCTGCAAGCGCGCCGCGCCCGCAGGTTTCGGTCATGGGCATGATCACCGATTTCAACACTTGCCCCCTGTTGCTGCTATCGTCATGATAAGCCAAATTCGGCAGACTGCCAGCGAAGATTGACCTTGGCTCAAGGCGTCGCTTCTGCGGGGGCTTTATGAAGAATTCAGCATGGGTTCACATCTGCCGTCTTACTCAAGGCGCTATGAAGCGTATCGGGACAGCGATCATGATAGCAGTAGCGGGGGTCTATGGTGCCGGGCCTGTGGCTCTGGCCGCTGCGTCGCCTGTGGTCCAGCAAAGCGAGCAGGACGACGCGCTGAAAATGATGAAGCGCGGTGAGATTCTGCCCTATAGCCGCATCCGCAGCATTGTGCGCAAAGAGCTGGGCGGAACGCTGGTCGGCGAAAAACTGCGGCGTACCAATTCGGGCTGGGTCTATGAGGTGCGCGTCCGGCGCAGCGACGGGCGGGTCATGTTTGCGATTTTAGACGCCAAAACCGGCCGGATCATCAATCGATATTAAGCAAGGACAGGGATATGCGCATTCTCGTAGTGGAAGACGACGACAATTTGGCCGCACAAATGACCGCGCAGCTCAAGGAAGCCGGGTATTCGGTTGACCATGCGCCCGACGGCGAAGAGGGCCATTTTCTGGGCGACACCGAACCCTATGACGCGATCATTCTGGACCTTGGCCTGCCGGTCATGGACGGGGCGACCGTATTGCGCAAATGGCGCGCCGAAGGGCGGGCGATGCCGGTGTTGATCCTCACCGCCCGCGACACATGGGGTGACAAGGTAGACGGCTTGGATGCAGGCGCCGACGATTATTTGACCAAACCCTTTGTCATGGAGGAATTGCTGGCGCGCTTGCGGGCGCTGATCCGGCGGTCGGCGGGGCAGGCCAGCGCCCAGCTTGTGGTGGGGCCGGTGCAGCTGGATACCCGCAATGGCCGGGTCACGGTGAACGGGTCCTCGATCAAATTGACGGCGCAGGAATTCAAACTTTTAAGCTATCTGATGCACCATGAAGGCAAGGTGGTCAGCCGAACCGAGCTGACCGAACATATCTACGAACAGGATTTTGACCGCGACTCCAACACCATTGAAGTGTTTATCAACCGCGTGCGCAAAAAGCTGGATGTGCCGGTCATTCAAACCGTGCGCGGGCTCGGATACCGGCTGGAATGGGAAGACGACACGCCGCGTGACTGACGCCAGCCCGCCCCATAGACGCACCACGCGTCCCCTTGTTGGTACGTTGACATCGCGCTTGCTGTTGTCTGCGCTGGTCTCGTCTGTTTTGGCGATGGCGGTGGGCGGGGTGATTTTGTCCCTGTCGTTTCGGGCCTATGTGCGCGGCGACATGGACCGCGAGCTTGTGTCCTTTCTCAACAGCATGGTGGGGGTCAGCGAGATCGGCCCCGACGGGATTATTCGCTTCTCCGGCCCTTTGTTTGATCAGCGCTTTCAGAAACCTTATTCGGGCTGGTACTGGCAAATTTCGGAGGCGGGGCAACCGCCCTTTCGCTCGCGGTCGCTGTGGGATTTTGAACTGACGCCCCGGCTGGACACCCGACAATTTTCGGTGGCCTATCACAGCCATGCTGGCCCCGACGGCCAGCAGTTGCGCGTGGTCGAACAGGATTTAACCCTGCCCGAGGCCGACCGGGTTTTCCGCTTTCAGGTGGCCACCGATATCGCCACGTCCGAGGCGGCAATCCGCCGTTTTGACGGTCTGCTGGTGATCGCGCTTGCCGGCATCGCGCTGACCATCACCGTGATCATGGCCTTGCAGACCGTCTTTGGCCTGCGCCCGGTTCGGATACTGCGCGCCCGCATCGCCGATATCCGGAGCGGACGCGCCGACCGGATTGAGGGCGATTGGGGCACCGACCTTGAGCCCGTGGCAGAAGAAGTCAACGAATTGATCGTCCATAACCAAAAGCTGATCGGCAGGGCTCGCACCCATGTGGGCAATTTGGCGCATGCGCTCAAAACCCCGCTGAGTGTGCTGGCGAACGAAGCCGCGTCGGATACCCCTGACCGCCCGATGATGCAACAGCAGGTACGGTCCATCCAGCGCCATGTCGACCATCATTTGAAGCGCGCGCGCATCGCAGGCGGCGGCTCCGGACCCGGTGTGGACACCAAAGACCGGCTGACCAAGCTGATTGCCGCCATCGCCCGCATGAATGACGACCGCGGCACGGCGTTTACCGCCGACCTCGCCGCAGATTTATTTTTTGCCGGCGAGGTCGAGGATTTTGACGAGGTCGCCGGAAATGTGATCGACAATGCCGGCAAATGGGCGCAGTCGGCGGTGCGCATCCGCACCCAGCGGGTGCAGCGCGCGGGCCGCGATATGGTACGCCTTAGCGTCGGCGATGACGGCCCCGGCGTGCCCGCCGATCAGCGCAGCACGCTGTTTGAGCGCGGCCAACGGCTTGACGAGCAAGTGCCGGGAACCGGGTTGGGGCTGGCGATCGTGCGCGACATTGTCGAGCTGTATGGCGGTGATGCCCAGGTTGGCGAAAGCCCGCTTGGCGGGCTGGAGGTGATCCTTCTCTTGCCAGCCAAGCCCGTGCACGACTAGGCTCTGATCCGCACGACACAGATGAAGCACGACACAGATGAAGCATGACACGGATTAAGAATGAGGGAATCCATGCGCAGAGTATTCACGGGCCTGCTTGGCGGGGCCTTAATGCTGGGAGCAACAGCCATGACCGAAATCAGTTTTGCCCAGGACGAGCAATCGGTGCGCGGCGATGGCCGCGGCAACCGGGTCAACGGCGCAGATTGGGCCACGCGCAGCGTGGTTTACGGTCAAAACGGTATGGCGGCCACGTCGCACCCGCTGGCCAGCCAGGTGGCGATCGATATTTTGAAAGCCGGTGGCTCGGCGGTCGATGCGGCGATTGCCGCCAATGCAGCACTGGGGCTGATGGAGCCCACCGGCTGCGGGATCGGCGGCGATCTGTTCGCCATTGTCTGGGACCCCGAGGCCGGACGGCTGCACGGGCTCAACGCATCGGGCCGTGCGCCCATGGGCCAATCGCTTGCCGACCTGCGCGGCAAGCTCGATAACCCCGATGACATTCCCGAATTTGGCAGTTTGTCGGTCACCATCCCCGGCGCGGTGGACGGCTGGTATGAACTGCACAACAAATTTGGCAAGCTGAGCATGGCCGAAAATCTGGCCCCGGCGATCGGCTATGCCGAAAACGGCTTTCCGGTCAGTCAGGTGATCGCGCTCTATATGGGCCTCTACCGCGACCGCTACCCGGCTTTGGTGGAAAAGGGCGAGGTTGAGGAATTTGACAATTGGAAAGCCACCTTCATGCCCACGGGCGACACACCGAAGGAAGGCGAGCTGTTCAAAAATCCTGATCTGGGTAAGACCTATCGCATCATTGCCGAGGGCGGCCGCGACGCCTTTTACAAGGGCAAGCTTGCTGATGTCATGGACGCCTATTTCCGCCGGATCGGTGCCCCGCACCGCAAGGCCGACCTGCAGGCGCATACAAGCGACTGGATCGACCCTGTCAGTGTCAATTACCGCGGTTATGATGTGTGGGAACTGCCCCCCAATGGCCAGGGTATCGCGGCGCTGCAGATGCTGAATATTCTCGAAGGCTATGACCTCGCCGCCATGGGGCACAACAGTGTCGATTATCTGCACGTGATGACCGAGGCGAAGAAACAGGCCTTTGAAGACCGGGCGCGCTTTTATGCCGACCCCGATTTTTATCCGGTCAATCTGGACTATCTGCTATCGAAGGACTATGCCGCGACCCAGCGCGCCGAGATCGACATGGCGCAGGCGGCTACGTCGGTTGACCACGGTGACCCGCAATTGATCAAGGGCGACACCATCTATCTGACCGTGGCCGACAAGGACGGGATGATGGTTTCGCTCATTCAGTCCAATTACCGGGGCATGGGGTCGGGGCTTGTGCCCGACGGGCTTGGTTTTGCCTTTCAGGACCGGGGTGCGCAATTTTCTACAATCGAAGGGCATCACAACGCCTATGCCCCCGGCAAGCGGCCATTTCACACCATCATTCCGGCCTTTATGACCAAAGACGGCAAGCCGTTGATGTCCTTTGGATTGATGGGCGGAGCGATGCAACCACAGGGCCATGTGCAGATCGTCAGCCGGATCGTCGATTTTGGTATGAACATTCAGGAAGCGGGCGATGCCGCGCGCTATCACCACACGGGGTCAACATCGCCCACATGGCAGGGCCGCATGCAGGATGGCGGCGTGCTGGAGCTGGAAAGCGGCGTGACCACCGAAGTGATTGCGGGCTTGCGCGCACGCGGGCATGCTGTGCGCCTCGCGCGGGGGCCGTTTGGCGGCTATCAGGCGATCTGGCGCGACCCGGACAGCGGCGTGTACGGCGGCGCCAGTGAAATGCGCAAGGACGGCATGGCGATCGGGTATTAACGGATTGCATCCAATAAAAAGCGGGGGCCGAAAAGCCCCCGTAGTGTCGCACGTTGTTATCAATCAGAGTGCGCTTCACGGCACCAAAACGATCGGCACACCGACACTGTGCGCCAGGGAATTGGATACGCTGCCCATCAGCATATCCAGCACCTTCGAGCGCCCGCGGCGTCCGGCAAAGACCATATGGATTTTCTGCGCCTTGACCTCTTTGCGCACTTCGTCAACCGGGTTGCCCCAGGTGTAGCCGGTGCTGAATTCCACCCCGGTGTCTTTGTATTTTTCGACCATCGCATCCAGAATATCTTCGCGGGCGTGGCGTTCTTCCTCGGCTTTTTCAAGCGGGCGGTAGGCCAGGTCCGGGGCAGACATCGGCGCAAACCCCGACCAGGGGATAACACTGAAAAAATGTACTTTCGCGCCGGTGCTTTTGGCCAGATTAACGGCCCACTGGGCGGCGCGTTCGCTCCATTCGCTGCCATCCAATGCAACAAGATAGGTTTGTGATTTAGACATTTGCGACCTCCATATTTGTCATCAGACAACCATGGGATGCTGCCGCCGTCCTTGATCTCGGTCAAGGGGTTGAGCGTTCAAGCCGCCGCGCGCGCCTTTGCGGCTGTTTTAATCATATCGGCGGCTTTTTCTGCGATCATGATCGTGGGCGCATTGGTGTTGCCGCCGACAAGGCGCGGCATCACCGAGGCATCCACCACGCGCAGGCCAG
>JASBSO010000143.1 GCA_030148905.1 Kordiimonadaceae bacterium | reverse complement strand
GGGCCGCGCCCTCGGCCAGCTTGCCGGCAGCATCCGCATCGGCGGCGACGACGCCATAGGAGACGAAACACTCTCCCACCGCGTCCTCGGCCTGAAGCATCACATTGAAGCCCTTGAGTGCCATCGTCCTAGTCCAGTTTGCGCCAGGTCGAGCCTTCCGGCCCGTCATCGACCTGGACATTGAGCGCATTGAGTTCATCACGAACCGCATCAGCAGTCGGCCAGTCCTTCTCCACCCGGGCGGTCTGGCGGCGAATGATGAGCTCATCAATCTTCGCGCGTTCGGCGGGATCAAGATCGGTCAGGCCGAACCAGGCGTCGGGGTCTGCCTGGCCGAGACCGAGCAGACCGGCCGCGGCCAGCAGCTCGCCCTTGGCCCGGGCCTTCTCGACATCGCTGACCGCCTTGTTGGCATTGCCGGCGAGCTGGAAGAGTTCGGACAGCGCCTTGGGCGTGTTGAGATCATCATGCAGCGCTTCGACGAAGGCCGCCGGCGCATCCTGGGGCGCGGCCTCGATATCGCCGAGACGACGCAGCACGCCATAAACGCGGTCGAGCGAACGCCGCGTCTTGGCCAGCAGGTCGGCGGTCCAGGTCAAAGGGGCTCGATAATGCGCGGTCAGCAGGGCATAGCGCAGCACCTCGCCGGGATGATCCTTGATCAGCTCATGGACCAGCTGAACATTGCCGAGCGATTTGGACATTTTTTCACCGTCGACGGTCAGATAGCCATTGTGCATCCACATCCGCGCCATCGGTGCACCATGTGCACATTCCGATTGGGCAATCTCGTTTTCATGATGCGGGAAAATCAGGTCTTGCCCGCCGCCGTGAATGTCGATGGTCTCGCCCAGATGCTTGGCGGTCATGCACGAGCATTCCAGATGCCAGCCCGGACGCCCGCGCCCAAAGGGGCTACCCCAACCCGGTTGGTCATCGGTTGACGGTTTCCACAACACAAAATCAGCCGGGTCGCGTTTATAGGGCGCAACGTCCACGCGCGCCCCGGCAATCAACTCGTCGCGGCTATGACGCGACAGAGTGCCATAGGTGTCCATCGACGGTACATGAAACAACACATGCCCGTCGGCGACATAAGCATGGCCCTTGTCGATCAGCGTGCGCATCATGGCGATCATCTCGCCCAGATGCTCGGTCGCTTTGGGCATCAATGTCGGTGTCAATGTGCCCAACGCCCCCATATCGGCGATATAATGCGCGATAAAGTCTTTGCTGACGGCTTTGATCGAGCGCCCCTCGCGCGCCGCGCGGTCCATGATCTTGTCATCGATATCGGTGAAATTGCGGGCGTAGATGACATGGTCGTCACCGTAAGCATGGCGCAACAGCCGAAACAGCATGTCAAAAATGACCACCGGTCGCGCATTGCCGATATGCGCAAAGTCATAGACGGTCGGCCCGCACACATACATGGTCACGCGGTTGGGGTCGCCCGGCTCAAACGCCTCGACACGGCGGGCAAGGGTATTGTAGAGCCGGATCGTCATGGGATTTATTCAGCCTTGCCCGACAGCCGGGCAACAGCGCGCGCGCGGCCGATCAGCGGCAGAATCGACGCCATGTCTGGCCCATGGCTTTGCCCGGTCAGCGCCTGGCGCAGCGGCATAAAGAGCGCCCGGCCCTTGCGGCCTGTTTGTGCCTTGAGAGTGCCTGTCCAGACGCTCCAGCTGTCAGCCGTCAGGTCGCCCGCGGGCAGCGCATCCAGCGCCTCGGCGATATAGTCAGCCTCTTCAATCACCGGGGTCACGGGACCGAACACGACCTTGACCCAGTCCTGAATTTCACCAACTGTGTTCAAATTCGGACGTACCGCCTCCCAAAAGGCGGCATCAACGCCTTCCGGTAGCCGGTCAGAAACAGCCGCATAATCAAGGCCGTGGACAATCTTGGTGTTGATGGCAGCCAGTTCGTCGGGGTCAAATTTGGCGGCCCCGCGCGAAAAACAGCTAAAATCAAAACTGTCGACCAAAGCCTGAATGTTGGCGACCGCCTCGACATTTTGGCTGGTGCCGATCCGCGCCAGCATGGCAAGGATAGCCAGCGGTTCAAGCCCAACCTCGTCGCGGTAATCGGCTATGGCCATCGCCCCGTGACGCTTGGACAGCCCTTCGCCGCCCTTGCCGGTCAGCAAGGCAAAGTGCGCCATGTCGGGGGCTTTGCCGCCAACGGCTTCAAAAATCTGCACCTGAACGGCCGAATTGGTGACATGGTCCTCGCCGCGCACAATATGCGTGATGCCCATGTCCACATCGTCGATCACCGATGGAAGGGTATACAGAAAACTGCCATCAGCGCGGATCAGGATCGGGTCTGAGACGCTCGACAGATCAAAGGACACATCGCCGCGGATCAGGTCGGTCCATGCGACTGTCGCCGGCAGATCCAGCTTAAAGCGCCAATGCGGCTTGCGCCCCTCGGCCTCAAACGCGGCGATCTCATCCGCTGTCAAACTCAGCGCGGCGCGGTCATATACCGGTGGCAAGCCCCGGCTGAGCTGGATTTTCCGTTTGATCTCAAGCTCGTCCGGCGTCTCATAACAGGGATAAAGGCGGCCTTGCGCCTTTAGCGTGTCCACCACCTCGCGGTAGCGGTCAAAGCGGTCGCTTTGCGAAAAAGTCTCGTCCCAATTCAAGCCGAGCCAGGTCAGGTCATTACGGATACCCGCCTCATAGTCCGGGGTTGACCGTTCGCTGTCGGTATCGTCGATCCGCAAGATGAACGTACCCCCCTGCTGGCGCGCAAACAGCCAATTGACAAGGGCCGCGCGGATATTTCCGACATGAAGGCGCCCCGTCGGCGACGGTGCAAATCGAACTCTGATCGTCATAACAACCCTTTTTCAGGCTTTGGCCTGACGCTTATGCGCTGCTGTCGGTATGGAACCGGGCGCTGCGAAACCCATTGGTTATCGGATAGCGCCGGTCACGGCCAAACAGCATGGACGAAATTTTTACGCCAGGCGCAGACTGCCGACGTTTGTATTCGGCGATGTACAGCAGGTGTTCGATCCGCGCAACCTCATCGCGTGCAAAACCGCGCGCCACCAGCTCGCTGACCGATACATCCTCATCGACAAGGCCGCGTAAAATCGCATCCAGCCGCTCATAAGGTGGCAGACTGTCCTCGTCGCGCTGATCTTCGCGCAACTCAGCCGTGGGGGGTTTGCTGATAATCCGCGTGGGGATCACCTGGCCGCCCGGCCCCTTGGCAAAGGGCAGACGGTGCGCGTTGCGCCAGCGCGCCAGCGCAAAGACATCCATTTTATAAATGTCTTTCAAAGGGTTATACCCACCACACATATCGCCGTACAGGGTGGCATACCCCACCGACACCTCAGACTTGTTGCCCGTGGTCAGCACCATGTCGCCAAATTTGTTCGACAGCGCCATCAACAGCATCCCGCGCAGGCGCGACTGGATATTTTCTTCGGTGGTGTCGGCATCCTGGCCCGCAAACGCACCTGCCAGCATGGCGTCAAACGCCTCGACCCCCGGGCGGATCGAGATCACGTCATGGCGGCACCCCAGCGCCCCCGCGCACTCGGCGGCGTCTTCAACACTGTCGCTTGAGGTATAGCGCGACGGCATCATTACCGCGCGCACCCGCTCTGGCCCCAGGGCATCAACCGCGATGGCGGCCGACAGGGCACTATCGATGCCGCCGGACATGCCCAAAACCACACCGGGGAAGCGGTTTTTTTCGACATAGTCGCGCAAGCCCGTCACCGAAGCACCATAAATCAGCGCCATACGGTCATAGTCACCGTCGGTTGTGCCCGCTTCGGGCACCCAGCGCCCATCGCCGCGGGTAAATGCGCACAGCCGCGCTTCTTCTTCAAAGGCGGCAAAGTCATGGCAGCGCACACCGTCTGCCGACAAAACAAAGCTACGGCCATCAAAAACCAG
>JASBSO010000043.1 GCA_030148905.1 Kordiimonadaceae bacterium | reverse complement strand
AGGCGCAGGAGTGGGCGCTCGAGTCGCCTTTTGTGATTGCGCGCTCGCGCCGCGATGATGCAACGGTTTTGTACGTTGAGCTGCGTGACGGTGACCATGTGGGGCGCGGTGAGGGGCAGCCCAACAGCCGCTACGGACAGTGCGCTGATCGTGATCAAGCGGCTCTCAATGACTGGTTTTCCGGGCATGAAGGGCTGCAGCAAGCGCTGGTGGCAGGGGACTATCCCCAAACCCTGTCGACCGCGGGCAGAAATGCACTGGAAGCCGCATGGCTTGACATTGAAGCCCAGCGTGCCTCGAAACCCGTGTGGCAATCCCTTGGCCTCGACGCGCCGGAGGCGATTCAATCCGCTATAACAGTATCGATTGATACACCCGAGGCGATGGCGGATCGCGCAACACGGTTGTTTGCCGGCGGCGCGCAAACACTCAAATTAAAGCTCGGCAGCGACGGCGATCAGGACCGTATGCACAAGGTGCGCAGGGCAGTCCCTGATGCAACCCTGATCGCCGACGCCAATGAGGGCTGGACCGTCGACACCGCGCCCGGCCTATTGGACGCCGCCGCAGACGCGGGCATCGCCATGGTCGAGCAGCCCCTCGCTGCTGGCACAGATGCATGGCTTGAAGCCTATAAAAGCCCGGTGCCACTATGTGCCGATGAAAGCTTTTCTGCCGGGTGCGATCTGGCGGCGCTCGCCCGGCGCTATGCCATGGTCAATATCAAGCTCGATAAATTTGGCGGGCTGCGCAATTGTGTCGAAATTATAAACAACTTGAGCGTGTATGAGCTTCCTTATATGCTGGGCTGCATGCTTGGAACATCGCTTGCGGTGGCACCGGCCATGCTTTTGGCCGGACGTGCACACTATGTGGATTTGGACGGTCCTTTGTTGCTTCGGTCCGACCGGAGACCCTCGCTTTTAACGGAAAACCCCTATGAACTTGCCGGATGTAAACCTGGGCTGTGGGGCGTAGGCAGATGTTAACGATTGCAGGCTATTGATTTGATGAAGAGCGTTGACTTCGGCGATGACTGACGCAAGGTTACACGGCCCGCACGGGCTATCTGGATTGAGGAGCTAGACTATGGAATACCGGATTGACGAATCGGCAGGAGCCGCAACCGTCACCTTTCAGGGGGATATTACATTTTCTGAAAACGTGACGTTTCGCGCCATGCTGAAAGAGCTTGGAGAGATGAAGCCAAGCAGCTGCGTCTTCGATCTGAGCAATGTTGGTCTGGTTGACTCTGCGGGTCTTGGGATGTTTTTGATCGCCAAAGAACATGCCGATAACGGCGGGTTCAAGCTGTCGGTAACCGGTGCGCAGGGCCATGTCGCCAGCATGCTGAAACTGACCAAACTTTCAGACCTGCTGGACGAATAGCCCGGCATGCCCCTGACGTTGGCAAAGCCAGATACGCAGGTCGCATGAGCTCGGACATATCGCCAAACACTATCGTTCCCGGGCGCCTGAGCGGGCTGGGTGCCGACATTCTGGCGGCGCGCATTCTCATTGTTGATGATATGGCGATCATGCGCAAAATGATCGCCATGAGCCTGACAAAGGCCGGGTTCAGCAATCTGATCGAAGCGGATGACGGTGACATTGCGCTTGAGATGATCCGCGACCAGCGCCCCGATATTGTGATTCTGGACCTCAATATGCCGCGCATGAGCGGATATGAGGTCTGCAAGACTTTGCGCCGCGACAAGGCGACCGCCGATATTCCGATTCTGATCCAGTCTGCGGCGGAAACTGCGGAGGAACGTGTCGAGGTTTTTGCCGTCGGTGCGACCGACTTTGTTTCAAAGCCGATCAACCAGCCCGAGCTCTTGGCACGTGTGTGCATGCATCTTGAAAACCGCCTGTTGATCAATTCGCTTGAATCCTATGCCGCCCGGGTCCGCCAGGAACTGGACCTTGCCCGGCAAATGCAGGAAGAGGTCCTGCCAACGGCCGAGGAAATTTCCGCAATGGAGCTGGGCGGACGTCTGGCGATCAGCCACCGCTATGAGGCCTCCAGCGAGCTTGGCGGCGATCTGTGGGGCGGCTGGGAAATCGATGACCACCGCATCGGGCTTTTTGCGTTGGATGTTGTTGGTCACGGGGTTGCGTCTGCCCTGAATACTTTTCGCATTCATGCGACGATGACCCGCCTGAGCGATTATTTTGACCGTCCGGCCCTGTTGCTTGAAAAACTCAACGCTGGCCTTGCGGGCTATATGTCGCTTGGTCATTTCGCGACGATTTTGTACGGCGTTCTTGATGCACGCGATGGCAGTTTTCGCTATGCGGGCGGCGGTGCACCGTCGCCGATCGTGTTCGATGAGACCGGCGCATGTTTTATCGACAGCAGCGGATATCCCGTCGGGGCGATCAAAAGCGCAACCTATGACGAGCGTGTTATCGAAATTGGGGTAAATCAATCGCTTTTGTTGTATTCTGATGTGATGATCGAGAGCAAAGACAAAGACGGTGCCATTCTGGGACAGGACGGTTTTCGCGATTGGGTGCAGGCCGAGGCGGGCCAATCCGGCGATGCTCTGATCTCTGCACTTCACACCCGGCTGGTTGAGCGCACAGGAACCTCGGTTTTGGATGATGACCTGACTCTGGTACATGTCAGGCGAGGGGCCAAATAGGTGGCAAGCAGACAGCCCATATCGGTTGACCCAATTGTCAAACGCCCGGGCCAGCCCCTGGTGTTGGTGATGACCGATACACCGTCCGCCACGGCCAAGCATGCCGAAACCCTGGCCTGTCGCGATTTCGGCATGATCGTTGTCCGCGATCAGGCGGACTTGCACGATGTGTCCTCGGACGTGCAGGCGCGCATTTCTGCGGTGATGATCGATCCCTCGATATCGGTGGACGGGTGCGGGCGCTTGCTGAAATCGCTGAATTTGCATGACCGAACAGCCGATATCCCGGTTGTGATTGCCGCTGGTGATGCGGTTCGCGCCGCCGAAAGCATCTTGTCGGAAATATGCGGATTTCGCATGGTGCCTGCAGACATGTCTGACCGCGCCTTGCGCTATGTGCTGGCGGACGCCATTGCCGAATGCGCGCGGGTGCGGTTCCTGCGGCAGGAATTGCTGACCCGCACATCGGCCATTGGCCATATCTGTGCGGGCACTTTTCGAATCAAAAACCGCCGCGAGGCGAGCAATCTGGCAACGATGCTGAGCCTCACCGTCGACGACCCGGCACCGGTGGCGATTGGCCTGGCAGAGCTTTTGTTGAATGCGGTGGAGCATGGATGCCTGGGCATTGGTAGCGCCGAGAAAGAGCGACTGATTGAAGAGGGGGTCTTCAATGAAGAACTGGAGCGCCGCATGGCCGACCCGGCTTATGCTGGGCGCGAAGTGGAGCTGGATTTCAAGCGCGAGGGGGCGGAAAGGCGATTTCAGATCACCGACCCGGGCAAAGGCTTTGACCATCAACCCTACGCGCACGCAGAAGCAGAGCTATCCTTTACCAAAAGCGGGCGCGGGATTTTGATGGCCCGGCAGTGTTTTGCGCGTCTGGACTATAAAGGCAGCGGCAATCAGGTTGTCGCCGTCTATGTGGAAAAAAAGCCGGGTACCCAGGGTTGAACGGGTCAATTTCCTGACCAAATCAAGACTATAGACATTTTTGAACGGGGTGTATGGGGGCATGCAAAAACGAGCTTATCGGCTTGGGCTCAGCGTCTTGACGGCGCTTATCCTTGGCCTTGGTGCAGGAGCAGATACGTCGGAGGAACGCTGTTTTCTGGACGGTGTGCGCCGCGCGGTCCCGTGCGGAACGGTTGAACGCCCCCTGTATGACGGCGAGCCGGTTGCCGGCGGGCAGGACGAAACGCTTGATATTTTCTATGCGGTTATTCCCGCAACCTCGTCAGCGCCAAAATCCGACCCGATTGTTTTTCTGGTCGGCGGGCCGGGCCAGGCTGCAAGCGAGCACGGTGCCGCCGTTCGCCAATTGCTGGCACCGCTGCGCCGTGACCGCGATATTGTGTTGGTTGATCAGCGCGGGACAGGACGGTCAAACCCGCTCGAATGCGAGTTTGGCCGCGACGCTATCAGCCTGGCCGATACGGTTGCAGCGGTCAGGGCCTGCCGCGACACACACGATGTCGACACGCGCGCCTTCAACCTGGAGGCGGCAACCGCCGACCTGGAGGCGGTGCGTCAGCATTTGAGATATGACAGGTTGAACCTCTTTGGTATTTCTTACGGTACCCGCGCCGCCGTACATTATTATCGCCGCTTTCCGGAGAATGTCCGCACGCTGACACTCGACGGTGTTGCCCCGGCTGACTTGCCGCTTTTCGAGACAAGTTCAGAAACGGCGGGGCGTGCGATGACGCATTTGATGCGCCGCTGCGCCGAGCGTGCTGAGTGTCAGGCACGGTTTGGCGACCTGGAAGCAAAGCTGACGACCCTGATCAACCGCGCTGCTGCGGGTGAGTTGGTGTATTCAGGTGCCGACAGCCTAAGCGGCGAGGCGGTGAGCGTCCTTATCGAGCCGGTTTCCTTAATCGAATCGCTACGTACAGCGCTCTATGCGCCTACGACAGCGTCGCTTCTGCCCCTGGTTATTGATTCCGCCTACAATGGGGACTTGGAACCCTATGTGGCGCTGGGTCAGTCTACGCCAGGCGCGGGCCTCTATATCGGAATGTCCTTGTCCTATCTCTGCGGCGAGGATGTGGTCCGCACCACCGCAAACGCGGCACGTTCGCGCGGGCAAGGCAGTTTTGCCGGGGACAGTTTTTACAAAATCTGGTCCGCATGGTGTTCGGTTTGGGATTACGGCGTACCCGGACAAGACCTGCCGTCTGACCTGCACCAGGCTGCAGGCGGCGATGTGCCGACCTTGTTGATCTCGGGCTATCTCGACCCGATCACGCCGCCGTCCAATGCCGAACATCTGGCCAAAACCTTCCCCAACAGCGCGCATTTTGTTGCCCCCGCCACCGGTCATAATGCGAGCGGCGTCGCCTGTGCCCCTGCGGCGATTGTCGATTTTATTACCCATGCAGACCCAGCCGCGCTCGATTTGGACTGCACGAGCCATCTGGCACCTCCACTGATCCTGATTGACCAGAATGGGCGCACCACAACAGGCCAAGGAGAGGCGCCATGATTGTCGTAGAAAACATCGCCAAGTCCTTTGGCGATGTCAAAGCGGTTCAGGACGTTTCCCTGCGCGCGGACGACGGCAAAATCACCACGCTTTTGGGGGCCAATGGATCTGGCAAAACCACCACATTTCGTGCGATTGCGGGGTTGCTGGCACCTGATGCTGGCCATGTTGATATCGATGGCATTACCGTCAGCAAAGCACCCATTGAGGCGCAGCGACGGCTTGGGTTTTTTCCCGATACCTTTGGGCTGTATCCGCGCCTGACCGCGCGCGAGCATATGCAGTATTACGGCGAGTTGCACGGGATGGCGGGCGCAACGCTGCACCAGCAAATCGAAGCCACGGCCCAGTTGCTGCATATCCACGATATTTTGGACCGGCGCACAGACGGCTTTTCACAAGGCCAAAGAATGAAGGTGGCGTTGGCGCGCACCTTGGTGCACCGGCCACCCAATATTGTACTGGATGAGCCCACGCGCGGCCTCGATGTCATGAGCATTCGTCTGATGCGCAATATTCTGCGCCAATTGCGCGCCGAAGGGCACTGTGTCCTGCTGTCGAGCCATGTGATGGCCGAGGTGGAGGCGGTCTCGGACCAGATCATTATGATTGCAGGTGGAAAAGTTTGCGCCGAGGGCAGCACGCAGGACCTGGTTGCACAGGCGGGCACCGCTAATCTTGAAGATGCTTTTGTCAAATTGACGGGTATGGACAAGGAGTATGCCGCATGAACCCCTTGGTCTGGACCGTTTTCCGAAAAGAAATGAAAGACATGGTGCGCGATCGTCGCATGCTGATGGCGGCGTTTTCCTTTGTGTTTGTCACGCCCATTTTCATGCTGGTCATCGCTTTTTTGATCTCTGACGACCGCGACAGCGGCGAGCTGACCCCGCTTGCGGTTGCCAATGCCGACGCCGCCCCTGGGCTGGTGGTGCATTTACGCAATGCCGGCTTTGATATCCGCCCCGTTGAAGCGCCTGCTGCATTGTCGCCCGATAGTATCCGCATCCCCAAAGACGCAGACGCCGGGCTGCTGGTGATCCCAGAGGCGTTTCAGGACCAGTTGAGCCGGGCCGAGCCGATCGCGCTATCGCTGTTCCAAAACGCATCCAGCCGCGCCAAAATCAGCGATAGCGAAGCCGTTCAGGCGGCCATTGCCAATTATGGGCGCGTTGTCGCGTCTACGCGGTTCATTGTGCGCGGAGTGCCGCTGGTGCTGGCCACCCCGTTCACGGTGGAAATGCATGACATTTCTGAAAAAAGCCTCGGCGCGCAAATCTTGACCGATGGCTTTGTCATGATCTTTTTGTTGGCCCCTTTTGCATCCAGTATGAGCGTGGCCGTCGACACCCTGGCTGGCGAGCGCGAGCGTCAAAGCTTGCAAACGCTGATCGCCCAACCGGTGTCTGCGTGGGCGTTGGTGTTGGGCAAATTTTTGATGGTGGCAACCTTCGGGATGACGGGCGCAGTCTTATCGTTGATGAGCATGTCTGTCCTGCTGTTGTTCATGCCGCAGGACATTTTCCCGATCATTATCAACACCAGCCCGGTCAATATTCTGCTGGCGATTTTGCAGATGCTGCCATTGGCGCTGTTTGCCGCTGCGCTTCAAGTGCTGATCAGCATTTCGGTGAAAAGCTTCAAAGAAGGCCAGTCTTATATGAGCCTGGTTTTGATGGCACCGATGATGATCGCCTATGTCAAAATCTATGGCAGCGACAAACTGCCAGAGGGGGCCAACTATCTGCCGATGCTGTCCAATATGGAGGGCCTGTCCGCCACCTTGTTCCGCGGCGAGTTTCTGGGCGGTTTGTTCGTCATTTCGGCGGGTGTCGCCCTGTTGGGGACAGCGGTTTTGCTGTCCCTCACGGCGCGGCGTTTGTCGCACGAGCGGCTGCTGAACACCTGATGCCGCGCCTAAGTCCTTAGGCGGTCTACAAACCCGCGTGCACCGGTGTCCAGTTCCTGCGCCAGTTCCTGAAACCGTTCTGCAACCATGGCCAGTTCGTCGGTGACCTGCATGGTGCGCCGGACAGACTCGCTGACCTCGTGCACGGTGCCGCTGGTTTCCTGCGTGTCGGACGAGGCTTGTTGGGCACTGCGGGCAATCTCGCGCGTGGCGGCGTCCTGTTCTTCAACAGCGGCGGCGATGGCCGTTGCACCCGACGACAGCGTGCTGATCACGTCGATGATCGATGTGATCGATTCCACCGAACTGTTGGTTGCCTGCTGCATGGAAACGATATTGCTTTGAATGTCTTCTGCTGCCTTGGCCGATTGGCTGGCGAGCGATTTGACCTCGCTGGCGACAACCGCAAAGCCTTTGCCGGCCTCGCCCGCGCGTGCGGCTTCGATGGTGGCATTGAGCGCCAGCAGGTTGGTTTGCTCCGCAATGTCAGAAATCAAGGCGACAACAGCGCCGATATTGTCGGCCTGTTCAGACAGCTTTTGCACATTGCTGCTGGTATCCTGGCTGCGTTTTACCGCGTCCTGCGCGATTTGGCTGGACTGGGCAACCTGGCCCGAAATTTCTGACACCGACGCTGACAATTCCTCGGCGCTTGCGGCAACCGTTTGCACATTGCCCGAGGCATTTTCCGTGGCCTTCATGGCGATACCCAGATTATCGCGCCCGCTTTCCGACTGCTCGGACAGCGCCGTCGTGCCAGAGCGCAATTGTTCAACGGTTTCGCCAAGCTGCTTCACGATGGCTCCAACCGAGCTGTCAAACTCTTCGGCAAGGGTTCGCAGATGCTGTTTTTCGGCCTCGCGCCGCTCTGCGACAAGTTTTTCCTGCTCGGCTTTGGCGGTTTCAGTGGCTTTGCGGGCTTCGTCAACCTCGCGCAGATTGTGCTCGGCGTCCTTGCGGGCGGCGTCGGCGTCGGCGGCAGCCTGTTCGGCGTCGCGGCGGGCACTTTCGGCTTCATCACGCGAGGCGCGGGCTTCGGCCATGACGGTAGAACTGGTTCGTGCCAGTAAAACAAGCATCGCCGCTTCGGCGGCAAACACACCGGCATGCATCAATACTCTGATAATGCTTGCCCCTTCAGGAAAAACAAAACTGGGCGCGACAAAGTTCATCACCAGGTGATGAACAAGAATAACGCCAACCGCCACGCCGATCACATGCGGGCAGTTGAACAGTGCCAGAATCACCAGTGTGGCAAAGAAATACATATGCACATCGATTTGCCAGGGATGCCCGGCAAAGAGTGCAACAAACAGGCTGGTGATCAGCATGATGCTTGCGGCGAAAAACAGTTTGGATATCTCTGGGTTTTGCGTTTGCCAGTGGACGGCGCAGGCGATGCCTGCAAAAACCGCCACGCCTATGGTCACAGGCCAGATATGCGGCGAGTCGATCAAATAGCCAACGACAAAGGCTGCCGGAATATGGGCAAGCAGAAAATAGCACATAAACCGCGCAGCAATGCCGCGAAGTTCGCTTTCGTTGGTCATGTCCATGAGGCGACATCCTTATCCAAATCAGTCATCATTACTTGGGCAGTCGTTAGGCCAAAGCGGGGCGTGTCCGAAGTCGGGGCACAGCCATAAAGCCATGCAGCCCGCACGGCAAACCACGCACCCGTCACATTCTTGTGCCGTGTTATAGCAGCATTGTCGAAACCGCGTTCAACAATCACCATCGAGTGGAAACGTCCAAAGCCAACAAGCCGGTACCCTGCATCCGTTATTGTCCGGATGACACTAGTGCGTTCCATGCGCGGGTCCATCACAATCATAATGCGCCGGTCTTGCTCGGTCGGCAGTGTCACAATCCAAAGCGGCACAAGCGCTCCAATGGCAATGTATAGACACAAGAATTGTTTCATCATGTTGTTGGCCCAGTCTCGTCCCTGTCGCAGCCTAAGTCAGCGTTCGTTAGCAAAGCCTTAAAATGCCGACACAACTGGCTATGACCGAATGAGCGCCCTGACCGCGAACCGGCTGGGGTGCATATAGGCCAGGGCCTGAGTGGGAACGGGCAAGGGCGCGCCCGCAATCATCGCGGCGAGCGTTGCGGCAAAAAGCGGTGCGAACTGAAAGCCTTTTGACCCCATTCCGCCAAGCGCCCACAGGCCCGGTGCCCAAGGCGGTGCCGTATTGGGATGCCGGGTTCGGTCATATGCGAAGTCGGCATAGACCTCTGCCAAGGCTGTTTCATCCAAAAGCGGCCCCATGAGGGGCAAATGGTCGGCCGTGTTGGCACGCACACCGGTAAAATATGGCGTGTCAGGCTCGAGCCGCAGGCCTTTGCGCACAGGGCGTGGGAAACGGCGCAGCAATGCCTCTGGGTCAAAATCAGACAGCGCCTGGTTTGACCGGGTTGACCCGATCACGCGCAGGCCGTTTTTGTCCGCTTGGGCGGCACTTATATAGCCGCCACCCGACCAGGCCTCGGGCGTGCCTGCATAGGTGGCATAGGCCGTCTGTCCCCACTGGCGGCGCACGGCAAGATCAAGCGCGGGGGAGAGCGAAGGCGCGGCACCCTGGGTGAACACCACATGGCCATATGGTCCGTGCCGCGTGCCGTCTTTTGCGTGCAGCCACCAGTGATCGCGGCTGCGCTCTATGTCCTGAATATTTGCGGGTGTCGGGGCTGCCAAGGCATGCAAAATCGCACGGCTGTCATAACTTCCGCTTTGCGGAAGCCAAACGCTATCCCCATGCTGTTTGATCCAGTCATCGCCCCATGCGCAGGCATCAACCAGGCGCGCTAGGCGCTCGGTTTCTTTGGCATCCTTTCCCGCCAGCCGAAGGCCGTAAGGTTCATGCCGGTGCTGCCGGTAGGCCGGTGTGTTGACCGCCGCAATATATGCGCTCGTCAACAAGGCTGACGCGGGCGCATTCGCATCAAGCTGAAAGCGCGGCGCAATAACCGCGGCAGGGACATGGCTCGCCGGGCTTGTTTGAGGTTTCGGGGCATCAAAAACCTTGTGATCAAGCCCGCGCATCTGGCACTGGTCAGCCAGCATACATCCGGATATGCCGCCGCCGACAATCGCCACTGGGCCGCGTATAGTCGGTGGCACATGCCACCAACGGGGTTCGGGCGACGCCGGGCCGTTTGAAACATACCGCGCGGTGATGCGCTCGCGTTTGCGGCCAAATCCCGGCGTTTTCTCGACTACGAAGCCTGCGGCTTCCAGTTTGCGCCGCACATGCCCCGCTGCTGTAAAGGTAGCAAGCCGTGCGCCCGGTGCAGATTTTTCAGCCAGGGTCTGGCAAAGCGCTGCGCTCCACATGTCGGGGTTCTCAGCGGGGGAAAAGCCGTCCAGATACCAGGCATCGACCTGGCCGTGCAGGTCCGCAAACATGGTGGTTGCCTCGCCAAAGAGCAGCAAAAGACGGATGCGCCCCCCGGCCAGCGACAGCGGGTGGAACCCCGGCGCAGGCGGCGGATATGCTGCCAGCAGCTCGGTTTTGATGGCATCAAAGCCGGAGAAGCGAGACAAGGCGCGCCCCAAATCCGGCGCGCGCAGGGGGAAGCACTCGGCACTGACAAAATCAAGCTGGTGCGATGGTGGTGCGGTGTCCAAAAACCGCTGTGCGGTGACCAGAAAGTTCAACCCGGTGCCAAAACCGGTTTCGCCGATGACCGTGGTTGCCTTCTCGCGCCAAATGGTCTCGCCGCCCACACCGTCCAGAAACACAAAACGGCTTTCATCCGGCCCCTGTCCGGGCGCGAAATAGATATCGTGATACTGGCGCGATTGCGGCTCGCCTTCGACCCAATCGAGGTCTGGTGCTGGGCAGGTGAGCGCCCTATGATGGTGCGACATAGTGATGGCTTGGCTCAACGGAAAGGCTGCAATGATTTATCGATTAGGCGACTATAGCCCCGAAATCAGCGACGACCAGACATGGATTGCGCCCTCTGCCGACGTGATGGGGCGCGTGCGCCTTCGGGCGAGGGCCAGTATATGGTTTGGTGCGGTTCTACGCGGCGACAATGAATGGATCGATATCGGCGAGGGCAGCAATATTCAGGACTTGTCGGTTTTGCATACCGACCCCGGTTGCCCGCTGACAATCGGCGAAGAGGTCACCGTAGGGCACAAGGTTATGCTGCATGGCTGCACCATTGCCGACAGGGTTTTGGTTGGCATGGGGGCGACGATTATGAACCGCGCACGCATCGGCGAAAATTCAATCATAGGTGCAGGCAGCCTGATCACCGAAGGTAAGGATTTTCCGCCCAATTCGCTTATTCTCGGGGCGCCCGCGCGCGTCGCTAAAACCCTGGATGACACGGTTGTTGAGCAGATCAAGCTATCGGCCGACATCTATAAGGCCAATGCCGTCAGGTTCCGCGAGGAGTTGACAGTGGTCTGAAGGGCCTCACGAAATTGCGATCTTAAAGAACTGTTCATTTTTTTGAGGCAGTGTATAGCCCACACGGCGGATAGTGAGCGAGTTGAGTGTATGGGGCTGGGTATGACCGCCGATCTTATTTCGGAACGAGAACTTCGTGACGTCGACCTAGTGGCACGCGTTGAGATTGCCCAAAAAGTTGGTCGGCTGTTGTCGCGCACACCTGTGGAAAACGACCGTGAGTTGCTGTTGCAACTCGCGCGAATTCTGGTGGAAGATGTGTCTGTATCGGTGCGCGAAGCCCTGGCGAAGGAGCTGAAACAATGCTCTTTTTTGCCGCAAGACATTATCGAACGCGTCACGCAGGACATTGACCAGGTTGCAACCCCGTTTCTGATCGCTTCGGCGGCGATCTCGGACGCTTTTCTGGAAAAAATTGCGCGACAATGCAGTGAAACCGCACAAGAGGCCATTGCATCGCGCGAATATCTGGCAGAAGTTGTGGCCTATGCCATCTCGGATGTGGGCACGGTCTCCGCCGTTGAAACGCTGGTGCGCAACGAAACCGCCGAAATGTCCGAGCGTATTGCCGGACGGGTTGTGGACCGTTTCCCCGAAGTGCAGTCACTGATGGAGGCCATGGCAAGCCGTGCGGATTTGCCTGCGAGCATCATTGACCGCATCATTTTTAAGATTTCGCGCCAATATGCCGAACATTTGGTCAAAAGCTTCAATCTGTCGACCGACTATGCCAGCTATTTAACTTCGCTTGCGCATCGCAGCGTATTTGCACAGGCACTGGAAAAGTCAACGAGCGAGGAAATCGACAGCTATCTGCATCAATTGAAAGATATTGAAGAGCTGAACGCCGATATTTTGCTCTCTTATATCCAAAAGGGGCACATTCGCCTGTTCGCAGCGGCCATTGCTGTTTTGCTTGACCGTGATCTTGAGGAAATTTTGCCGCCAATCAAGTCGGGCCATGTGCACCTGATGACCGAATGGCTGGGCCGTGCCGGGTTGTCGCGCCCGATGGTCAAAACCTTACGCGAGGCGTATACACTCTATCTTCAGCGGCGCTGAGTGCCGCATAGAAAGAGGGCCATAAGGGGGAAGGGCCGTGACCGACTACCGCGCTGACTTCGATATCCCGCGCGACCTGTGTTATCTGAACGCGGCCTATATGACTCCGCTGACGCATCGCCAGGTTGCCATCGCGCAAGAGGCCGCTGTGCGGATGTCGCAGCCCTGGGATGTGCGTCAGGTGGATTTTTTCACCCAAAGCGAGGCCGTCCGCGCCCGTGCAGCGCAGTTTTTTGGCGCGCAAAGCGATAATATTGCCCTTGTGCCGTCGGTCAGTTACGGCCTTAGCATCGCGGTGCGTAATCTGCGTCTGGCTGCGGGGCAGGCGATTTTGGTCTTAGCCGACCAATTTCCGTCCAACATCTATCCATGGCGCCGCCTGGCGGCAGAGACCAACGCCGAGATCATCACCGTTCAAGCGCCAGACGATCAGGATTGGACCAAAGCGATTCTGTCGCAAATCGCGGCCTTGCAAGACCGCTTGGCGATTGCCGCCATCCCGCAGGTGCATTGGTCGACGGGCCTGCAAATTGACCTTGCAGCGGTCGGTGATGCGATCAAGGCGGCAGGCGCACAGCTTGTTCTGGACCTGACGCAGTCGCTCGGCGCGGTGCCGTTTTCCGTCGCCAGCTGTGACCCCGACTTTGTTGCGGTCGCATCCTATAAATGGATGATGGGGCCCTACAGCACGGGGTTTTTATATGTGGCCGACCGCCATCTGGACGGCATCCCTCTGGAAGAAAACTGGATCGCCCGCAGGGGCTCGGAGGATTTCCGGCGTTTGGTTGATTACCAAGACGGTTACCAAGCCGGTGCCCGACGTTTCGATGTGGGCGAAAAGTCTAATTTCCACCTAATGCCGGTACTGGAAGACGGCCTGGCATGGCTCGACCGTTTTGCCGCTGGCGAGATTGAATTGCGCCTGCGGGATGTGACCGCAGCCCTTGCCGTATCGGCAGAGCGGGCAGGCTTGAAGCCCGCGCACTGTGCGCATCGCAGCGCCAATATCCTTGGGCTTTTTGTCGGCGCTGATGCTGCGCAGATCGCTGCCCGGCTGCAGGATCTGGGCGTGGCGGTGACCGCCCGCGGCGAGACCATCCGCCTCGCGCCGCATCTGTGGGTGGATCAGGTGGACCTGGAGCATTTCGGCGACGCCATCATGCGGATTTAACGCCCGCTTTCCGGCAATTTTCGATGCTTAAATCAAAACACCGGGGTTCATAATCCGGTCGGGGTCCAGCGCATGCTTGACCGCGCGCATCGCGGCCAGTTTGCCGGGGTCGGCATGCTGCAAAAGCGCATCTTTTTTCATCCGGCCAATGCCGTGCTCGGCTGAAATAGACCCACCATATTGA
>JASBSO010000139.1 GCA_030148905.1 Kordiimonadaceae bacterium | reverse complement strand
TGTTGCTGGCACCCCCCAAATCGGGCCTTCCCGAGACAGCCGCCAGCATGGATGATTGAAAGGCTGCGACCAGCAGAAACCACTGCCGCAGCATTGACCGGGACGGCTAGCATGCTGCGCAGCCCAGCACAACAGCCAATTTGTCCGCCTATGGCTCCTCACCTTCGCTTTTTTCGGGCTCTGAGCCTTTGTGTGCAGAAAGGCTGGGTCGGTCGTCGTCCGTCCCGCTCTGCGAGACGTCGCGGTACTCGCCGTCGATATCGCCGCTGTGATGGGTCGTCCGTGATGTCCAGGCGCGGTAATGCACCACCGACCCCGGCACAAAATGCACATGGCTGGCAAGGCTGCGGCGCAAGGGGGGTACCAACAAGAGAAACCCAACCCCGTCGGTCATGAACCCCGGAATCATCAGAAATACCGCAGCCAGCAGCAAAAACAGCCCGTTGAGAGCATCCTTGGCCAGCGCTTCGGTGGCGCCCTGGTCGATTTGCGCCTGCGCGGTGCGCAGCATATCCAGCCCCTGGGCCCGCACGATCACCAAGCCGACCGCTGCGGTCAGCATGCAAACGGCAACGGTTTGAAAGGCACCAATGGCGTCGCCCACTTCGATCAAAACCGCAAGCTCAGCCACCGGGATGGTGATCAAAATCAAGAAAATGAGGCACCCCATACCGGCTCCTTTGCGACCTCGTGCCACAGCTTTGTGACCAAAAGGCCCTTTGTCGAGCCCTTGCTTTCTCTGCGCACCTCCTCCATGTAAGAGACATGCTGCCTATGACAAGGGCATGGCTCTGTGATATGACCCAGACATGATCAGGCGGCAGTACGATAACACAGACACGCGCACACGAAACAGGTGACGGAACAGCAGGTATGGAAGCCTTTGATATTGTCATTTTAGCGATGATCGCAGGATTTATCATCCTGCGGCTGCGGGCTGAGCTTGGCAAAAAAACCGGCGACGAGCCGATGCCGGGCGGGATGCGCCGCGATGATGTGCCTGCCCCGCGCATGCCCGAGCAGCCCACCGACGCATATGGTCGCCCGCTTGACGAAGACGGCCCGCGCGGCACCGTTGTTGATCTGTCGGGTGACCCGGCCGTGCGCCAGGGCCTGTCGGCTATTCGCCGCGCCGATTCCAGCTTCGACCCCGGCACCTTTATCGACGGCGCCACATCGGCCTACCGGATGATTTTGGAAGCCTTTTGGGCGGGCGACCGCGCGGTGCTGAAAGACTTTTTGTCAGACGATGTGTTCGATCAATTCGATGCCGCCATCGCCGCCCGCGAGGACGCGGGCCAAAGCGTCGACAATCGCGTGCTGGACATTGAAAAGTCCGACATTCTTGAAGCCGCTATGTCCGGCCGCAACGCCGAAATCACGGTTGAGTTCACCACCGACCTGATCGCCGTGACCCGCGATGCGGACGGTACGGTTATCGACGGCAACATGTCTGACTCGGTGACCGTCAAGGATGTTTGGACCTTCTCGCGCGACACGCGCTCGCGCAGCCCCAACTGGCTGTTGATCGCCACCCGCTCGGCATAGCCAGGCCGCCCGCCTATGCCGCAGGCGCGCACACCCTCGGGCCCATCCTCGACCGGTCTGCTGCTGTTGCTGTTGGCGGTCTTTGGATTGCTTGTGCTGGCTGTTGTGCTGTCGCGCCTGGACCTCAGCCCCGACACAAGCCTGCCCGAGCGGCTGCATTTCACACCGGTTGACTATAGCGACCTGCCCGGCTTCGGTGCCGACCCGGTGCGCGCGGCCCTGCCCGCCCTGCAAAAAAGCTGCGCGGCGCTTAGCCGCATGCCCGCGACGCGCCTTTTGACCGGCCCCGGTGTCGGTGGGCGCGCGGGCGATTGGGCAACCGCGTGTGAGGCGGTGCTCGACCTTGACCCAGAAGCCGCCAGCCACGGCGCGGTGCGCGCGGTGCTGCGTCAGCATTTCACCCCGTATGCGGTGTCGCTTGGCGGCAAAACCGAGGGCCTGTTTACCGGCTATTTTGAACCGGTCCTCAAGGGCTCTTTGACCCAAAGCGCGCGCTATTCGGTGCCGCTTTATGGCCGCCCCAGCGACCTGGTGATGGTCGAACTTGGCGCCTTTCGCGCCGACCTGAAGGGCCGACGCGTGGCGGGCCGGGTCGTCGGTGGCCGTCTGCAACCCTTTGACGACCGGGCGGCCATCTCGGCGGGCGCGCTTGCGGGCCAGGGGCTGGAACTGGTGTGGGTGGATGACCCGGTCGACGCCTTTGTGCTGCATATTCAGGGCTCGGGCCGGATCGAGCTGGACGACGGGCGGCGCGTGCGGGTGGCCTATGCCGCGCAGAACGGGCACGCCTATGTGGCGATTGGCCGCGTGCTGCGCGACATGGGGGCGCTCGCCCCCGACGGCATTTCGATGCCCGCAATCCGCAAGTGGCTCGCCGAAAACCCCGACGAAGCCGAGGCGGTGATGAACCAGAACCGCAGCTTTGTGTTTTTCTCGCTTGAAGATGACCGCAGCGACGGGCCGTCGGGCTCGGCGGGGGTGCCACTGACGGCCGAGCGTTCGCTGGCGGTGGACCGCACCAAATTACCGCTGCACGCGCCCGTTTATCTGGTCACCACCCGGCCCAATGTCGAGGCCCCGGCCGAGCCGCCTGTTCCGTTTCAGCGGCTGATGGTGGCGCAGGACACCGGCGGCGCCATTCGCGGCGAAATTCGCGGTGATGTGTTTTGGGGTATGGGTGACCGGGCGCGGGCCATTGCCGGGCGTATGGCGAACCGCGGGCGGTATTTTGTGCTGCTGCCCAAAACCCTCGGCCCCGCAGCGGGCACAGACCGGGCGCGCTAAGTGGCGCGGCGCAAACAGGGCGACCCGCAGCCTGCTCCAACGAACACTGGGGGTGGGCTCAGCCCCGGCGACCGGGCGCTGTGGGATGCGTTTACCGAGCAGATCACGCCGCTTGACGGGCGAACCCCGGCTGAGGCCCCCAGGCTTAGCCCGGCGGGCAACGCCATATTACGGGTGAACCGCACGCCAGACGCCGCGGCTGAGGCCGCAAGCCTTGCGCCCACAGATATCCCCGCCAGCCTCGACCGTCGGACGCACAAGGCGATCGCACGCGGCAAGCAGGCGATCGACCGGCGACTTGATCTGCACGGCGAAACCCAAGCAAGCGCGTACACCAAGCTGCGCGCCGCACTGTTCAGCGCCTACAGCCGCGGCGAGCGAGTGGTGCTGGTGGTGACCGGCAAGGGCGGGCGGCGCTATTCGCAGCGCGGCGATGACGGCAGCAGCGCCTTTCGCACCCGGTCCGATTTCAACCTTGGCGGTGGGGTGCTGCGCACCGCATTGCCCGTCTGGCTGGCCTCGGCTGAACTGGCACCGCTCGTCAGCGGGTTCAGCGCCGCAGATGCCACCCACGGCGGCGACGGCGCCTTTTATATCCGCGTCCGGCGCAGGAAATAGTTCTTGTGCCTTTGCCGAATGCCCCATAGCGTTTGGGGTGTGCGCGCTCGTTCGTTTGGCGCTATCGGGGGAATCATGGTCGCGCAGGTCTATACTGTCGCCTTTGAAGGCATCGCCGCGCGGCTGGTGGAGGTTGAGGTGCAGCTGCTGTCGGGCCTGCCGGCCTTCACCGTGGTTGGCCTGCCCGACAAGGCGGTATCGGAAGCGCGCGAGCGGGTCCGCTCGGCCCTCAGTGCCATTGGCCTCGCGCTGCCGCCCGACCGCATTACCGTTAATCTGTCGCCTGCCGACCTGCCGAAGGAAGGCAGCCATTATGACCTGCCGATTGCGCTGGCGCTGTTGGCCGCCATGGGCGCGGTCGCGAGCGATGCACTTTCGGGCCTTTTGGTGATGGGGGAATTGGGGCTCGACGGTGCCATTCGCCCGGTCTCAGGCGCGCTGCCTGCGGCGATGGCGGCGGGGGAGAGCGACCTGCAGCTTGTCTGCCCGGCGGCCAATGGCGGCGAGGCGGCCTTTGCCGGTGCAGGCGATATCATCGCGCCGCCGCATATCCTAGCGCTGGTGAACCACCTGAAGGGTCATCAGGTTTTAAGCCCGCCCAAGCCGGTGCTGGAAGCCGGCGGTGTCACCTATCCTGACCTTGAGGACGTCAAAGGCCAGGAGAGCGCCAAGCGCGCGCTCGAAATAGCCGCCGCAGGCGGGCATCACCTGTTGATGATCGGCCCGCCGGGCGCGGGCAAGTCGATGCTGGCGGCGCGCATGCCGGGCCTGTTGCCGCCGATGGATCCGCTGGAGATTTTGGAGACCAGCATGATCCATTCGGTCGCGGGCCAGTTGGAGGGCGGGCATCTGTCGGCGACGCGCCCCTACCGCAACCCGCACCACAGCGCCAGCCAACCGGCGCTAATCGGCGGCGGTGCTCGCGCCAAACCGGGGGAGATTTCGCTGGCGCATGGCGGGGTGCTGTTTTTGGATGAATTGCCCGAATTTTCGCGCGCCACGCTGGAGGCTTTGCGCCAACCGCTGGAGGCGCGCAAGGCGGTGATCGCCCGCGCCGAGGCGCACATCACCTACCCCGCGCGGTTTCAACTGATTGCAGCGATGAACCCGTGCCGGTGTGGGTATCTGGGCGATCCGGCGCTGGCCTGCAGCCGCGCGCCCAAATGCGGGGCGGACTATCAGGCGCGCCTGTCGGGCCCGCTTTATGACCGCTTTGACCTGATTGTCGAGGTGCAGGCGGTCAGCGCGTCCGACCTGTCGCTTCCGCCTGCGCGCGAAAACTCGGCGGCGGTGGCCGCCCGTGTTGCAGCGGCGCGCACCATTCAGCGCGACCGCTTTATCGACTGCGACCCGCCGGTACGCACCAATAGCGAGGCCGACGGTACGCTCTTGGAGGCGGTGGCAACCCCCGATGCGGCGGGCAAAGCGCTTTTGGACGCGGCGATTGACCGGTTGCGGCTGTCGGCGCGTGGGTATCACCGCGTGCTGAGGGTAGCGCGCACGCTAGCCGACCTTGGCGGGGCGGAGACGATTGGCAAGGCGCACATCGCCGAAGCGCTGGGCTACCGCCGGCAAACGCCGGTCTTGCAGCCCTGAAGGAGCGGATGGTCAGGGGCTAGGGTCAACAGCCTTCAGCGCGAGCCAGACGCCGCACCGCGCTCGGATTCGATTAGGTCAACAGCCGCCAAAATCGCCTCGGGCTCGGGCCGGTCGCGGTAGCTTTCGCGGCTCAGCTTGGCACGAATCACGCCGGTTTCATCCACCACAAACACCACAGGATGCGGCACACCGTGCGCATAATGCCCCTGACGGTAAGCGGTGTTGCGGATCCCAAAAGCGTCGATAATTTCCGAGCCGGTGTCCGACAGAAGCGGATAGCGAACCTCGCGCAAGCTGGCGAATTTTTTCAGCTTGGCGGGCGAATCGTAAGAAATCCCGATGATCTGATAGCCGCGCTGCTGAGCGGCGGAATCGATGGTCATCAGGTCGATCAATTGACGCTGGCAGAAGGGACACCAGTCCGCCGAGCGGAAAAACACCAAAATGGCACCCTTTTCGCCCTTCAGGCTGTCATAGCTTTGGCTGTCGCCGTTGAGGTCAACGGTTTCCAGCGGAACGGGGATTTGGCTGCCAACGGCAGGGCCAAGCTCAGCGGACTGAGCCATCATCCCAAAACTAAGCCCGATCACCGCGATCAGAGCCGAAAACATTTTGCGCATGGGGGACACTCCCACTGTGACCCAATTCATCATGGGTAGTATATTATGGCGGACGAGCAAAATCGCAAGCGGTGAGGCGGTTAATCGCGCGTCTCTCGCGCAAGCGTGACGTCGGGCGCCAAGCTAAGCGTCAGGGCTATGGCGGTGATATGCAGCGCCAGCGCGGCCATGGTCAGGGCCAGCAGACCGTGGGCGATCAACGGCGCCACAGCCGCTGTTCCGGCGCCTGCCACCAACATAATCAACAGCACCAGAAGCGACGAGCCGCGATTGTCATCGCCGCCTGCGGCCACAATGGCCTGGTGGAAGGTCACCGGCGCGCGCATGCCAAAGCCCAGATTGACAAACAGAAAGGCTGGGGTCAGCCAAAATGGGTCGGCATTGGCGCGCACAGCCAGCGCGATCAGCAGGCCAAAGCCGATCAGGCCCACGGTTGAGCCTAAGAGCATCATGCGCCGCGCGCCGAATTTCAGCGCAAAGCGGGGGGCAAGATTGGCCGCCAGAATAAAACAGGCAATGCCCACCACCTGCATGCGGATAAAATCAGCCAGCGTGCCGCCCATTGTGGTGACAATCACGGCAGGGGCACCAAACACAAACACCAACAGCGACCCCAGGCTGAAGGCATGGGCCAGGCTGGTGGTCATATAGGGTTTTGAGGCAAGAAGCGTCCTGTAACTGCCGTCGCGGGCGCGCGCCGGGCCCGGTGGCAAGCGGCCTTTCATCGCAAAAAGCCCAACCGACAAGGCCGCGCCTAAGCCCGCGCACACCCAAAAGGACAGTCGCCAGTCGCCCAGCGTCAATAGCCACACCCCCACCACGGGCGCGAGGGCCGGCACCAGTGATTCGACACTGCCGAGCGTGCCGATGGCCTGCAGCGCCCCGCGCTCGGAAAACAGGCGGCGGATAAGGCCGGGAGCCATTACGGCGGGGGCCGCGCCCGCAAAGCCCTGCACAAAGCGCAGGCCGATCAGCGTTTCGATATCGCCAGCAAGCGTGGCCGCATAGCTTGCCCCGCCGAACCCGGCCATTGAAAGGGTGAGCAGCAGCCCGCGGTCCATGCGTCCGGCCAGGTCGCCGATTACCGCAAGGCCCGCCGCCGTACCCAGGACATAAGCCGCCAGCACAAGCTGCACCGCGCTGGCGGTGGTGGAAAACACGGCGGGCAGGGCGGGCACCGCCGGTAAGATCAGATCGATGCCCATCAGCCCCGTCAGTGTGCCAAGGCCGATGAGGCCGATCAGCAGCAGCCTTTCGTGCATCCGCCCCGGTTGGTAGCCCGTGGTCATGGCTCTGTCTGGGTACCGCCCTTGCTGCGGTTGGCTTTTTCGGTAAGGCCCGATGTGCCCTCGCGCGCAGCCAGTACCGCCAGCACATCACCGAGGCTGAGGCCCTGATCAAGCAAGAGGATCATCATGTGATAGAGCAGATCCGCCGCTTCATTTGAAACGCCGTTTTTGTCGCCGGTGGCGGCGGCGAGCGCCAGTTCGACGCCTTCCTCGCCGACCTTTTGGGCGATTTTTGCGGTGCCCTTGTCAAAGAGCTGGGCGGTGTAGCTGGAGGCCGGGTCGGCGCCTTGCCGCGTGCGCAGGGTGGCTTCCAGGCGGTCTAAAATCGTCCAGTCGGTCATGGGGTTTGCCTCCACTGCGGGCGCATAGCGATGCCGCGCGCGGCCATATGTGCCTTGGCCTCTTCGATCGAATAGGTGCCGAAATGAAAAATGCTGGCGGCCAATACGGCGCTTGCGTGGCCGTCGGTGACGCCCGCGACCAGATGGTCGAGCGTGCCCACCCCGCCTGAGGCAATCACCGGCACTGGCACGGCATCGGCCACCGCGCGGGTCAGCCGCGTGTCGAAGCCCGATTTGGTGCCGTCGCGGTCCATGCTGGTCAGCAAGATTTCCCCGGCGCCGCGCGCCGCCATGTTGCGGGCAAAGGCGACAGCATCAATGCCGGTGGGTTCGCGCCCGCCGTGGGTGAAAATCTCCCACCGGTCGTCGCCCACCGCCTTGGCATCGATGGCGACCACGATGCACTGTGCGCCAAATTTTTCCGACAGGTCTGAGACCACCGCCGGGTTTTTGACGGCGGCAGTGTTCACCGACACTTTGTCGGCCCCGGCCAGCAGCAGCTTGCGCACATCGTCTGCCGTGCGCACGCCGCCGCCGACGGTCAGCGGCATGAAGCACGCCTCGGCGGTTTTGGACACCACATCCAGGATGATATCGCGGTTTTCATGGCTGGCGGTGATGTCGAGGAAGGTCAGCTCGTCGGCCCCGGCGGCGTCGTAAACCTTGGCCTGTTCCACCGGGTCGCCGGCGTCGATCAGGTCGACAAAATTGACCCCCTTCACCACGCGGCCACCGGCCACATCGAGGCACGGAATGATGCGGGTTTTCAGCATAGGTCGCGCCCTTCGGCCACCGCGAGCGCCGCGGTCAGGTCCAGCCGACCGTCATAGAGCGCGCGCCCGGTAATCACCCCGTCCAGCACGTCGGCGGCGTGCACGCGGCGAATGTCATCGATGTCGGCCACACCGCCCGATGCGATGACCGGGATTGACACCGCATTGGCCAGTGCGGCGCTGGCCTCGGCATTGACGCCCGACAGCATCCCGTCGCGGTCAATATCGGTGTGGATCAGCGCGGCGACACCGCAGTCTTCAAATTGTTTCGATAGCGTAATGATATCCAATTCGCTGGCCTCGGCCCAGCCTTCCACCGCCACCTTGCCGCCCTTGGCATCAACACCAACGGCGATCTTGCCGGGAAATTCGCGGCATGCGGTCTTCACAAGGTCGGGGTCGCGCACCGCGAGCGTGCCCAAAATCAGCCGGGTGATGCCCAGTTCAAGCCACTGCTGCATGGTCTCCAGCGTGCGGATCCCGCCGCCCAGCTGGATCGGCACGTCGGTGGCGGCGCGAATGGCGCGTACGGCATCGGCGTTGACCGGGGTGCCCTCAAAGGCGCCGTTGAGGTCGACAATATGCAGCCACCGGCACCCGGCCCCCTGAAAGGCGCGCGCTTGACCTGCCGGGTCGTCCGAAAACACGGTCGCCTGGTCCATCAGGCCCTTGACCAGCCGCACGCATTGGCCGTCCTTGAGGTCGATCGCCGGATAAACGGTGATGGTCTTCGCCATGGCTTATGGCCTCCACTGCCAAAAATTGCTGAGTAACCGCAGGCCAAGCTGCTGGCTTTTTTCGGGGTGAAACTGCGTGCCGATCATGTTGTCTCGGCCAACAATAGCGGTGATATCACCGCCGTACCCCACACTTGCCAGCCGCATGGCGGGATCATCCAGCTGAATATGATAGCTGTGCACAAAATAGGCGTGATCGTCCGCGACTAATCCCGCCAGCACCGGGTGCGTGGCCGCACCGGCGTCAAAGGCCAGGCTGTTCCAGCCCATATGCGGAATTTTTAGCGCCCGGTCGGCGGGCGTAATTGGCGCGACCGTGCCGTCGATCCAGCCAAAGCCGGGTGTGCGACCATGTTCTAGCCCCTCGCGGGCCATCAACTGTGCCCCGACGCAAATGCCCAGAAACGGCACCGCGCGATGTTCCACCGCCTCGGCAATCGCGTCGCGTAGGCCGCCGCGGGCAGCCAGGCCCAAGGCGCAGTCGCGAAACGCGCCGACGCCGGGCAGCAATAACCGGTCGGCAGCAGCGACTTTGTCCGCCGCATCGGTCACCAGCACCTGTGCGGCGATTCCGCCCTCGCGGGCGGCACGCTCCGCCGCTTTGGCCGCCGAGCGCAGATTGCCCGAGCCATAATCGACAATAACCAGCGTCTGCATGGGGCTTATCCTGTGATGGTGCCTTTGGTCGACGGGATCTGGTCGGCCTTGCGCGGGTCAATCTCGATCGCCCGGCGCAGCGCATAGGCCGTCGCCTTGAAGGCTGATTCGACAATATGGTGATTGTTTTCGCCGTAGAGATTGTCGACATGCAACGTAATGCCCGCACCAAAGGCAAGGGCACGAAAAAATTCCTGAAACAGTTCGGTGTCCATTTCGCCCACCTTGTCGCGGCGGAAATCGACCCGCCACACCAGGAAGGGCCGGCCCGATACATCGACCGCCGTGCGCGTCATGGTTTCGTCCATCGGCAGCAGGCAGTCACCAAAGCGAGCAATACCGCGCCGCTCGCCCAGCGCGTCTTTGAGCGCGAGGCCCAGCGCAATGCCGGTGTCTTCGGTGGTGTGGTGGCCGTCGATGTGCAGGTCGCCGTCGGTTTTGACGCTCATATCAATCAGGCTGTGCTTGGAAAGCTGTTCGAGCATATGATCGAGAAAGCCAAGCCCCGTGGAGATGTCATAAACCCCGCTACCGTCCAGATTGACGGAAACGGTAATTTTGGTCTCGTTTGTGTTGCGCTCAACGCTGGCGGTCCGCATAAGCTTTGGCTCCTGACATATCTGCCGAGCCTCTTAGCACCCGCCGTGCGCCCTGACCAGACCTTGTAAGCTGGCGTGCACGCGCCTATATCCGGGCTTCATCCGTCAATCGCCGCTGGAGCCCTCTATGTCGCTGCCTGAAATTCACGCCACCACCATCTGTTCGATCCGCAAAGGCGGGCAGGTTGTTATTGCAGGCGACGGGCAGGTGTCGGCGGGCGACACCATCATGAAAGGCAGTGCGCGCAAGGTGCGCCGCCTCGGCAAGGACGGGCAGGTGATCACCGGTTTTGCCGGTGCGACGGCGGATGCCTTCACGCTGTTTGAACGGCTGGAAGCCAAGCTGGAGCGCTTCCCCGGCCAGCTGACCCGCGCTTGTGTCGAGCTGGCCAAGGACTGGCGGACCGACAAATATTTGCGCCAGCTTCAGGCCATGCTGATCGTCGCCGACAAGGAGGTGACGCTGGTGGTCACCGGCAACGGCGATGTGATCGAACCCGATCAGGGCGTGGCGGCCATCGGCTCGGGCGGGAATTTTGCGCTCGCCGCCGCCAAGGCGCTGATGGATCAGGACCTGGACGCCGAGGCCATTGCCCGCAAGGCGATGGCGATTGCCGCTGAAATTTGCGTCTACACCAATGACAGTTTGGTGCTGGAAGCGATGGACAGCACCCCAAAAGACCAAAACCAAACCGCTTAAGGCCACCCCATTCCGGCCAGATGGCTTCACGCCAAACCGACTAAGGACAGTATTCAGTGACCAGTTTTTCCCCGCGCGAAATCGTCAGCGAGCTTGATCGTTATATTATCGGACAGTCCGACGCCAAGCGCGCCGTTGCGGTGGCGCTCAGAAACCGCTGGCGCCGCCAGCAGCTTGAGGGCCAGATGCGCGACGAGGTGCTGCCGAAAAATATCCTGATGATTGGGCCTACCGGCGTCGGCAAAACTGAAATTTCGCGCCGTCTTGCCAAGCTGGCTCAGGCTCCCTTCATCAAGGTGGAGGCGACCAAATTTACCGAGGTTGGCTATGTTGGCCGCGACGTGGAACAGATCATCCGCGACCTGATCGAAAGCGCCATTTTGATGGTGCGCGAGCGTCGCCGCGGCGAGGTGACGGCGCAGGCCGAACTGGCGGCGGAAGACCGCGTGCTGGATGCGCTGGTGGGCACGGGCGAAAGCGCGGCGCGCGACAGTTTCCGCAAAAAACTGCGCGCGGGCGAGCTGGGCGACAAGGAGATTAACATCGAGGTGCAGGACAACCCGGCATCAAACATGCCGCAGTTCGACATCCCCGGGATGCCGGGTGCGTCGGTGGGGATGATCAATCTCGGCGATATCATGGGCAAGGCCTTTGGCGGGCGCACCACCAAAAAACGCATGACGGTTGAAGACGCCTATGAGGTCCTGATGGACGAGGAGGCCGACCGGCTGGTTGACGACGAGGATGTCTCGCGCACGGCGATCGACCTGGTGGAGCAGAACGGCATCGTGTTTCTGGACGAAATCGACAAAATCTGCGCCCGTCAGGATGCGCGCGGCGGCGATGTCAGCCGCGAAGGCGT